>CAYNNX010000036.1:0-29339 GCA_964398515.1 uncultured Streptantibioticus sp. | reverse complement strand
CCCCCCGGCGGCCCGGGCCGCGTCACATGTTGATCATGTGTCCGGCCAGGCCGTGGATCGCCTCCTTGACCGCCTCGCCGAGCGTCGGGTGGCCGTGGACGTTGCGCGCGACCTCGTGCACCGTCAGATCCCACTGCTGCGCCAGGGTCAGCTCGGGCAGCAGCTCGGTGACCTCCGGCCCGATGAGGTGGGCGCCGAGCAGCTCGCCGTGGCGCCCGTCGCTGAGGATCTTGACGAATCCGGCGGTGTCCCCGAGCCCGTGCGCCTTGCCGTTCGCGGTGAACGGGAACTTCGCCACCCGCACGTCGAAACCGCGCTCCCGGGCCTGCGCCTCCGTCCAGCCGAAGCTGGCGATCTGCGGCTGGCAGTAGGTCGCCCGGGGGATCATCACGTAGTCCAGCTCCATGGTCTCGGCGTCCGCGATGGTCTCGGCGGCGACGATCCCCATGGCCTCCGCCGCGTGGGCGAGCATGAGCTTGGCCGTCACGTCCCCGATGGCGAAGATGTGCGGCACGCTGGTGCGGCAGCGCCCGTCGATGTCGACCGCGCCGCGCTCGGTGAGCTTGACGCCCGTGCGCTCCAGGCCGTATCCGGCGATCCGCGGCTGGAAGCCGATGGCCTGCAGGACCTTGTCCGCTTCGAGGACCTGCTGCTGGCCGCCGGTGGAGACCTGGACCTGCACCCGGTCGCCGAGGTCGTTTATGGCCTCGACCCTGGTGGAGGGGAGCACGTTGACGCCCAGCTTCCGGTAGCGGCGCGCCAGTTCGGCGGAGACCTCCTCGTCCTCCAGCGGCACGATCCGGTCGAGGAACTCCACCAGGGTCACGTCGACGCCGTAGTTGCGCAGCACGTAGGCGAACTCCACGCCGATCGCGCCGGCCCCGGCGATGATGATGCTGCGCGGCAGCCGGTCGCTGAGGATCTGCTCCTCGTACGTGACCACGCGCGGGCCCAGCGAGGTGCCCGGCAGCAGCTTGGTCGTGGCGCCCGTGGCGATGATGCAGTGGTCGAAGGAGATCATCTCGGTGTTGCCGTCGGCCAGCGGCACCTGCAGCGTGTGGTCGTCGAGGAACGTGCCGCGCCCCTCGTACTGCCTGATGTTGTTCTTCTTCATCAGGTAGTGCACGCCCTTGACGCGTCCGTCGGCGACCTTGCGGCTGCGGGCGAACGCCTGGCCGTAGTCGAAGGTGACCTCGCCGTCGACCCGGATGCCGAAGGTCTTGGCCTCCTGCGTGAAGATGTGGGCGAGTTCGGCGTTGCGCAGCAGTGCCTTGGAGGGGATGCAGCCCACGTTGAGGCAGACCCCGCCCCAGTACCGCTCCTCGACGATGGCCGTGGTGAGGCCGAGTTGGGCCGCCCGGATCGCGGCCACGTATCCGCCCGGGCCTGCGCCCAGGACGACGACGTCAAAGTGTGCGCTCATGAACGGCAGCCTAGGACGCGGTCCGCCCGCGCGCCCACCGTGATCAACGGATGGTGCCGCGGATCACTCGCCGGGTGATGCCGCCGGGCCGTCAGGGCAGTGACTGCTCGGCCCAGATGACCTTGCCGGTGTCGGTGTAGCGGGTGCCCCAGCGGTCGGCCATCTGCGCCACCAGGAACAGGCCGCGCCCGCCCTCGTCCGTGATGGCGGCGTGGCGCAGATGCGGCGAGGTGCTGCTGGTGTCGGAGACCTCGCAGATCAGCGTGCGGTCCCGCAGCAGCCGCACCCGGATCGGGCCGGTGGCGTACCGGATGGCGTTGGTGACCAGCTCGCTGAGGATCAGCTCCGTGGTGAAGGCGAGCTCCTCCAGCCCCCACTCCTCCAGTTGCCGGAGCACGGCCGCGCGGACGGTGCTGACCGCCGCCGGATCCGAGGGCACCTCCCATTCGGCCACCTGGTCGTCGCGCAGCGCCCGGGTGCGGGCCACCAGCAGCGCGATGTCGTCGCTCGGGCGCGGCGGCAGCATGGCGTCCAGCACGCTCTGGCAGATCTTCTCCGGGGAGCCGTCGGCCCGGGCCAGGCTGGCGCGCAGCAGCTCCATGCCCTCGTCGATGTCCCGGTCGCGGTCCTCGACAAGCCCGTCGGTGTAGAGCACCAGCCGGCTCCCCTCGGCCAGTTCGACCTGCGTCGCCTCGAACGGCATGCCCGCAAGCCCCAGGGGCGGGCCGACAGGCAGGTCGAGGAAGTCCACGGAGCCGTCGGGGTGCACCACGGCCGGCTGCGGATGGCCCGCCCGGGCGAGGGCGCAGCGCCGGTCGACCGGGTCGTAGATGGCGTAGAGGCAGGTCGCGCCGGTGACCGCCGCCTCACCGCCGGCGGCCGTCTCGTCCTGGTCGATCTGGCCGACCAGCTCGTCGAGGTGGCCGAGGAGCTCGTCGGGGGGCAGGTCGAGCGTGGAGAAGTTGCGTACGGCGGTGCGCAGCCGGCCCATCGTGGCCGCCGCGTGCAGCCCGTGGCCCACGACGTCGCCCACGACCAGGGCGACCCGGGCCCCGGGCAGCGGGATCACGTCGAACCAGTCGCCGCCGACGCCGGCGCGCGCGGGCAGGTAGCGGTAGGCGA
This sequence comes from uncultured Streptantibioticus sp., assembly GCA_964398515.1. Classification (GTDB taxonomy): domain Bacteria; phylum Actinomycetota; class Actinomycetes; order Streptomycetales; family Streptomycetaceae; genus CAYNNX01. The sequence continues at coordinate 26,794 of CAYNNX010000036.1, read as the reverse complement.
CGTCCAGCGCGTTCTGCTCGGGCAGGCCGCGCGGGAGCAGGCTGTGCTGCAGCGTCACGGCCATGGTGTGCTCGCGTGTGTACCGCCGGGCGTTGTCGATGCACACCGCGGCGCGGGCGACCAGCTCCTCGGCGAGCGAGAGGTCGTCCTGCTCGAAGGGCTCCGGGACCCGCGCCCGCCAGAAGTTGACCAGGCCCAGCACGGCACCGCGGGCCCGCAGCGGCACCGTGATCAGCGAGTGGATGCCGTAGTCGAGGATCTGGCGCACCCGCTCGGGGTCCTGGGCGTGCCAGCCGGGGGCGTTGTGCAGATCGGGTTCGAGGACGGGCCGCCCGGTGCGGAACCCGATGGCCTGCGGGGTGGAGGCGACGAACCGGATCAGGTCGCCCTTGGCGTAGAGCGGGTGGTCGTTGCGGATGCCGCCGACGGCCGCGCGGCGCATCTGCGTGTCGCTCCCGACCGCCGGCTCCTCGCCGTGCAGGACCGCGTCCACCAGGTCGACGGTGACGAAGTCGGCGAGCCGGGGGACCGTCACCTGCGCCAGCTCCTCCGCGGTGCGGCCCACGTCCAGGGTGGTGCCGATCTTCACGCTGGCGTCGTACAGCAGCCGCAGCCGGGTGCGGGCGATCTCGGCGCGGCCGGACAGGGCGCGCAGCTCGGTGGTGTCGCGCAGGGTCGCCACCGTGCTGGGCGGGCCGCCGTAGCGGCCGGTCGGGCGGACGCTGACCGCGAGCAGCCGGTCCCCGGCCGGGAACACCTCGTCGGTGCGCAGCCGGCCGGCGCAGAGCAGCTCGACCGCGCGCGGGTCCAGTCCGAGCTCGGTCACCGGCCGCCCCTCCGCGTCCGGGGGCAGGTCGAGCAGCCGCCGCGCCTCGTCGTTGGCGAGCAGCAGCCGCCCGTCGGCGCCGATGATGAGCACACCCTCGCGGACGGCGTGCAGCACCGCGTCGTGGTGTTCGTACATGCGGGTCATCTCGACCGGGTCCAGGCCGTGGGTCTGCCGCCGCAGCCTGCGGGCGACCAGGGCGGTTCCCGCGGTGGCCAGGGCCAGGCCGGCGGCCGCGGCGCCGAGCAGGATCGGCAGCTGGCGGTTGACCGCGCTGGTGACCTTGCTGGTCAGAACACCCGCGGAGACCAGGCCGACGACCTTGCCGTGCGAGTCGTTGACGGGGACGGTCGCCTGCACCAGGCGCCCTATCGTCCCCTGGATCGTCTCGGTGTACGGGTGCCCGGCGAGCGCGGGGGCGATGTTGCCGACGAACTTCTTCCCGATGCGGCCGGGGTTGGGGTGGGTGTAGCGGATCCCCTGGGTGTTCATCACGACGAGGAAGTCCACCCCGGAGCTGACGCGGGCCGCCTCTGCGCGCGGCTGGAGCAGGGCGGTCGGATCGGGGCTGTGCAGCGCCGTGACGAGCCCGGGGGAGTGCGCGAAGGTCTCCGAGACGGCGAGGGAGCGGTTGCGCGCCTCCTGGGTGCTGTCGTGCCCGGCCTGCAGCACGAGTGTCACCGCCGCGGCCACCACGAGCAGCAGCACGATCACCACTTCGAGCACGAAGACCTGACCCGCGACGGTGCGCAGGCTCAGCAAGGACCGCGGGCGCTGCCCCGGCGGGATGACCGGCGACCGGCGCTCGCTCGCTGCCTGCCCACCATCGGTGACCGAGGGCGGGCGCTCACGCCGACCCCGGCGCCGACCTGTCCATCGCGGGGCCGACTGGGCCCAGGATCGGCCCCAAAGGCGGGCCATACGCATATACCTACACCGCTTGTCGTCAGGAAGCGAACGGTGCGCCCCTCCGGGGGCGCCGGTACCCCGGGAGGGTACCGCTTCAGGACGTGCTCGAGGGGGTCCGGTGCGGAACCGGACCCCCTCGAGCGGGTCGGCAGGTGCGGGCGCGGGCGGCGCCGGCAGGGCCGATCAGTAGTTGTGGTGGTGCTGCCAGTAGGCCCAGGCGGCGTTCGGGCTGCCGTAGCGGGAGTTCATGTAGCTCAGCGCCCAGCGGATCTGGGTGGCGGGGTTGGTGCGCCAGTCGGCGCCCGCGGAGGCCATCTTGGAGCCGGGCAGGGCCTGGGCGAGGCCGTACGCGCCGGAGGAGGCGTTGGTGGCCGTGACGTTCCAACCGCTCTCGTGCGAGATGATCCGGTTGAAGGAGGCCAGCTGGTTCGCCGGAACGATCTGCGCGGCCAGGGCCTGCGGGCTCGCGGCCGAGGCGGCGGTGGGGGCCAGGGCTGCAGCGCCGGTGGTGATACCGGCGGCGGTGGCGAGCAGGGCGGCGGCGGCGCGCAGGCGCTTGGTGAACTTGGGCATGTGTATGTCTGGTCCTCGGATGCTCGGGGATTCCCCCGCCGGTGGCGTCCGCTCGACGGACCGCGGTGCGGCTGGGGCGGGAACCCGGCGTCGGCGCCCACTACTACGTCGTAGCCGGGCCGTCACGCCGGAAGTACGGGATCGCATCGGGCGAGTGGCGCCCGGTCGCTGCGAACACATCCTTGGTAACCCGGCTCGCCGGCGCTGCCAAGAGGCGCTGATACTAGGCCGCGCCGTAGCAGGGCGGCCGTGCGGAGGGCGGCGGGACCGCCGAGGTCGCCGGGGGGCGGTGCATGCGGCCTGGTCGGCACGGGGAAACGGGGTTTCCGGCGGTGCGGGGACGGAAGGGCCGCCGGAGGACTATCCAGATTCGTAGGGCTTGGGTGGGTGTGACTGTCTTCACTCGGTAAAGGCAGTCAATGCCCGTTTTATTTGCGTTTGTAGTGGTCTGGTTCACAGAGGTGCGCGTGGCCCGGGTCACAACCCATCCCGCGAATGGGGTAGTTGGCGTGTGACCGGCGTCACTCGCGGCGTGCTCGCGTGGCCCACCGGAGTGACCTGGGTCACGCGGGGGTCATCCGGGTGACGACTCGTCAGGTAATGACCGGGGTCCGGCTCACCGTCGCGCCCAGGGCAGACGCGACGCGGGCGAAGGTGACGGCGTCCAACACCGCGGCGCCGCCTGGGTCGTTGTTGAAGTAGGCGAACACCTCGGCGTCGCCGGGCCAGGTGTCGGTGATCCGCTGCGCCCAGGTGGTCAGCGAACGGCGGCCGTAGCGCGGCCAGGGCCGGGCGATGCCGACGTGGAAGCGCACGTACCCCCATCCGGTGGTCCGCCACAGCGGTGTCGCGGGACGGGCCAGCCGGTCCGCCCAGCACAGCGCCGCGCCGTGCCGCTCGAGGACGCCGCGCACCTGCGGGGTCCACCACGACTCGTGCCGCGGCTCGACGGCCACCTTGATCCCGGAGGGGAAGCAGGCCAGGCAGGCGTCGAGCAGGCCGCTGTCGGCGCGCAGCGTGGGCGGCAGCTGGAGCAGCACCGGCCCCAGCCGCGGGCCCAGTCCGCCGGCGCGGTCCATCAGCCGCTCCACCGGCTCCTGCGGATCCCGCAGCCGCTTCATGTGCGTGAGGTAGCGGCTGGCCTTGACCGCCATCACGAAGCCGTCCGGGGTGGCGTCCCGCCACTGCTCGAACGTCTCGCGCGAGGGCAGCCGGTAGAAGGCGTTGTTGTTCTCGACGGTGGCGAAGTGCCTGGCGTACTCCTCAAGCCACAGCCGCTGCGGCACCTTCGGCGGGTACAGCACGCCGCGCCAGTCCCTGTACTGCCACCCGGACGTTCCGACGAGCAAAGGCATGTGCGATCCCTGCCCGCCCCGGCCGTGCCGTACCGGGGGCGGGCGGGAAATCGGCGTGTTGGGGCAGCGTGTGCCAGGTCACACGGAGCCAGGTCACAGAAAGCTGACGCCCTGGGCGAGGGGGAGGTCCGTGGAGTAGTTCACCGTGTTGGTGGCGCGGCGCATGTAGGCGCGCCAGGCGTCCGAGCCCGACTCGCGGCCGCCTCCGGTGGCCTTCTCGCCGCCGAAGGCTCCGCCGATCTCCGCGCCCGAGGTGCCGATGTTGACGTTGGCGATGCCGCAGTCGGAGCCGTCGGGGGCGAGGAAGCGCTCGGCCTCGCGCTGGTCCCGGGTGAAGATCGCGGACGACAGGCCCTGCGGGACGTCGTTGTGCAGGGCGAGCGCCTCGTCGAAGGTGCGGTAGGCGAGCACGTGGAGGACGGGCGCGAACGTCTCCTCCCGCACGATCGGCGTCTGCGCGGGCATGCGCACCACGGCCGGCCGCACGTAGGCGGCGTCGGGGGCCTGGTCCGCCCACAGCCGTTCGCCGCCGGTGAGGATCTTGCCGCCGTCGGCCTGGGCCCGCTGCAGCGCCGCACCCATGCCGCGGTACGCGTCGAGGCTGATCAGCGGCCCCACCAGGGTGGCGGCGTCGAAGGGGTCGCCCACCGCGAGCTGCCCGTAGGCGTGCAGGAGCCGGTCCAGGAGCGCCTCGGCGACGTCCTCGTGCACGATGAGGCGGCGCAGCGTGGTGCAGCGCTGGCCCGCCGTCCCCGCGGCGGCGAAGACGATCGCGCGCACCGCGAGCTCCAGGTCGGCCGAGGGGGTGACGACCGCGGCGTTGTTGCCGCCCAGCTCCAGCAGCACGCGGCCCAGGCGGGCGGCGACCCGCGGCGCGACCCGGCGCCCCATGCGCACCGAACCCGTGGCGCTGACCAGGGCGACCCGGGCGTCGTCGACCAGCCGCTCACCGGTGTCGCCGCCGCCCAGCAGCAGGCGGTGCACTCCGCCCGGCGCACCGGTCTCGGCGGCGGCGCGGGCGAGCAGGGCGTGGCAGGCGAGCGCGGTCAGCGGCGTGAGCTCCGACGGCTTCCACACCACGGTGTCGCCGCACACCAGGGCGATCGCGGTGTTCCACGACCACACGGCCACGGGGAAGTTGAAGGCCGAGATGACGCCGACGACGCCCAGCGGGTGCCAGCTCTCCGACAGCCGGTGGCCGGGGCGTTCCGAGGTGATCGTGCGGCCGTACAGCTGGCGGGAGAGACCGACGGCGAAGTCGCAGATGTCGATCATCTCCTGGACCTCGCCGAGCGCCTCGGAGCGGATCTTGCCCGCCTCGACGGTGACCAGGTCCGCCAGATCGCCTTTGTGCTCCCTCAGCAGCTCGCCGAGGCGCTTGACGAGCGCCCCGCGCCGGGGTGCCGGGGTCAGTTGCCAGTGCCGGAAAGCCTCATGGGCGGCGCCGACGGCTTCGTCGACGTCCTCGGGCGTCGACGACGGCAGCGGCAGGAGCGCGCCCCCGGTCAGCGGCGTGCGGGCGGTGAGCCCGGTTCCGTCGGCCGGTACGTGCGCCCCGAGGCGGCGCAGGCTCTCCAGGGCGCGGGCGCGCAGCGCGTCGGTGGTGGGCAACTGCGCGGTGGTGTCGGTCACGGCGAACTCCTCGATCGCTCGATCCGGGCAACGGGGTGGCAGGGCCGGAGCCCGGGCACGTCAGGGGGCGGCGGCCACGGCCGTGCCGAACGCGGCCCGGACCTCGCCCAGCGACGCCTCACGCTGCGCCGCGTACAGGTCGAACGGGTCGTGCACCGGCCGCCCGATCGCTTCGGCCAGCCACGACCGGTCGTAGTGGGCGCCGGCCCCGGCGGGGGCGTTGCCTTCCTCGTCGGTGAGGTTGGACCGGAAGATCCCGGCGGCCGAGCGGGGCAGGAAGTCCTCGTAGACCACCGGGTGCGCGGTGATCCAGCCGCCGTCGAGGAGACCGGCGAGGTCCTGCGGCGGGCGCTGTCCGTCGCGGGGGCGGTCCCGGACCGGGTGGAAGGTGAAGAACGCCTGGTCATCCAGCATAAGTTGACGCTCGGTCAGGGCGAAGCGGGCGGTCCAGACCTCGTGCGCCGCCTCCTGCCGGGTCCGCCCGGCGCACTGGGCGAGCCGGCGGTCCGTCTCCGCCGCCAGCTCGTCGTACAGGGCCCGGCCGGAGCGGGTCAGGGCGATGCCGCGGGCCTCGACCTCGCCGAACCGCACCCGCAGCGCGCCGACGGTCACGGTGCCGTCGGGCTCGCGGAAGCTGCGGGGCTCGGCCAGCGCGCGGAAGGAGGTCTGGCGCAGCAGCACGTCCGGTCCCGCCCAGCGCGGCGGCCCCTGGATCTCGTCGATCATGGCGATGCCCCGGCCTGCCATGGCGTCGTAGAGCCGGTCGATGTCGAGGACGCGCGGGGTGAGGTGGTTGATGTGCGTGCTTCCCACGCCGCCGATGTCCGCCGCGACCGCCGAGACGCGCTCCAGCTCGGCGTACCAGGCGCGGTCCACCGGCTCGCGGGAGAGTTCGAAGGCGCCGACGGCGAGGGTGAGGAAGCGTGTCGCGTGCGGCTCGTCGAGCCCGCCGTGGCGTTCTGCCTGGTCGGCGAGGCGGAGCAGCTCCGGTGGGAAGAGCGTGCGCCGGTCCAGGTACGCCTCCAGGCGGGCGCGCAGTCCGGGGTCGAAGAAGCGGGCGTCGGCGGTGGCGAGCATCGAGGTGAACACGCGGAAGGGGTTGCGGGCCAGCTCGTCGGGGGCGGTCGGCCGGAAGGCGGTGGAGACCACGGGCACGGCGCCGACGGGCGCGTCGCGCAGGTCGTAGAAGCCCACCGGGTGCATGCCCAGGGCACCGAAGACCCGCGCCACCTGCCGCAGTTCCCGAGGCGTGCCGACCCTGATGGCGCCGTGCCGCTCCTCGGTGACGCGTTCGATGGCGCCCAGCCGCTCCGCGTCCCGGTCCCGCCGCATCACCTCGTCGTTGACCCGCGCGGCCACGTCGACCAGCGTGGTGTAGGCGGGGACCTCCCGCCCGTACATGGCGGACAGCCGGCGGGCGAACTCGGCGCGCAGCCGCCAGGTGGGGAGCGTGGGCATCGGGTCCTCCTGTTCGACGGGCCGTACGCGAGTCGTTCGGCGCAGCGGCCGGTCACACGATGTGGGCCTCGGGGCGGGCGACCTGGTCGGCGAAGCGCGTCGCGGCGAGCGGACCGACGTCGAGGAACGGGGTGCGGCGCAGATACAGGTCGCGGACGATCTCGCCGACCGCCGGAGCCTGCAGGAAGCCGTGCCCGGAGAAGCCGGTGGCGTACAGGAACCGGCTGACGTCGGCTGCTTCGCCGATGAGGGCGTTGCGGTCGGGGGTCATCTCGTACAGTCCTGCCCAGCCGCCGGTGATCTCCACCTCCGCGAGCGCCGGTGCGCGCACCCGGGCGGCCTGCCGGAACGCCGGGAGCCAGTCGCGGCTGAAGGCCCGGCCGAAGCCCGGCCGCTGCCGGGGGTCGGAGAAGCCGAGCAGCAGGCCGTCGGCGCCGTCGTCGTGGAAGTAGAGCGTCGAGGCGAAGTCGAGGGTGAACGGGATCCGCGGTGCGGCGGGCCGCATCGGGCCGGTGCAGGCGATCTGCCTCCGCAGCGGCGTGACCGGCAAGGACACCCCGGCCAGCGCGCCGAGCGAGGCCGACCAGGCGCCGGCCGCGCAGACCACGGCCGGGGTGCGCACCGTGCCGCGTGCCGTGCGCACCGCCCGTACGCGGCCGGCGTCGGTGTCGATCCCGGTGACCGGGCAGTGGCTGCGGATCGCGGCGCCGAGCCGGAAGGCCGCGCGCAGATACCCGGCGACGACCGCCGGAGGGCGCGCGTATCCGTCGGTGGGGCAGTGGGCGGCGGCGACGATGCCGTCCGGGGCGAGGTAGGGGCACAGCTCGCGGGCCTGGCCGGGGGTGAGCAGCCTGCTGGGCACCCCGAGGGCGTTCTGGAGGGCGATCGCCTCCTCGAATGCCGCGGTCTGCCGGGCGTCGGACAGCAGGAACAGGTAGCCGACGTGATCCAGTCCGATGGCGGCGCCCGGGCGCTCGGGGAAGCGGCGGAACGCCTCCAGGCTCCGCTGACCCAGCCGGATGTTGAGCGGATCGGAGAACTGGGCGCGTACGCCCCCGATCGGCTTGCCCGACGAGCCGCCGCCCGGCCCGTCCCGGTCGAGCACCAGCACCCGGCGGACACCGGCCTCGGCCAGGTGGAAGGCGATGCTCGCCCCGATCACCCCCGCCCCGATGACGACGACGTCCGCGTCCGCGGGCGGCGGCGCTCCGGGCGTACGGCGGGCGGCTGCGCTGCTGCTGACCATGTGAGGCCTTCCCGTGGGCGCCGTGAAGCCTGTGGTCCTCGTGACCATCATCGCTGCACGGGACCGCCGCGCGACAGACGGCCTCTGTGCCCAATGCCCGCTGTGAAACGGCGACTTCGAGGAGCAGCGGGAAGAAATGTTGAGGAACAAGGAGAAAAAAATCATTCCTCCCTTGAACACCGGCAGTGGGGTTTTCGTATATCCGGTAGAAGGTGCACCAGACAGGTGGAGATTCTTCACCGGACCCACTTCTCGGGGCCCGAGCCGTAGAAGGGAGGGCAGCATGAACGTCTTCGGGATCTTCGGCGGGCGTCACCGTCGCCGCTACCACCATGGTTGGCACCATGGTCATGGCCACGGTTACGGCCATTGGCACGGCCACGGCTACGGTCACTGGCACGGCGGCCACCGCGGCCACGGTTGGTGAGCGGGGCGAAGTGGTGACGCACCAACACCTCACTCAGGACTGGGGTCGGCGTTCCGCGTCGGCCCCGGCGCAGGTGCGGGCCCGCGGCGGCGGGGGTGAGCCGCACCGCCTGACGGCCCGGGCGCGCCACCGTGCTCATCACCACGACGGGGCCCTGGCCCGGTACGCCGACGCGGTCTACCCCCTGCCCGGTGCCCCCGAAGAGCGCGCCCGCCTGCCCGGGGCGTGACCGCCGACCGGGGCGACGCGCCGCCACGGCAGCCGGGATTCCAGACACGCGGCGAGATCGAGCAGCGTGTGCTCGCCGCCGGGCCGGGCCACCAGTTGGACCGCGCACGGCACCCCGGAGGTCAGCACGCCCAACGGCACACTGAGTGCGGGCCAGCCGGCCAGGTTCCAGGCCGGCGTGTAGGGCGAGAACCGCGTGTTGGTCAGCAGATTGGCCCGCCAGCCCCGCTCGTGCCAGGGCGCGGCGGCCGGCACCGGCCGCGCGAGCGCGGGCGTCACCAGCACCTCGTACCGCTCGAAGAACGCCCGCAGGCGCTCACCCAGCCGGTCGCCGTGGTCGCCGTGGGGCAGCGGCGTGCGGCCGACGAGCCGCCCGGCGGCGGCGTGGCGGCGGGTGCGCCGGGTCAGCAGTGCGGGGTCCAGACCCGCGGCGTCCACGGCGGTGCCGGCGGCCCAGCGGGCGACAGCGGCGGCACCGAGCCAGAGGGGGAACGGCGGGTCGGCGGCGGCCACGTCGTGTCCGGCGGCGGCGAGCAGCCGGGCGGCCCGCCGGGCGGCCTCCGCGTAGGCATCGTCGGCCCTCAGGCCGGGCAGCAGGCTGCGCAGGGAGTACGCCACCCGCACCGCCCGGCGGACCGGCCGGTCGGGCTCCGGCGGCTCCTCGCCCGCCAGTACGGCGAACATCAGCCGGGCGTCGCGCGTGGTCGTCGCCAGCGGGCCGTTCTCCGCCATGCCGAACCAGTCGTTCCGCCCGATCCCCGCGGGTACCGCACCGCGCCCGGGCTTGAGGCCGACCAGGCCGCAGGCCGCCGCCGGGATGCGGATGGAGCCCATGCCGTCGTTGCCGAGCGCGATCGGGACCATGCCGGCGGCCACCGCGGCCGCGGAGCCGCCGGAGGAGCCCCCGGCCGACCGGCCGCGGTCCCACGGGTTGCGCGTGATGCCGTGGACCCCGTCGGTCGTGCCGAAGACGCACAGCTCGGGAACGTTGGTGAGCCCCACGACGACCGCGCCGGCCGCCCGCAGCCTGTGCACGGTCTCGTGGTCCGCCTCGCACACGGTGTCCGGGGTGGCGGCGGAGCCGTCCCGGTGGCACTCGCCGCGCACCGCCAGGTTGTCCTTGACCGCCAACGGCACGCCCGCCAGCGGCAGTCGGTCCAGATCGGCCCGCGCGCCGACCTCGTCGGCCTCCGCCGGCGCCCGTTCGGCCCGGACGTGACGGAACGCCCGCAAGTCCGGGTCGAGTTCGGCGATCCGGGCGAGGTGCTGGGCGACCACCTCCCGCGGGGTCACCCGCTTCTCGCGTACGGCGGCGGCGATCTCGGCGGCGGTGCGGCCGGGCCAGGCGGACATGAGTGCTCCTCTCGACGAAGCGTTTCATGTCCACCTCGGCGGCGGTCAATGCCTGCGGCCCGCCCCGGACGGCCGGGACAGCCCCGACAGGTCGCGCACCACGGTGTGGTTGCGGTCCGCGATCGTGCCGAGCGTGTAGTGCGGCCAGACGCCGAAGTACTCGCCGCGCGTGCGCTGGCTCCAGCGCCGGGCCAGGTCCGAGCGCGTCTTGTGGAAGCTCACCAGGTAGCCCCCGGTGTACAGGCGTACCAGCGTGTAGCCGCCCGGGTACTCCTTGGCCGCCGCCACCTCAAGGAACTCCACCGCCCGGCTCTCCGCCATGAACGTGCGCTTGTTGCGGTGCGTGTGGCCCGCGTGGTGCAGGAAGACGCCGGGGGTGCGCCGGTAGAGCGCCTCCAGCTGCCGTGCCTTGCCCTGGTCCAGGTCGAAGGCGGGACCGGCCGCGGTCGTGACGGCCGACTCGTAGGTGACCGGGTGGTGGCCGAAGACCAGCGTGGGCCGGTCCCGGTCGTGGCGCAGCCGGTGGGCCAGGTCGGACAGCTGGCCGTCGTCGAGCGTGCCGCCCGCCGCGTCGAGCGTGGTCGTGTCCAGCCCGATGATCCGCAGGCCCCCCATCTCGTGCTCCGAGAGCGTCTGGCGGCGGTACCCGAAGGCGTCGCCCCAGCAGTCGTGGTGGTCCTGCGATCCCGCCACCGCCCGGCAACCGGCGTACTCCGCTCCCACGTGCGGGCGGTCGTGGTTGCCGCGGGCGACGAGGTAGTCGGTGCCCAACGAGCCCCAACCGTCGAGGAGTTGCCGTACCCGGGCCGCGTCCTGCGGCTTCGCCTCGGAGGTCAGGTCGCCGGCGACCAGCAGGACGTCGGCGCCCCGGTCCGCGGCGCGCAGGTCCTCAAGGAGCGCGCCGAGCATGACCTCCGGATAGGGCGGCAGCCCGGGGTCCTGCTGGAAGGAGGGCGGCCAGCCGCCGGTGATGACGCCGCTGGTCTCCTCTCCCACGTGCAGGTCGTTGCAGAGCGCGATGGTGAACAGGTAGCGGCCGGGCGGCGGGGTGAGGGTGGTGAAGACCCCGGGGGCGTCCATCGAGCCACCGCTGCCCGGGAACTGCAGCGTCGACTGGTGCGCCACGCGCCCGGCCGAGCGGGCCTGGTAGGCGTAGGTGCGGCCCGGCTCCAGGCCGTGCACCTCCGCGTAGTGGAACGCGGTCGGACCCGGCTCGTGCAGCACGGTCCGCAGCGAGCCGGGTCTTCCGGGGTCGCCCAGCAGCAGCTCGGTGTCGGCCGGCACGGGGGCGGGTGCGCCGTAGCGGTCGGTGCGGGTCGGCGAACCGGTGAACCAGGTGATCACGGCACTGGTGTCGGTGACGGTGACCACCTCCAGATCCGTCACGAGCAGCGCCTGGGCGGGGACGTCCGCGACGGCGGCACCGGGTTCCAGGGCCGAGGCGGCGAGAGGGGTTGCGGCGAGCCCCGCCCACAGCAGGGCCTGGCGGCGGGAGGGAGGGCAGCAGTCCATGGCCGCAGAGTATGCAAGTCGCCCCGGAACGCCAGGGGTTGTGCGGGTTCCGGCGCGGTGAAGGCCGCGCGACGACGGCCCCGCCGGACCACCGCGGCCCGCACGCTCACTCCACGGGCCAGGTGTGCACGGGCACGTTGAGGTGCATGTAGCCCATGTACTGCTCGGTCATCCGGCGCAGCGCCTCGTGGCGGCTCAGCCTCGCGCGGTCCTCGACAGCGTGGAACATCTCCGACTGCCACAGCGCCCCGTTGCGCCCGGCCACACAGCGCTGCTCGATGATGCCGAGCATCGGCTCGCGCCACGCGTCGTCCATCCCGGAGCGTTCCAGGCCCTGGTGGGCCAGGGGCAGCAGCCGCCGAAGGACCAGTTCGGAGGCGGGCACCTCGCCCATGCCGGGCCAGTACAGCCGGGCGTCGATGCCGTCGCGGGCCGCGGAGTGCAGGTTGTCCTCGGCGGCGGCGAACGACATCCGCGACCACACCGGCCGCTCCTCGTCGACGAGGGCGCGCACCAGGCCGAAGTAGAAGGCGCCGTTGGCGGTGACGTCGGCCACCGACGGCCCGGAGGGCAGCACCCGGTTCTCCACCCGCAGGTGCGGGATGCCGTCGACCACGTCGTACACCGGGCGGTTCCACCGGTAGATGGTGCCGTTGTGCAAGGTGAGTTCGGCGAGCTTCGGGATGTCGCCGTCCTCCAGGGTGCGCAGCGGGTCCTCGTCGTCGCACAGCGGCAGCAGCGCCGGGTAGTAGCGCACGTTCTCCTCGAACAGGTCGAAGACCGAGGTGATCCAGCGCTCGCCGAACCACACGCGCGGCCGGACGCCCTGGGCCTTGAGCTCGACGGCCCGGGTGTCGGTGGTCTGCTCGAACAGCGGCACGCGCGTCTCGGGCCACAGCTCCTTGCCGAACAGGAAGGGCGAGTTGGCCGCGAGCGCCACCTGGACCCCGGCGATCGCCTGGGCCGCGTTCCAGTAGTCGGCGAACTCCTGCGGGCTGACCTGAAGATGGAACTGGGTGCTGGTGCAGGCCGCCTCGGGGGTGATGCTGTCGGCGTAGGTACGCAGGCGCTCCCGGCCGTCGATCTCGATGCGCAGATCCTCGCCGCGGGCCGCGAACACCTGCTGGTTGAGCAGCCGGTAGCGCGGATTGGCGGACAGGGCGGCCGCGCTGACGTGGTGCTGCATCAGCGTCGGCAGGACGCCGATCATCACCAGGTGGGCGCCGATGGACGAGGCCCGCTCCTCCGCGCGGTTGAGGGCGTCGCGTACCTCCTGCTCCCAGGCGCCCGGACCGCCGGCGGTCAGCTGGCGCGGCGGGATGTTGATCTCCAGGTTGAAGCGGCCGAGTTCGGTGGACCACGCCGCGTCCGCGATCACCTGGAGCACCTCGGCGTTGCGCATCGCGGGCTCGGCTTCGTCGTCGACGAGGTTGAGCTCGATCTCCAGCCCGACCTGCGGGCGCTCGTAGTCGAAGCGCGAGCCGCGCAGCATCAACGCGAACGCGTCCAGGCACCGCTGCATCTTCTCGCGGTAGCGGCGGCGGTCGTCGCGGGTGAACTCCGACTCCGGGACGTCGCGGCCCATCGTCCCTCCCGAGGGTCTCCTCGGCGGCGGTTCCCATCCCCAGCGTCGCACGCCGCGCGGCCCGCGGCCATCGCGAAGGCGCCGGCCGCTCAGGCGCTCCGGGACCGTGTCGCGCGGCGCCTGCGGACGGCGACGCCGACCCCGGCGGCACCGATCACCAGGCCGCCGGTGCCGAGCCCCATCGCAGCCGGGGCGGGACGGTTCGCGTCGGGGGCCGTCCGTGTGGCCGCGCCCCGGGTGACGGTCAGGAAGCGCGTCCTGTGCACCCGGCCGTGGTGGGCGACCACGGTGACGGGGTAGCGGCCGGGAGCGAGGCCGGAGTGGACACGGGCGGTGCCGATGTAGCGCGGGTCGTCGCCGTCGGCGCCCTTGCTCTCGTCGTGGACGAGCCGCACCGGCGCGGTGAACGCCGGTGAGGTGGCGACGAGCCGCTCGTCCTCGCCCGCGTCGGGGTAGACGTCGTGCCACCACACCTCGACGGAACCGCCGGCCGGAACGCGGTCGACGGGCCTCGTCCCGTCGCCGGGAGACCCGGGCTCGCCGAAGAACTCCGGGCCGCGCGCCTTGCCGAGGTAGTCCGGGTCGCCCGGGCGAGCCGCCCGTACCGTCAGGCGCCGCTCGGTGATGCGCCCGCGCGGGCCGGCCAGGACGAACGGGTAGGTACCGTCCTTGAGCCCCGGGGGCAGCAGGGGTCGGACCGAGAAGGCCCGGGGGTTGTAGAAGTCCGTGCTGCGGTCGTGCGTGAGCCGCACCGGCCGCGGCAGGGCGGGGGAGGTCACGGTGAAGGCCGTCCCGGACTCGCCCGGGTACAGGTCGTCGAAGTCGATCCCCAGCCGCTCGCCGGGGCGTGCGAACCGCGCGTCGGAGGCGCTCAGCCGGAACGACGGGCGCCGCGACGGGACGACCCGGATCACGTCCCGCCCCACCGTCCGTCCGCCGACCGCGACCGTCAGCGGATACCACCCCGGTCTGTCGGTCATCGGCAGCGCGGCGACCGCGTCGTACCCGGAGCTGTACTTGTCCCGGTGCCACGTGAGGCGGACCGGCCCCCGCAGCGCCCGCGAGGAGGCGGTGACGCCCTTGCGGCCCCCGGCGTGCGGGCCGACGCCCTGCAACGCGATGTCCACCAGCTGGCCCGGGCGCGCGTCCGCGTTGCCGTTGACCAGCAGCACGGGCGCGTCGCGCTCCGGTTGCGCCGGCGCTGCCGATGCGGTCCCCGCCACGGCACCGCAGCACAGCAGTCCCGCGCACACCATCGCCGCCGTCACCTTCAAGGGAGCCATCGCCCCGCCCTCTCCGCGTCCCCCCACGGGACATGTGGCCTTTCCGAATCGCCCTCGACGGACAGCCCGCGGGGCCGTGCCGGAGAGCCGGTCGCTGGGGGAGACGGCCAACAGCCCCCGATGGTTGCGCTGATCGCGCCACCGCCGCCGATCTTCAGGCAGAGTGCGACGTTTATCACATAGGGGAGATTTGTCACACCGAGTGCCTTGCCAAGGCTCTTCGCGGGACGACAGGGCTCCTCTACTGTGGTCAGACATCAGGCGCAAAACGGATGTAGACCCCGGATTCTCCGCGGATCCGGGCATCCGCGGGCGGGCGACGAGGCCCGCCCTCGCGATCGACCGCGACGCCCGAGGCGATCGCGACCACTGAGCGTGCTCTTCGCCGCACCACCGACCGACGGCGGAGGCGCCCGCGGCTGCCCGACGGCCGCGGGTCCACCGCTCGTCACTCGACGCGCCTCCCCATCGTGACCATCACCGATCCGGGCACCTCGCACGGTTGCCCGCGGAGGGAGAACTGTGGCATTGGCCAGGGCCAGAACGATGACAGCGGCCGCACTCGTGGCGGCACTCGGCGGAGCCGCGCTCACCGCGTGCGGTCCGCACACCGCAGGCACGTCGGCGCAGAGCGCCCCGTCCTCGGTGATCCCGACCCCCGCCTCACCTTCCGCGTCGAAGCCGGCGAAGACCACCGCGTCGCCGTCCCGCTCGGCGCACGTCTCGGCGTCCGGCACGCCCTCGGCGACCCCGTCGCGGGCGCCGTCGGCCCCGGCGTCCTCCTTCTCGGCGCCGCCCTCGGACCCCGCTACCGCGACCTCGTCCATACCCGTCAAGGCGCCCGGCGGCCCGGTCGCCGACGCCAAGATCTCGTACCGCGCGGCGGGCGTCGGCAAGACCGTGGCGCTCAGCTTCGACGACGGCCCGGACCCGCGGTGGACGCCGCAGGTGCTGGCGCTGCTGGCCGAGCACCACGCCAAGGCCACCTTCTGCGAGATCGGGCCCAACGCGCAGCGGTACCCGTACCTCACCAAGGAGATAGTCGCGGCCGGGCACCGGCTGTGCGACCACTCGGTGCACCACAACGAGCAGCAGAGCCGCATGTCGCTCGACTACAACACGCACGAGATCGTCGACGCCAAGCGCGAGATATCCGACGCGGCGGGCAGGGGCGCCAAGATCTGGTACTACCGTGCCCCCGGCGGCGACTGGAGCCGGACGATCCGCACCATCGCGGCCCAGAACGACCTGCGGCCGCTCGGCTGGAGCGTCGACTCCAACGACTGGCGGCGCCCGGGTGTGGACGGCATCCTGCGCAACATCAACCAGGATCTGCGGCCCGGCGCGGTCGTCCTGATGCACGACGCCGGCGGCAACCGCTCCCAGACCGTGCAGGCGCTCGCCCGGCTGCTCGACCAGCTGGACGCGCAGGGCTACACCTACACGTTCCCGGCCGCCTGATCCCGGCCCGTGGCGTGGTGGCCGCGTACCTCCAGCGCGGCCAGTAGCTCCCGGGTGGCGTCGCCCACGGCCGCGACGGCCTGCTCGAAGGCCTCGCGGTTGTGGGCGGCGGGCGCCCGGAAGCCGGACACCTTGCGCACGTACTGCAAGGCGGCGGCCCGGATGTCGGCGTCGGTGACGTCGGGCGCCATGGGCGGGCGGAGCGTCCGGATGCTGCGGCACATGGTCCCAGTGTCCACCGCGCGACCGGTCCCGGTGTCCATCGCGTGAGCGGGACGAAGGCGGGTGCCCCCGGGGGGAGCACCCGCCTTTCGCATGCCCTGCTTCGGGCCTTTCTTCGGAAGTCGAAGCCTTCCTTGCGGCAGCGGCGGCGCATCCTTCGGAAACCGAAACCGGAGCCCGTCGGCCGCGTCCGCGCAGCGCACCGGCCGTGTCCCGGGCACTGACGGTGACCGTCGGCTGACGGCGCCGCCGGACACGGCGCGGGGGAGCCGCGCCGCCGGAGGCTACGACACGTCAACCCAGTCCAGCGTGCGCTGGACGGCCTTCTTCCAGCCCGCGTACCCCGCCTCCCGCCGCTCCGGACTCCACTGCGGCTCCCATCGCTTCGACTCGTGCCAGTGCTCACGCAGTTCGTCGGTGTCGCGCCAGAAGCCGGTGGCCAGGCCCGCGGCGTAGGCGGCGCCCAGGGCGGTGGTCTCGGCGACCACCGGGCGGCTGACCGGGACGCCGAGGACGTCGGCCTGGGTCTGCATGCACAGGTCGTTGGCGGTGACGCCGCCGTCGACCTTGAGCACGTCCAGGCGCACCCCGGAATCCTGTTCCATCGCCTCCACCACGTCACGGCTCTGGTAGCAGATCGACTCCAGCGTCGCCCGGGCGAGGTGTCCGTTGGTGTGGTAGCGGGCGAGCCCGAGGATGGCGCCGCGCGCGTCGGAGCGCCAGTACGGAGCGAACAGGCCGGAGAACGCCGGTACGAAGTAGATGCCGCCGCTGTCCTCCACCGTGCGGGCGAGCGTCTCGCTCTCCGCGGCGTCCCGGATGGTCCGCATCTGGTCGCGCAGCCACTGCACCGCCGATCCGGTCACCGCGATCGAGCCTTCGAGAGCGTAGACCGCGGGTTCGCCGCCGAACCGGTAGCAGACCGTGGTGATCAGCCCGTGCTCGGAACGGACCGGATCCGTACCGGTGTTGAGCAGCAGGAAGTTGCCTGTGCCGTAGGTGTTCTTCGCCTCGCCGGGCGAGAAGCAGACCTGGCCGACGGTGGCGGCCTGCTGGTCGCCGAGGACCCCGGTGATCGGGATCGGGGTGCGCAGCGGACGGGTGGTGCGGGACCGCCCGTACGCCTCGGCGTCGGAGGACGCGTTGATCGCCGGCAGCATGGCCCGCGGAATGCCGAAGACCTCGAGCAACTCGTCGTCCCAGTCGAGGGTTTCGAGGTCCATCAGCATGGTGCGGCTGGCGTTGGTGACATCGGTGGCGTGGACCCCGGCGCCCGGTCCGCCGGTGAGGTTCCACAGGACCCACGAGTCGGTGGTGCCGAAGAGCGCATGCCCCTGCTCGGCCGCCTTGCGGACCCCGTCGACGTTGTCCAGGATCCACTTGATCTTGCCTGCGGAGAAGTAGGTGGCCGGCGGCAGCCCCGCCCGCTGCCGGATCAGGTCGCCGTGGCCGTCGCGTTCGAGCGCCGAGACGATGCGGTCGGTGCGCGTGTCCTGCCACACGATGGCGTTGCAGTACGGCTGGCCGGTGCGCGGATCCCACACCACCGTGGTCTCGCGCTGGTTGGTGATGCCGATGGCGGCCAGGTCGGAGGCGGAGATCCCGGCCGAGCGGACGGCGTTCTGGATGGCGACGTTGGTGCGCTCCCAGATCTCCACCGGGTCGTGCTCGACCCAGCCGGGCCGCGGCAGGATCTGGGTGTGCTCCAGCTGGTGTCTGGCCACCTCGTTGCCGTCGTGGTCGAAGATCATGAATCGGCTGCTGGTGGTTCCCTGATCCACCGCGCCGACGAAGTCCGCCATGGCTCGCTGCCTCTCGTGGGTGGGCTGGGGGCGCTCGGGCCGGATCGAGGTCGCTCGCCCGGCCCTACGGCGGCACCGGGACCCGCCCGGGCGGCTGCGGCTCGGCAGCCGGCAGGTGGCGGCCGATGAAGAGCCGGTAGAACGCCGCGCCGAGCAGCCCGCCGAGCAGCGGCCCGGCGATCGGCACCCAGAAGTAGAAGTTCCCCCACTGGTCGCGCCAGGCGCCGCCGTACCCGGTGAGGAAGCTCGCCAGCCGCGGCCCGAGGTCACGCGCCGGATTGATCGCGTACCCGGCGTCGGCGCCGAACGCCATGCCGATCGCCACCACGATCAGGCCCACGACGAAGGGGCCCAGATTGGCGCCGGGAGGCGTGTTCAGCAGGTCGGTGACGGCGAAGACCAGCAGCACGAGCAGGGCGGTGCCGATCACCTGGTCGCGGAAGGCCCCCCACTCGTGCACACCGGCCACGCTCGAGCCGTTTCCCGGCAGCGTCGAGAAGACGATCTGCGTCTTGACCGTGTGGGTGGGATCCGCCCTGGCCAGCACCTCGCTGTAGTTCCACCGCACCAGCAGCGCCGCGACGAAGGCACCGGCAGTCTGCGCCGCGGAGTACGGAAGCACCTTCCGCCACGGGAAGCCCGTGAACGCCGCGAGCGAGACGGTCACCGCCGGGTTGAGGTGCGCGCCGCTGATCCGGGCCGCCACATAGACACCGAGCGTGACGCCGAGGCCCCATGCCCAGGCGATGCTGTCGTGGTTGCCCAGGCCGCCCTTGGGGGTGGTGAGCGCGCCGCCCGCCACCACCTGCGCCACCACACCGCAGCCGAACAGGATGAGCACCATCGTCCCGGCGAACTCAGCCGAGAGTTCGGCGAGCAGCGGCGGTCCCGGTGCCGGTGTCCCGGGTGCGCCTTCGTGCCCTTCCGACTCGCTCATGGGCGCCCGCCTCCCATCGGCCACGGCTCCGCCCCGAGGAACCTCAAGGAACCATCCCCCATCATCCGCCCCCGGCCGCGGGAGAGCCAGCGGGCCCCTGCGATCGGGTGAGGAAGGGGCACTCGTGACCGGTGGGTCCGCAGGTGCCGGGGTGGTCCGGCCCGCGAGGCCGCCGCCGCACGGCAGGAGTTGGTAGGTTCGGGCAGCCATCCGTGGAGGGCCCTGGAGCAGTGGAGCGGTCATGCGAGCAGTGGTGTACGAGGAGTTCGGCGAGGAGCCCGGCATACGGTCCGTCCCGGACCCGGTCCCCGCACCGGACGGAGCCGTGATCCGGGTCGAGGCGACCGGGGTCTGCCGCAGCGACTGGCACGGCTGGATGGGCCACGACCCCGACGTGACGCTGCCGCACGTACCCGGCCACGAACTGGCGGGAGTGGTCGAAGCCGTCGGCCCGGACGTGGCGAACTGGCGCCCCGGCGACCGGGTGACCGTTCCGTTCGTGTGCGCGTGCGGCCGGTGCGGTGCCTGCGCCGACGGTGCCCAGCAGATCTGCGAGCGGCAGACCCAGCCGGGCTTCACCCACTGGGGCTCGTTCGCCGAGTACGTGGCGATCGAGAACGCGGACGTCAACCTCGTCGCGGTGCCGGAGACGCTCTCCTTCACCTCGGCGGCCGCGCTCGGCTGCCGCTTCGCCACCGCGTTCCGCGCCGTGGTCGCACAGGGGCGCGTCAGCCAGGGGGAGTGGGTGGCGGTGCACGGCTGCGGGGGCGTGGGGCTGTCCGCGGTGATGATCGCGGCCGCCGCGGGCGCGCAGGTCGTCGCGGTCGACATCTCGCCCCAAGCCCTCGGCCTCGCACGGGAGTTCGGGGCGGCCGCGTGCATCGACGCCTCGTCGCTCGCCGGCGGCGTGGTGGAGGCCGTCGTGGAGGTGACCGGCGGGGGCGCCCACGTCTCGCTGGACGCCCTGGGGTCCCCGCGCACCTGCGCGGACTCGGTCTCCGGCCTGCGCCGGCACGGGCGCCACGTCCAGGTGGGCCTGCTGCCGGCCGCCGCGGGGCCCGCGGTGCTCCCCATGGACCAGGTCGTCGCCCGGGAACTGCAGATCCTCGGCAGCCACGGCATGGCCGCCCACGCCTACCGGCCCATGATGGCCATGGTCGAGGCCGGATCACTGCGCCCCGACCGGCTCGTCACCACCACGATCCCGCTGGACGACGCGCCGAGGGCCCTGGTGGCGATGGACGACGCGCCCGGGCCCGGGGTCACGGTCGTGCGGCCGCCCGAGCGGCGCCGGTAGCGGCCGCAGCCGTTGCGGCGGGCCGTCGAGCGGCGGTTGCCAGTGGCGGCTGCGATGCTGAGAACAGCAGCGGATCCCGCCGGCCGCCGCGCGCTCCGGCCGACGGGCCTCGCCACGACGACACGCCGGAGGATCACCATGCTCACCACCGCATACGTACCCGGCGCCCCCAACTGGATCGACCTCGGCACCCCCGACACCGACGCGGCCGCCGCCTTCTACCGCGCCCTGTTCGGTTGGGAGTTCCAGTCCGCGGGCCCGGACGCCGGGGGGTACGGCTTCTTCAAGCTCGACGGGCGCACCGTGGCGGCCGTCGGGCCGCTCACCGAGGAGGGCGCCGCCGCGGCGTGGACGGTCTACTTCCACACCCGCGACGCCGACGCGACGGCCAAGGCCGTCGAGCAGGCCGGCGGCACCGTGCGCTCCGGCCCGTTCGACGTGTTCACGGCCGGGCGCATGGCGGGGTTCACCGATCCGACCGGCGCCCGGTTCGCGGTGTGGCAGCCCGGTGAGGTCAAGGGCCTGGACGCGGTCTCCGAACCCGGCACCCTGTGCTGGACCGAGCTGTACACGACGGACGCCGCGGCGGCCAAGAGGTTCTACCGCTCGGTGTTCGACTGGTCCACCGAGGACATGCGGTTCGGCGACCACACGTACACCGTCGTCGCCCCGGCCGGCGGTGGGGAGAACGCGGCGCAGGGCGGCATCATGCAGCTCCCGCCGGAGAACGTGGCGCAGGGCACCACCTCCGGCTGGCACCCCTACATAGAGGTGGCCGACTGCGACGCCGCCTACTCCACCGCCATCGAGCACCGCGCCAGCACCCTCATCCCGCCCATGGACGCCGAAGGAGTCGGCCGCCTCGCGATGTTCACCGACCCCTTCGGGGCGCGGCTGGCCGTGATCAAGAGCATCCCGGAGTGACGGCGCAGCGGCGGCGGCCGGTGACGGCCCGTCACGGCTGCTGCGGACGATCCGCCGTCGCGCGGGCGGGTCACGCGGTGCCGGGACCGTTCCCGGGTTCCACGAAGAAGTTGTCGTGCCGCACCCGGAACTCGGTGAGCTCCTCGCCCCCGCGCCGCGTCATCTCCGCGACCTTCTCGAAGTACTCCTCGCGCGGCGCGCCGGGGGAGAAGAGCAGGAGCATGGAGACCGGGTCGTCGGTGTCGTTCCGGAACGCGTGCAGGCCGCCGACCGGCACGTAGAGGAAGTCGCCCTCGCGACCGGTGATCCAGCGCTCTCCGTCGAACAGGGAGAGCTCACCGGAGAGGACGAAGAAGGACTCCGAGATCGTCCGGTGGAAGTGGGTACTGGCGCCGGGTGACCTGGGCCCCAAGTCCACCCGGTACAGCCCGAACTCGCCACCGGTCGAGGCGTGGGTGGCGAGATAGTGGGTGCGGTTGCCCGAGGGGGCGCTGATCTCGGGCTCGGTGTCGGCAGCGCGGAACACCGCGGTCACTTCGCCGTTCTCGCCGAGATAACGAGGCTCCGGGTACGACATGTGGGCAGCTCCTTCGCTGGGTTGTCGGCGCGTCAGCCGCGTTCCCCGGCATTGTCGTCGCTGGCGGCGGTCGGCGGCATCGGGCCACGGCGGGCCGCCGGGGCCGGCCGGCGATCGCTCCACCTGAAGTCCTGCGCCTACGCCCTCGAAGCCGACTCCCGGGGCCGGAGCTGCTGCCATCCGCACTCTTGAGCGGAGCGCTCCGCTCCGATATCTTCGGCGGCACGTACGCCAGAGCTCATCGTTCGGCTCACGCCTGGAGGACGCATGGGAACAACGGCCGGCCCCACAGCCCTGGTCACCGGCGGCAGCCGGGGGATAGGCGCCGCGACCGCGCTGGAACTCGGGGCCCGGGGCTACCGCGTGGCCGTCAACTACTTCTCGGACCGGCAGGCCGCCGACCACGTGGTCGCGGCCATCGAAGCCGACGGCGGCGAGGCCTTCGCCGTGCAGGCCGATGTGCGCGACCCCGACGAGGCGTCCCGACTGCTGCGCCGGTCCGCCGACGACGGGCGCCTGGACCTCCTGGTCTGCAACGCCGCCGCCGCACGTTTCCGCCCGACCCCGGTGGGCAGCCTGGCCTGGGACGACTTCAGGGCGAAGCTGACGGACGAGCTCGCCGCCGTCTACACCCTCACCCAGCAGGCGTTGGCGATCATGGCCGGGCAGGGCCGCGGCCGCATCGTGTACGTCTCCAGCGCGGTGGCCGACGGACCGCCCGCCCCGGGGATGATCGCGCACGGCACCGCCAAGGCCGCCCTCAACACCTTCGCCCGCTTCGTCGCCTGCGAGGCGGGACCGCTGGGCGTCAACGTCAACGTCGTCGCACCCGGCTTCGTGCGCACCGAGGCCAGCGCCCACATGCCGCAGGAGCTTCAACGGCGGCTCGCGGAGCGGACGCCCCTCGGGCGGGTGGCTGAGGCGGAGGACGTGGCACGGGCGATCGCGATGCTCGCCGGCGAGGAGGCGGGCTTCGTGACGGGCACCGTGCTCCACGTCGACGGCGGCCTCGGCGTGTCGCGGATGTGACGCCGACCGCCCCCAGGGGCCGACGTCTTGCGCGGGTGACACCGGAACAGTGCGAGGAGAGGCGAGGAGAAGGCGGAGGCATGGGCGACGGGCACACGGCAGCGCCGCGCGGGCGGCGGCGGGAGGCGGACCTCAACGACGCCCGGCTCCTGCGGGCGGCGCGCGAGGTCTTCGCGGAGCAGGGCTGGGACGCACCCGTCTCCGAGATCGCCCGCCGGGCCGGGATCGGCATGGGCAGCCTCTACCGGCGCTACGCCAGCAAGGAGGAGCTCGCGCAGCGCATGCGGATCGCCGGGATGGACCAGCTGACCGCGCAGGCACGCACCGCCGCCGCCGAGGAGCCCGATCCCTGGGGCGCGTTCTGCCGCTTCCTGCGCGACGCGCTCTCGGCGAGGGGCCCCGGTGGCGCCCTGCTCCCGCTCGTCGGCGGACGGCTGCCGGCCACCGAGGAGGTCGTCGCCGCCGCCGATCGGATGCGGGCCGCCCTGGACGACCTGGTGCGCTCTGCCCACCGAGCGGGGGTGCTGCGCCCCGACTTCTCGTCCGCCGACGTCCCCCTGCTGCTCGAACACCTCACCGCCCGGATCCCCACCGCCGGTGAGCGTGCCGTCGCACTCCACCTGCGCTACCTCGACGTCGTCCTCGCCGGGCTGCGCACATCTCCGGCCGCCGCGACCGACTCCTGCGCCCTGTCGGGCCCGGCGCCGGACTGGGCCGAGCTGCGGGAGCTGTGGAACGCCACGTGATCGTCGACTCCCAAGGCGCCTCTAAACCAAAGGAGTTGACGGTGCCTCGATATTCAGGTCAAGGTGACGGGGGGTCACATCACTGGTGGGTCTGGGTCTTCGAACACCCCTCCAATCGGGCGGGGAGGCCGAAGAGCGGGAAGAGGCGTTCGGTGTCGAGGAACGAGTTGAGCCCGGTTATCCGGCCATCCGAGACGTCGAGGACCTGCAAGGCCCACGGTTCGCCGCCCGCGCGGTACTGCCCGAACGCCGGTGCGCCGTTCGCCGCGACGGGCACGAGGCGCGAACCGCGGCACCCGGCGCCGGTGCCCGTCAGCCACCGCCGTATCTCGTCCGTACCGCGCAGCCACAGCCGGTACGGCGGCATCGACAGTGTGGCGTCCTCGTGCAGCAGCGCGGTGAGGGCGTCGAGGTCGTAGCGCTCGAAGGCGTCGACGTAACGGGCGAGCAGCGCCTGCTGGGCCTCGTCCATGAGCCGCAGCGGTTCGGTGGCGGGCAGGCCGCCGTCCGCGACGAGGGTGGCCCGAGCGCGCTGCAAGGCGCTGTTGACCGCGGGCACCGAGGTGCCGAGCAGCTCGGCGACCTCGCTCGCGGACCAGCTGAGCACCTCACGCAGGATCAGCACCGCACGCTGCCGTGGGGCGAGGCGCTGCAATGCCGCGACGAACGCGAGACGGACGGTTTCCCGGGTCAGCGCGGCCTCGGCCGGGTCGCTCCCCGCGGTCACCACGCGGCTGTCCGGGATCGGCGCGATCCAGGCGGCCTCGGGCAGCCCCGCGTCGAGCGGGGAGGAAGCCGTCGACGGTGAGGTCAGGTCCATGGGGCGGGCCCGGCGCTGCGCGCGCTTGGCCATGTCCAGGCAGACGTTGGTCGCGATGCGGTACAGCCAGGAGCGCAGGGTGGATCGGCCCTGGAAGCCCTCGAACCCCCGCCAGGCGCGCACCATCGTCTCCTGCACGGCGTCCTCGGCCTCGAAGCCCGAGCCGAGCATCCGGTAGCAGTACCCGGTCAGCTCCGTGCGGTGCCTTTCCAGCAGGCCCTCCACCTCGGCGGGGGCAGCCCCGGCGGGCTCGTCTGTCGCAGTGAAATCACCCATCGGGTCCGCCTCCGTCGACTGCCGTACCACTGCGACCGACGCTAGCGGAGGGGTCTGACAACGACCCTCGGCCTGACGCCGCCGCCCGGCGCCCGCCTTCCCCGGGGGTGCCGTTGTGAAGGGTCCGGCGCGGGGCCTTTCTAACAAGTGTTTGGTAGGTTACCCTCGTCGATGAGCCTCGCCGAGTGCCGGGAGGGCCGCGCATGACCACGCCCCCGCCCTACGTGCCGGGACACGCCCTGCTCGCCGGGCGCGGAGCCGTCGTCACCGCGGCGGCGGGCGCCGGGATCGGCGGCGCGACCGCCCGCAGGCTCCTGGAGGAGGGCGCCCGGGTCGTCATCGGCGACGCGCACGCCCGACGCCTGAAGGAGTCGGCGGACGCGCTGGCCGCCGAGTTCGGGGACGACCGGGTCGCCGGTCTCCCCTGCGACGTGACCGACGAGGCACAGGTCGGCGCGCTCTTCGCACTCGCCGAGGAACGCCACGGCCGCCTGGACATCGTGGTGAACAACGCGGGCCTGGGCGGCACCGACGAACTCGTGGACATGGCCGACGAGCAGTGGCACAGGGTCCTGGACGCCACGCTGACCGGCACCTTCCGCTGCACCCGGGCCGCGCTGCGCCGGATGAAGGCGGCGGGGGAGGGCGGCGTGATCGTCAACAACGCCTCCGTCGTCGGCTGGCGCGCCCAGGCCGGTCAGGCCCACTACGCCGCCGCCAAGGCGGGGGTGATGGCCCTGACCCGCTGCGCCGCCCTGGAGGCCGCGGCCTTCGGCGTACGGGTCAACGCGGTCGCGCCCAGCCTGGCGATGCACCCGCACCTGGCGAAGGTCACCACGCCCGAGCTGCTGGCCGAACTCACCCGGCGGGAGGCGTTCGGCCGCCACGCCGAGCCGTGGGAGGTCGCCAACGTGATCGTCTTCCTGGCCTGCGACTACTCGTCGTACATGACGGGCGAGACGGTCTCCGTCAGCAGCCAGCGCGCGTGACCCGACAATGGACGTGTGCCGAAAAGCAATGTGCAGAGCAGCGGTAGGAAGACGGTGAGCCCGGCGCCGGACCGGCGGGCGGAACTGCTGGCCACCGCCGCCGAGGTGTTCGCCGCCCAGGGCTACAACGCCACCACCGTCCGCAAGATCGCCGACGCGGCCGGGATGCTCGCGGGCAGCCTCTACTACCACTTCGACTCCAAGGAGTCGATGCTCGACGAGATCCTCTCCACCTTCCTGGACGAGCTGTGGGCCGGGTACGACGCCGTGCTCGACGCCGGACTCGGGCCCAGGGAGACCATCGAGGCCCTGGTCACCGAGTCCTTCCGGGAGATCGACCGGCACCGCGCCGCCGTCGCCGTCTACCAGAAGGAGTCCAGGCACCTGGCGGACCAGCCGCGGTTCGGCTATCTCGTGGACTCGCAGCGGAAGTTCGAGAAGGCGTGGCTGGGCACCCTGGAACGCGGAGTCGCCGCCAAGGCCTTCCGTGCCGACCTCGACATCCGGCTCGCGTACCGCTTCATCCGCGACACCGTGTGGGTCGCGGCGTCCTGGTACCGGCCGGGCGGACAGCACAGCCCCGAGGAGATCGCCCGTCAGTACCTGTCGATGGTGCTGGACGGCATCGCCGTACGCGAATGACCCCAAGGAGCGACAGACCATGGCCGAGGCATACATCGTCGAAGCGGTACGCACCCCCGTCGGCAGGCGGGGCGGCGGGCTCGCCGCCGTCCACCCGGCCGACCTCGCCGCCCACGTCCTGCGCGCCCTGATGGACCGCTCCGGCGTGGACCCGGCAGCCGTCGACGACGTGATCCTCGGCTGCCTCGACACCGTCGGGCCGCAGGCCGGCGACATCGCCCGCACCAGCTGGCTGGCGGCCGGCCTGCCCGAGGAGGTGCCCGGGGTCACCGTCGACCGGCAGTGCGGCTCCTCGCAGCAGGCGCTGCACTTCGCGGCGCAGGCCGTGCTCTCCGGCACCCAGGACCTGGTCGTCGCGGGCGGCACGCAGAACATGTCGATGATCCCGATCGCCTACGCCAGCCGCCGGGCCGCCGAGCCGCTCGGGCTCGCCGACGGCCCGTTCGCCGGATCGCGGGGCTGGCGGGCACGCTACGGCGACCAGCCCGTCAGCCAGTTCCACGGCGCCGAACTCATCGCCCGCAAATGGGACATCACGCGTGAGGCGATGGAGGAGTACGCGCTGCGCTCGCACCGGCGGGCACTGCGCGCCATCGACGAGGGCCGTTTCGACCGCGAGATCGTCGCCTACGGGGACGTCACCCGCGACGAGGGACCGCGCCGCGACACGTCGCTGGAGAAGATG
>CAYNNX010000035.1:22083-30161 GCA_964398515.1 uncultured Streptantibioticus sp. | reverse complement strand
CTAAGCGGAAGAGGGCTCCCCCGGCTCCGTGGTGACACGTCGCGGGAGGCGTAGGATGAGCAGGGCGGCCAGGACGCTCATCGCGGTGAGAGCCCACCAGAGCATGTCCGGCCGGCTGGCGAGCAGGCTCGCCGCCAGTAACGGAGCGAGCGCGGCACCCACGCCGACGAAGAGCTGGTTGACGGCCATGTAGCCGCCCAGCTCGGGCTGCGGAGGAATGCTCGTCAGCATCACCAGACCAGCCTGCGAGACAGCCATCTCACCCAGCGTGTACACGCTCATGGCCGCCAGCAAGGCCCAGAGTCGGACAGCATGAGGAGCGGATCCCACCACCAGCACCGTCACGTACAACACGGCGAAGGTGCACCCTCCAGCGGCCAGTACGGGGCCGGGGCGGAAACGTTCGAGGAAGCGGCTCACCGGCAATTGCAGCAGCGTGAGCAAGGAGGTGTTGACGACGAAAAGCATACCCACCGTCCATGTGGGCAACGCCAGTTCCTGGAGAACGAAGACCGGTAGCGCGGTCTCCACCACCAGAGTCGACGTCCACAGGACGGTCTTGGCGCCTGCCACGCGCAGGAAGGGGGTGTTGCGCAATGGGCGGCCGCGCACGGCACCCGCTGCCTTCGAAGCCGCGGTTCCTATGGGGGATTTCCGAACGGAAAGCTTCACGTAGAGCGCAGCGGTCAGCGCGAAGCTGACCGCGTTGGCCACGCCGAGCACGACGAATCCTGATCGTGAGTCCACGACGAGCAGCCCTGCGAGCAGGGCGCCCGCTCCGATACCGGCGTTGAAGACCACCCGGGACAGAGCGAGCCACCGGCCGCTCTGTCCCTCTCCGGCGAGGCCCACCGCGAGTGGCGGGATCGCGGCCTGTTCGGCGCGGTTGCCCAGGGCAAAAGCGATGTTGAACAGGGCAAGCGGCATGATGCCACGCATGGACACAAAACCCACGAAACAGCCGACGCGCAGCAGAGCCGCCACGATGAGTACCTGACGCGGCCCGAGCCGGTCTATGAGTCGGCCGACAGCAAGTAGCCCTGGCAATGCGGCAAGCGCGGCGATCGTGAGCACCATGCCGACCGTACTCAGTGACAGACCCGACAGCTCCGCGAAGAACAGGAGCGAGAAGGGGTAGAAGAATCCGGTGCCAAACGCGTTGACGAATCCTGAGGCGCCGAACCACACAACTCCCGGCCCGCGGGGCAGGATTCGCGTCGGACTGTCCGCGGCCGTGGCTTCTGCCGTGGTCACGTGTCGGTGTCCTGAGCGGCGAGGAGTTCGGCGACGGTCGCCTCGGGCGTGGCTGCTGCCAACTCGGCCAGCCCAATGAGGAGGCTGGCCAGGCGCTGGGCGTCCGTGTCCTCGATGATCCTGCGGTCATGAACGATATGCACAGTGAGGCGCTCCGGGGTCTCCAGGAGCTCGACAATAAGAGGAGCTGCCGGCTCGGTGGGTCCCACAGTCAGTGGGGACATACGCACCTGGTCGAGTATGGGAGTGATCGAGGCATTCAGCAGATCCGCCGCGATGAAGTTGACCATCGCGTATGGCTGGGAGGACGGCAGGCCGAATGCTTCGGGGTCCAGCCTGCGTACGACTTCCGCCAGCGCCAGACGCTGGCGGGCCAAGACCTCCATCGTCTGCCCCGCGGCCTGCCCGACCTGGTACGTGAAAGGCTTTTCGGGAGCCACATCCTGAAGTACCGGCAGACCGTGTGCGGCGTATGCGACGAGCCGATCCGAGCCGGCAGCTTCACGGTTCGCCATGGGGATGATCGCCCCGATGCGGTCCTGACCGGTCATCCCGGCCAGGCCTATGGCGACCAGTGCCAGCAGAGCGTGAGCGAGGGACGCGCCATGTTTCCTGGCCGTAGCCGCCAGCCGGTCGGTCACGGTATTGGTCACATTTACAGTCATCGATCCGGCCAGGGGATCGTGCTCAGCTCTCGCCGCAGGCCGGGACAAGCCCTTGAGCAGGCAGTACGGCGCGTCACCGGCCAGTTTCTTGCGCCAGGCCGCCAGGGCTTCGTCGGCTTCCGGTGACGCCAGCCACGCTGCCTCTTCCAGAAGGAAGGTTCGGTAGGCCGGATCCGGGCCATCCCACGGCGCTGCTGTGCCTGCGAGCCGCGCGGCGTAGGCACGCTGCAGATCGTCGATGATCACGGCCATGGAGACCAGGTCGGTGACGGCATGGTCGCACACGAGCAGCAGAACGCCCGTCCCGTTGTCGCAAGCCCAGTGGGCCGCCCTGAGCAGTTGGCCGGAACCGAGATCGAAAGGTTCGTTGGCCACTTGAACGACAGCCGGCGAGGGCATGTCCTGACCGGAGGATGCGGTTTCGCGGCGGATACGCACCGGT
The DNA here is from genome assembly GCA_964398515.1 of uncultured Streptantibioticus sp. Lineage (GTDB taxonomy): Bacteria > Actinomycetota > Actinomycetes > Streptomycetales > Streptomycetaceae > CAYNNX01. The sequence goes on along the minus strand of CAYNNX010000035.1, from coordinate 27,800 downwards.
TGGACGGGAGCGATCTCCTGGCACATGGCACCGGTTTCATCCCGGAGGAACCGTGCCCGGAGAGCCTCGTGGCGGTTCACCACATCGGTCAGGGCCTGCTCCAGCCTGTCCAAGCGCAAGGGGCCTTCGACTGTGCACGCGATGGAGACGTTGTGCGTTCCGGGGCCGAGGCCGCGCTCCAGCCGCCACCGCTCCTTGGCCAGGCGGAGTTGCTGTTCCGGCGAGACCGGCAGGAGCGTCTTCGGCGTCCTGGCCGATGTTGGCGTCGTAGCCGATGTCGGTGGTGTCCGGTCGATGCGCTCGGCCAGATCTGTCAGGACGGGAGCGTCGATGAGGTCTCGCACCGTCGCCGCCACGCCCATCTCTTCGCGGATGCGGGCAACCAGTTGCATCGAAAGCAGCGAATGACCGCCGAGGGCGAAGAAGTCGTCCTCACGGGACACCTGCCCGTGGTTCAACACCTTTTCCCACAGCTGAGCCAGTGCGCGCTCGGTTGGCGTACGCGGGGCGGAACCGGACCGGGTCTGGTTCGTGGCGATGCCGGGATCCGGCAACCGGTTGCGGTCGATCTTGTTGGTGGCGGTACGCGGCCACTCGGCGACCTGGACGACGGTGGACGGCACCATGTACTTCGGAAGCCGATCACCGAGAAAATCAAGCAGCTGACCCGTGGTGATCTCACCGTCTCCAGCAGGCCGGACGTACGCGACCAGTTGGACACCGGCTGCCCCGGGGAGAGTGCGCGGTACCACCGCGGCGCTCTCCACGCCCTTGTGTTCCAGGAGTTGATTCTCCACCTCGCCAGGCTCGATACGATGCCCTCTGATCTTGACCTGGTGGTCCACCCTGCCGAACAGTTCGACAGTTCCGTCCATGCGTTGACGACCCAGGTCGCCGGTTCGGTAGAACCGTTGTGTCGGCGGATCACCCGGCAACGTGCGGAAACGATCTGCCGTCAGTTCCTCCCGTCCGCGATAGCCGACGCCGACCCCTGTGCCGCCGATCCAGAGCTCTCCCACCGCACCCTGCGGCACACTGGCCAAGTCCTCATCGAGGAGGCGAACTTCGGTGTCGGGCAGCGGTCGGCCCACGGGAACGTTCCCAGTGTGCCCCGGGCCGACTCGATGGGCAGTGGCATAGATGGTGGTCTCGGTCGGTCCGTAGGCGTTCCACACTTCGTCGCAGCGCTCGTTCAGGGCCGTCGCGAGGTCCGGGTGCATCACCTCACCAGCGCACAGCGCGAGGCGCAGTGGTCCCGTCCAGCCGTCCGCGAGCAGCATGCGCCAGGTCAGCGGAGTGGCCTGCATGACCGTCGCGTGGCTGTCTGCCAGCAGGGTATGCAACGCATCTCCTGCCACGACCTGGTCGTTGTCCGCGATGACGAGTCGTCCTTGGGTCAGCAGAGGAAGGAAGAGGTCCAGCAGACTTGGGTCGAAGGACGGGGAGGTGACCGACAGCCAGACATCATCGTTCTGCGGCTTCACCACCGAGGCCATCACCAACACGCCCTTGAGCAATGCCTGGTGGCTGATCTCAACACCCTTGGGGCGCCCGGTGGAGCCCGAGGTGTACATGATGTATGCGAGGTCGGTGGGGCGGACGGGGGGCAGAATGGTTTCCACTACGTCGGTGCGGGTTGCGTCCGCGAGGATGACCGGGCGCGTGTCGTCCACCTCGCCGAGCAACCGGCTCAGGGTCAGCGTCGCTCGCGCGCGCGCATCCTGATGCATGTAAGCGCGGCGCTGGGCTGGGTAGTCGGGGTCGACGGGTACGAAGGCGGCGCCGCTGCGCATCACTCCGAGCAGTGCGGCCGGCAGGTGCGCACTGCGGTCCAGGACGACGGCGACAACGTCGCCGCTACCGACGCCGGCTGCCGAGAGTTCGGCGGCGATCTGGGCGCTGCGACTGTCGACTTCCCCGAGGGTCATACGCGTGCCGCCGTGCTCCACGGCAATTCGGTGCGGAGCCTCACCAACGGCCTCGGCAAAGAGCTCCGGAAGCGTCCGTCCGGTCCATGGGTACGTCTGAGGAGAGGCAGGGGTATGCGCCATTACTCGACCTCGATCCCTATCTGGCCTATCGCCGCGTCAGCCCTGAGGAGAGCTTCGCCGCCGTCCTGACCACACGCCACGATGCTGCCGAGCAAATCAACGCTGTTCTCTGGGATCCGCACTTCGTCGCCAGGGGCCACGTGCAGGTCCACCTCTACCACGCCCGGGATGCGTCCGAGCAAGTCAATCCCGTGCACCGCGCGCACCGTGCCGGTTCGGGGCGCAGAGAGAAACCGCGCCACCGCGGCGCCGAGCGGGCGCAACGTAAGATCCGGTTCTTCTCCGGTGTGCATCCGTACCTGCTCGCGCTGGAGGTGGAACCCGGTGCTCTCACGTATGAGGCGGGTGATCTGGCCCCCGGGCATACGGGCGTTGATCTCGATGAGCTTGGGGCCGGAAGCCGTCATCCTGACCTCGACGTGGGCGCATCCGAAGTCGTGTCCGACGGCATCGAGCGCAGCGAACGCCGTGCCGACCAACTCCTTCTGGACGCTCTGCGGAAGGAGCGAGGGAAAGACTTCGGCGGCTTCGACGAAGTACGGATGCGCACCGAGCCTCTTGTCGGTCACACCGATCAGGGTGCGCTCACCGCGGAAGGTGAAGCTCTCGACGCTCACTTCGAACCCGACGAGGTACTCCTCCACGAGCGCCCCGGGGATGCGTCGCCCGCCGAAGTAGTCGGTAGGAACCGAGGCGATGGAGTGGTATTGCGCGGCCACTTCCTCCACCGTGCGGCACAGCTTGACGTCGAGACTGCCGCCATCCGTCATCGGCTTGACCACGCAAGGCAGCCCGATGCGCTCGGCGGTGGCCACCGCCTCCTCCTCCGAGTGAACCCAGGCCCACGCGGGGACGCCCACACCGGCCGTCTCGGTGGCTCGCCTTGTCTGCAGCTTGTTGCGGCATGCATGGGCCGCGGCGGGATCGAGCCCGGGCAGTCCCAGGACGCGCGCAGCCTCGGCCACGACCGGGACGTAGTGGTCGAGGGTTGTGTAGATTCCGCGCAGATCAGTGCGCTCGTAAGCCTGATCGAGAGCCGTGATCACCGCAGCGCTGTCGTGTACGTCCGCCTCGATCACGTCGTCGACGCATGACTCGAACGCCTCACGGGCTTGGCGGTTCGGGGTGTAACGGGACACGTCGCGGGTCACGAATGCGATGTGCAGTCCTTGGGCGCGTGCCGCCTGCAGTGGAGTGCGCCCCAAGGCCCCCATGAAGCTTTCGACGACTGCGAACACGTGTCGCTTGCTGTTGTGCGGCACACCGGCCCTTTCGGTGGTGGAATGTCAAGGGACCTATCGTCACAGGCGCAGCACGTAGCAGAACTGATCGGTGGCTACGCAGCCGCGTGAGCGCTTGGTGTCCTCGCTGCCGTGTCCGTAATAGACGGTGGTGACGCCCGCCGCGGCGGCCTCTTCCACGAGCCGGTAGTAGAGGAGCTCGAAGTAGAGCGGCAGCCGCTTGCGCCGCTGGTACGCGTAGTCGAAGCCGCTCTGCCGTGCGTACCAGTGATTGTTGTGCCGAAGAATCAGTCCGAACCCGCGGATCCGCCCGTCGGCTCGGGCGACGAGCGCGAAGGCGTCGTCGCCGAAGCGGTCTCGGACCTGGGCGTACGTGGGCAACGACTGGTCGTCTCGCCATTCGATGCCGTACTTGCGCATCAGCTCCGCCTCAAGTTCGGCGAAGCGGACAAGGTCAGCGCCGTCGAAAGGCTCAAGGGAGATCCGGCAGCCCTCGTCGCGCAATTTGCGCCGCTCAGCGGCGATGGACGCGCGCCGTTTGCGCGGAAGTGCGGCAAGGTACCCGGGGAATCCGTCCGCCGGCACCTGTAGGGAGCTGTAGCGCCCGGACGTGTAGTGCTCGTAGCCACGCCGGACCAGAACTCTCCTCAACTCGTGATCCGTCTCGTCCACGTGCAGGAAGGCAACGCTCGCCGCATCGGTGGTCCGAGCCAGGCCTTCCGCAGCAGCGAGGAGGGCGTCGAGGTCGTCGGCTGATGCCTCTGCCCCGTATAACACCCGGGTGTTACCGAGATGACGGCCGCCCGCCAGAAGCGATGGCATGAGGGCCGCGGTGGGCTCCTCCGGCAGACCGGCGAGGAAATCCGCCGCATAGGGCAACCCCGCCGCGGCGCTCTTCCTCAGTACGTAGTCGGGACGGCCAAGCGGCCAAGGAACCACTGTGCTGGCCAGGGCGGTGGCGAGTCCTGCGACGGGTTGGCCCCCGCGCTCGGTCCATAGGTAGGCCATGGGAACCCCCGCCGTGCTCTCCGCCACATCCAGCCAGCGAGTGGTGAGGTAAAGGTCGGAGGGACGGGTAAGCGCGTCCCACCCCTGCCGGGGAAGGTCCGCGGCATGCCGTACCGCACGGACACCGTCCGGGAGGCGCACTGTGCTCAACTCCACGGTCGCACGTCCGCGTCAGGGCGGTCCGCCTGCGGAAAAAGACAACGTAAGAAAGGTGGAGTGGACATGCAGCGATACCCCCGTATTGCCAGCAGCTCAGCAGTCCAGTCTACATGCGGTGTCCTTGATCCACGGATCAAGTTGCATATTAACCTACACCACATGGGTCACTCTTGAAACAACTTCGAGCAATTTAAGGCTTCAACTCATCAGTGGTTACCGCTACTTGGCAGCCGGTCGTACTCGACACAGCGACGAGCGGTGCGGCACGCTCCCTCTGACCGGGTCGCGCATGTCGTTGTGCACGAGAATGACGTTGGCCCCTGCTCACCGAGCGGATCGAGGGGCGCAGGGCCCAACTCCTCACACCCCCACCACCCATGGTTGGCGCAGACCACTCCGGGGACGATGTCAGGGGTGACGTCGGCCTTGGCCCGTACGCGTGCCCGGGGTCTCGATCCACACCCAGGACCGGTCGTTGTGTCATTCTCCGGTTATGTCACCCCGGTTGCGGTGGCGCTGATATGGCTCGTCCCGCTCGCGTGCGGCGCCGCCCCCGCAGCGGCTCTGCTGTTCGCGCTCCGGGCCGGCCTCGGCGCCGCCGCGGCGTGGCTGCTGCTCGACCTGGCCCTGCGGGCCCTGGCGCACGCGACGGTAGCGGCCCCTGCCGGCCACAGCGAAGGCTTCACGCTGGTGTTCGCCTCATGGGAGATCCCGGCGGTCCTCGCGGTACAGATGGCCGCCGCCGCAGTGCTCGGGGTGCGCCGTGTCGGCCTGCTGCCGACACTGCCCACCGCACCCTCGGCATCTACCGGGCTCCCCACCGGGTCCAATAACGGAATCACCGCCCTCAACCACGCCGAGGACCAACGGCGTCAGCGGCGCTGCCGGAAGGACCGCCTCACGCCCGCCGAGGATCAGGGCGCCCTCGGCAGGCGCCTCCGGGGCGGGCTGCTCGCCGCTAGGGCGGCGCATGCTTCCCCTACGAGTCGTTGTGGGACCTGGGGGTGTGCGTCCTGCTGCTCTGGCTGGACCGCCGTTACCACCGGCGTCACGGGCGGTCGTTCGCCTCGTACGTGCTCACTTACACCGTGGGCCGCTCGTGGATCGTTGAAACGCAGTTGTCCTCTGGACGACAAAGTACATCGACGCCGCGGTCGCCCAGCTGCGTGCCGAGGGCCACGAGATCAGCGATGAGGATGTCGCCCGCCTCTCCCCGCTGAAGTTCAAGAACCTCAACGTCCTGGGCCGCTACAGCTTC
>CAYNNX010000035.1:18990-21983 GCA_964398515.1 uncultured Streptantibioticus sp. | reverse complement strand
GGCTGAGCGAGCGTCAGGGGGCGGCCGGGGCGGCGATGAGCTTGTGGGCCGCGAAAGGGCCCCTGGCCAATGCTGAGGTACATGTGATGAGGTGCGCCCTCGGCGGGCTACGGCACCGAATCCGACGGCCCCGGCAGCACGTATCAGGCGGTCGAGGTGATCGCTCGGGTGACGGCCGTGATGGCCGGGGTGGGGCGGCAGGGGAGGCGTGCCACGAGAACCCGGCGGATCTCGGGAGGTGCGCCTTCGACGTGCAGCAGGCTCACCCCGGGCGGCAGCACCGGCGAGAGCCGGGAGGGCACCGTCGTGACCCCGAAGCCGCCGGCGACCAGTTGAAGCTTCGTCAGCCAGTCGCGTGCGCGGTGGACGATGTGCGGCCGTCCGGGCAGACCGGGCCAGACGCCGAGCAATGGCTCGGAGTTCGAGGCCGGGGTGGCGATCCACGCGGCGTCGACCAGCTCGTCGACGTGCACGGTGGTGCGGCCGGCGAACTCTCCGGTCGACGGCGCCGCCACGACCAGTTCGGTGTCCGCGACGGTCTCGACGTGCAGACGCGGTGACTCGCCGTCCAAGGGACGGTAGGGCGGGCGGGACGTCAGCACGGCGAGGTCGATCGAGCCCGCGCGCAGCATCCGGATCAGGGTGGGCGTGGTGCCCTCGGTCGTCGTGACCGTGGTCTGCGGGTCGGTCGCCGCGAGGCGGGCGAGTGCGGTGGGCAGGATGGCCGCGCCCGCGCTCAGGAACACCCCGAGCCGCACCAGTTCGGTCCGCGGGGCGGTGCCGGTGAGGTCCCGCTCGGCCGCCGCGAGGCAGTCCAGGATCGTGCGGGCGTGGCGCAGCAGGGTCAGACCCGCGGGGGTGAGCCGCACCCCGTCGGGGCGGCGTTCGAACAGGGCGGTGCCCGCGCTCCGTTCGAGGGAGGCGGCCTGGCGCGAGATGGCCGACTGCGTGTAGCCGAGCCGGGCGGCTGCTGCGGTGAAGCTGCCGGACTCGGCGATCTGCCGCAGGACCCGCAGGCCTGCACTGGAGATGTCCATGCGGCATACGCATACCACGGATGCAAGAACATCGCTTCCCGCATGTCGCTCGGGCTCTTAGTGTCGATCGCGACGAACACGGACGAACATGGAGGTCATCACGTGCGAGCAGCGGTACTGACGGGGTTCGGTGCCCCGCTCACGGTGCGGGAGGTGCCCGACCCCGAGCCGGGCGGCGGCGAGGTGGTGGTCGAGGTGCTCGCCGCCTGCGTGGCCCCGTACGCGGCCGAGATCTTCAGCGGCGAGCGGAACTACCCCCTGGTCCCTCCCGTCGTGCCCGGGATCGGCGGAGTGGGACGGGTCGTCCACGTGGGCCCGGACGCCACCCGGCTGCGCGCCAGGGACCTGGTGTGGTGCGACTCCACGGTGCGCTCGCGAGACGACGCCCTGACGCCCGACATCACGCTCCAGGGCTGGAGCTCCCGCGGCGAGGGCGGCGCGCGGCTCGCCCGGTACCTGCACGACGGATCGTTCGCCGAACTCATGCGGGTTCCGACGGAGAACGTCTTCCCGCTGCCCGCGGCGGCGGGGGACGACCCGGCCCGCTGGGCCGCGCTCGGCGTGCACGTCATCCCTTACGGTGGGCTGCTGGCAGGCGGGCTCGAAGCCGGTGAGACGCTGCTCGTCAGCGGGGCCACCGGCAACCTCGGCAGCAGTGCGGTCGCGGTTGCGCTCGCGATGGGGGCGGGCCGCGTGGTCGCCCCGGGCCGCAACCGTGCCGCGCTCGACCTCCTCGTCGACCGGTTCGGTCCGCGTGTGCGCCCGGTCCCGCTGACCGGGGATGAGGCCGGCGACCGTGCGGCGATGTCAGCGGCGGGCGACGGCCCGATCGACATGGTGATCGACCTGCTCCCGCCGAACGCACCCAGCCAGGTGGCGCGCGCGGCGGCCATGACCGTACGCGAGTACGGTCGCGTCGTCCTCATGGGCGGCGTCGGCATGCTCGGCGGCGACGACCTCGCGCTCCCGTACCCATGGATCATGCGCAACTCGGTCACCGTGCGCGGGCAGTGGATGTACCCGCGCACGGCGAACGTCGGCATCATCCGGCTCCTCGCCTCGGACATGCTGGACCTCGCTCCCGAACGGGTCCGGTCGTTCGGCCTCGATGCGGTCAACGACGCCGTCGCGTACGCCGCCTCACACGGTGGCCCGTTCGACCGCACCGCCCTCACCCCGTCGGCTGGCTGACCGGGCGACTGTTCTTCATATGTCAGCCCCACGGCCCACGGCCCACCGCACTCACGAGCGCAGGCCACCACACCGCTGCTACTTCTCGTGATCAACCATGAGCCTCGAGATCACCAACTGTTGCCCGAACGGACGGACAAACGCGGCCGTTTGAAGTGAACGAAGCCAGTCTCAGCTGCTCCTGCGGCATGGTTGAGCTTCGCGACCGGGAAACGCGAGCCCTGGGGTCATACCGCCGTGCGGCCGCCGTCCACGGCCAGGTGGGCGCCCTGGACGAAGCCGGCGGCGTCGCTGGCCAGGTAGGCGATGGCCTCGGCGATCTCCTCCGGTTCGGCCGCGCGGCCCGCGGGGGCCTGTGCGGCCACGGCGTCCATCGCCTCGCTCATGCCCTCGGTCCCCTCGGTGCGGGTCGGGCCCGGCGCGACGGTGTTGACGCGGACCCCGCGCGGGCCGTACTCGGCGGCCCATGCCCGGGTGAGCTGGTTCAGCGCCGCCTTGCTCGATCCGTACAGGGCCAATCCCGAAATGCCGTAGTCGGCCGCCATGGTGCTGACGTTGACGATCGCCCCGCCGCCGCGCTCGGCCATGGCTGGCGCCAGCGCCCCGACCAGGTAGAAGGGGGCCTTCACGTTCAGGTCGTAGACAGCGTCCACCTCGGTCGGTGTCGCCTCCTCGGTCGGACCGGCGGGGTAGACGCCCGCATTGTTGACGAGGATGTCGACCCGGCCGTCGCCCAGCTCGGACGCCACCCGGGTCAGCCGCCGC
>CAYNNX010000035.1:7395-18890 GCA_964398515.1 uncultured Streptantibioticus sp. | reverse complement strand
GAGGATGTCGACCCGGCCGTCGCCCAGCTCGGACGCCACCCGGGTCAGCCGCCGCCCCGCTCCCGGATGGCGGTGACCACCGCCCGGCCTCGGGCCGCGTCACGCCCGGCGACCAGCACATGAGCGCCCCGCTCGGCGAGCAGCGCGGCGGTGGCGGCGCCGATACCGCTGGTCGCACCGGTCACCAGAGCCACGCGTCCGGTCAGATCAACAGAAGCCATGAGGTCTTCCTCTTCATCGAATGAACCAGGGGGAATGAACCTGGGGGTGGCGCGTTCGCCGCCTCGTCAGCCCGTGCGTGAGGCGACATGCGTGCACAGCGGCGATTGCCGGATCCGAGACCCGCCGCAAGAGGAACGGGTTACTACTCGCTGGCCTGCGGTTCCTGACTGATCGTCGCCGGCTTCCGAGGCCTGGGTGCGGGCCCGGTCCTTTCGCGATCCACTCCGCAACCTCAACCTGCTCGGCCGCTACAGCTTCACCGCCTCCACCTCCTCCGCCGGCGCCTTACACTCCTTGCGCGATCCGGACGCATCGGTGCTGGACAAGGACGACGGCGGAGGGTCAGAAGCTCACGAGGGCGCTGATCGGCATGCGCCCGCCGCCATCACCTACACGGGGCGGGTATGGACGCCGATGCCGCCGGAGACGATCAGATTGTCGCCCGTTATGTAGCCGGCGCCGTCGGATGCGAGGAAGGCGACAGCTTCGGCAATGTCGGCAGGGGCTCCGACGCGGCCGAGGGGAACGCCTTCACCCCAGGAGGCGATCGTGTCCGGGGCGATCCCCATCTTGCTGTACGCGGGGGTGTTGACCAGGCCGGGGCTTACCGCGTTGACCCGGATGCGGCGTGGGGCGAGTTCGATGGCCAGGGAGCGCACGAGAGGCAGCAGAGATCCCTTGGAAGCGGTCATGGCGGCGCCGAGTCCCTCGCCGGCGCCGACGGTGAACACCACGGACGCGCCTTCGTTCAGCAGGGGAAGCGCCTTTTGAAGTGTGAAGAAGTTGCCCTTGACGTTGATGTTGAACAGAGCGTCGAAGGCGGCCTCGTCGGTGGACTCGATCGGGCCGGGACGAGAGATGCCCGCGTTGAGGTAGAGCAGGTCGAGGGAGCCCAGGTGCTCGCGCGCCTGGTCCACGGCCTGGTCGATGTCGGTCAGGGAACTGGCGTCGGCCTGGACAGCGATGACGTCTCCAGGAAGGCCGGCGTCATCGATGTCGCCGAGGCCGGTGACCATGACGCGATAGCCGCGCGAGTGGAGCAGTTCTGCGGTGGCCTTGCCGATCCCGCTGGTTCCGCCGGTGATGAGTGCTGTCTTTGCCGCCACGGTTGTTCTCCTCGCTGATTGCGCGGGGGCGCCTCCAGCCCGGTCGCCATATGCAGAAAGGAACTGAGAGGCAAAGCGCCGTGCAGGCGCCCGGTCTCGCTTCCATGACAGCCTACGCAGTCTTGGCAGTGACTGCCAAGCCTCCTGCGAGTGTCAGATTGGCAGGCCAGCTAAACTGGTGACATGACGCAGGGAACGCAAGGCAAAGGGGCGACTACGCCCACACTGTGGGACCGGACTCGGCAGCTGGCCGCCCAGGAGATCCTCCAAACCGCGTTGCGCCTGTTCACGCAGCAGGGCTACGACGAGACGACGATCGCGCAGATCGCCCGCGAGGCTGGCGTCTCCCAGCGCACCCTCTTCCGTTACTTCGGCACCAAGGAAGACCTCATCGGCGGCAGCCAGGAACGGTTCGTCACCCTCCTGACGGAAACCGTCCGCAACCAGCCCGTCGATGCCGACGCCTGGGAGGCCTTGCGTGCCGCATTCAAGGCCGCGCTCTCCCTCCATACAAGTCCTGAGCAGGCGCTGGAGCGCTTCCGCTTGGTGCACCACACCGACTCGCTGCGCGCCGCCTATCTCGGGAAGCGCGTGCGCTGCCAGGAGGAGCTACTGCCACTGCTCGAAGCCAGACTGGCCCCCTCGGAGACGGGCAGGGTGCAAGCCCGCGCCATCGTCGCAACAGCATTCGCGTGCTTCGATGCCGCCACCGCGACGTGGCTCGAGGGCAACGGGCAGGGCGACATTCTTGACCTGTACGACCAGGGCCTGGCTGCGGTGCGCAGCTAGCGTTCTCACAAACAGTCCTCTGCCCGAGCAAGATCGAAAGCGACCCGCACGGAGATCGCGAAGTGCTGGTTCAGTTCGCAGAACTTGTTCTCACTCAAAGGTGCGTTCGGGGTACTTCTGAGAAATGTTTGTGACAGCATCCGAGGTCAAGACGGCCCTCAAGAGGCTTCCGCGGGCGATGCCGACGACGTTGAGCGCCACCCTTGCCCGCGCTGCACGGCCGAACCGGGATCGCCGTGCCGCTCGCGCTCCGGCGCGGTCGCCGGCACCTACCACACCGGCCGCTTCACCAAGGTGCCCCGGCTCGCCAAGCTCCTGCGCGTGCCGACCCCAGCCGACCGCAGGCCCGGCCGGCCGTGGCGGCCCGGCACCCCGGTCCCGCTCGCCCTCGCGCCGGACACCCCCACCGCCGACATCCGCATCGGATACGCGAGGTGCTCAACGCTCACCCAGGAACTCCAGTCGCAGCTCGACGCCCTCGCCAAGCACGGCGTCCCGCGCGACAAGGTGTTCTCCGAGAAGATCAGCACCCGCGTCCGCGTGCGGCCTCAGTTCGAGGCCGCGCTCGCACTCGCCCGCCAGATCAAGGCCCACGCCCCGCACTGCCGGGTCATCTTCACCTGTACGAGATGAAGCGCCTCGGTCGCGACGCCGCCGAACTTACCGCACTCGCCGACCACCTCACCGCTCATGGCCTGGTCCTGGAGATGCTCGCCGGGCCTTTGCCCGGGATGTACGACCCGAGCGGGCCGGGGAGGCTGCTGTTCGCCTTCTTCGCCGCGATGGAAACCGAGCGGGAGAACAGGCGCGCCGAGCAGGACGCGGCACCAAGCGGCAACGCCGTCGTCCGAGCCGGAGTTGAGGAAACACTGACGTGCGCCGGGCCCTCCCGCTTCCCCGGCGTGGTCGACGGTCGGTCGAAGGCCGCCCTAGCGTCCGGCGAATTCCCAGGTGAGTGGTCCGGTTTGGGACACTGTCCGAGGGACATCCCCGCGGCCCAGCCCAGCTCCCAGGCCCCCGAGTGGGATCATGGCCGGATGTCCGAGATATCCCCTCTGGTGGCCGCGCAGTGGCCGCTCGCGCCGTGCAATTCGACCGACTGGCTGCTGGAGCTGTGCGGCGATGGCGTGACCGGGTTCATGCCGCCCGCGATGCCCGATGCAGTCTGGGTGCTCAACGCCATGTACGAGCACGAGCAAGGCCCGACCGATGTGTCGTACCACGAGTACCACCAGGCGCGTCTGGCGGACGGAAGCATTGAGCCCCGCATCATCGCGGGCACCAACCTCGACGCCGTAGGGACCGCCACCGGAGGCGGCCTGGGCCGCGCCGGGCACCCCGGCCCCGGCTGGCGGCGTCTGCGGTGGGCCGAGCTCGCGCAGCGGACCGGCGATCCCCTCGTGCCCGACGGGCTGCTGCCCTCCTACCGCTGCTTTCCCTCGGCCAAGAAGGAGGGCAGTTGGCCGCTCGGCATCAACCCGCCCACCGAGGGCAGCCTGGACCGTGAGACCTGGAATCGGCTGATCGCGCTCCTCGCCGAGCACAGCCCTGCGGGCGCAGACACCCGATGCTTGGCCTACTACAACCCGCTGATGCTCCGGGACACCGACTTCGACAACCTCCACGTACGCGCGGGCCGCCTCGGCGATGCAGAGCTCCTGTACAACAATCCCGAGGTGGAATTCAGCCCGTCCAACCTGTGGACCGAAGACCGGTCATGGGTCCTCTGCACCGACTACGACCTGTGGGCCACCAAGGTGGCAGGCCCCACATCGCTCGTCGAAGCCCTCTTGAACGACATCGAGATCGAGGCTGTACGACTTCCCTGGGCCCCCTGAGTCTGCTCTGGCCTCAGGTCGAGAAGACAAAGAAGAGAACCCCATACTGCATCCAACTCCGTGGAGGGACGGACAGGGTACGGCCTCAATGTGCTCGTGCGAGGGATAGCTTGGCAATTGGTCGGCAGTGGCGCGGGGCTCCTGATGTCCGGCGAGTGCCCCCTCCATGGCAGTTGGCGGCACCCGCCGCCAGCCTGGTGCAACGGCTCGTCACCGACCGCGTCGGCCCCGCCCTGCGCGACGCCGTACTGGCGGGCGTACCCCTCACCGGAGTCTGCGTTTCAACGACCGGGGCCCGCACCCTTGCGGTGCGGGCCCCTGTCGTGTGGCTCGCGGTGTCAGGCGGGGAGGATGTTCTCGGCCTGCGGGCCCTTCTGGCCCTGCACGACGTCGAAGGTCACCTTCTGGCCTTCCTGGAGCTCGCGAAAGCCCTGGGTGGCGATGTTCGAGTAGTGGGCGAAGACGTCGGCGCCGCCGCCGTCCTGCTCGATGAAGCCGAAGCCCTTTTCCGCGTTGAACCACTTCACAGTGCCAGTTGCCATGTCGATCGTTCTCCTTCGGGGAGCAGTTCACGAAGCCCGCACCGTGCAGACTTCCGTCGCCGCAATGACCCTTCCGGAAAGACCGGATAAACAAAAATGCCCCAGACGTTCACATCCCGTCTGGCGCACACAGAGTTCATGGGTACCAAAACCGCAACCCGACCAAGGTACCACGGAAAACGGCGGTGGCGTCGCATTGTGGCACGGGAGTTTCGGCACGCTGGGCGCGTCGCGCGTGGGCGAAGTGTGTGCGAGGCTGAGCGTCCGAGACCCGTCCCCCCTGCTTTCTCCAGCGGAGGCCCCATGCGCTGCGTCATCGCCGGTTATCCCTTCGACCTGACCGCGAGTGAGGTGCAACAGGCGATGCGCGGCGTCAAGCCCGAACTCGTCGTGGGCGAGTCGGTCCGGATCGGGCGCCGGGTCTACCCCGTCAAGCAGGTGGGAGCGGTGATCACCCGACAGGACCGCCGGGATTTCACCGCCGCGGAGGTCACCCGTGCCATGAAGCGTCTCGGCTTCACCTGCCACCCGGTCGGCGCCGCTCCGGCGGAGGGCTCAAGCCCCCTCTCCCCGTGAAGGGTTGTGGGATCTGCCCGAAGGGTCGGCATGTGCAGAGGCGGCGATGGGGGGAACTCGGCTCGTCCGGCGCTCCTCACCATCGTTCGGCGCATCCTGGGTGCTCCGCGGTCACCCAGGGGCGCAGGCGCTCGGTGAGTTCCGGAACGCACGTGGTGTCGACGGTGAGGTGGAGAAGCGTGCCGCTGCCGTCCGGGCCCGCGGGGTAGCTGCGCTGTTCGGCTCCGGCGAAGTACCGCCGCAGTAGTGCGGCGACCAGGCGCGCCGTCTCAGGGGTCGCCGCGATGACGCGCACATCGGCGAACCCGGCCGGTGGAAGCGTCGAAGCGGCTCTGGCGTGAGTGGTGGTGGTGTCCACCGGATCTCTCACTTGGCAGTCGGTGTGGCGACCGTTCGTTCGACTGGTATCGCGTTCGAGGGGCGCGGCCGAGCAGCCTGGTGCAGGCTGTCGGTCCTGGCGCATGGACGGGCCGTGGAACCGTTTCTGGAGGCCCGTCGGCGCCGATGTAGGGCACGCGGTCGCGTGGCCGACCCTGAGCCCCGTTTCCGGGAAACCGGGTTCCCACGGCCTGCATGCCCCGGCGGGCTCTGCCGACGGGCGTACCGTGCATCGCGATCCGCTGGACCTGCTGTGTGGTGAGCTGGTTGACGATCCACGCGCCCGAATCGATCAGTCGTTCACGCTCACGTGCGGCGACCTGAAAGGGACGGCCCCGGTGTGACGCACCGGGGCCGCTTTCGTTGCCCGGTGTCATCGGCAAGTGATCGCGCAGCCGTGTCGCGCCGGGCCCCGTCCAGCACGGCGGCCGGATCCGCGACGGCGCTCAGTCGCGTTTCGCCGGACTGACGGCGCCCCGGACGGAGTCCGGCGGGGAGGGGTGTCCAAGCGCTGCGCACGCCCCCAACGGGTGACAACAAGCCCCAGACGGCTGACCTGGAGCTTTCGTCTGGAGTGGGTGACGGGAATCGAACCCGCGCTCCGAGCCAGGGAATCCTGGGTCTCACCGCCTCCCGATGTGTGCCTGACCTGTGTGAGCCCTGCGTGCCGGGCTCCTGTGAGGTCACAACCGGTGTCCCGCGTTGACCGTGGGTTCCCGGTCCGTCTGGCACGGATCCGGCACGACCGCTCAGACCGCTCGGTTGGTGCTGGCGCAGTCGGGGGTTGGGGCTGTGCCGGCACCGCTTCAGTTTCGCGGTCAGCGTGCGGTGCGCAAGGGGATGCGCGGTGACCCGGTGGCCGGGTGGGTCACCGTGTCGTGCTGGGCGTGCTCGGCTCTTGCCGGTCCGCCGTTCACGGTGAGGCCGCCTTGGACCGTGGACATGGCCTCGTCGTACGCCTGGCCGTTGGTGGGCGTCGTGCCGACGGCGAAGATGACGACGCTGCGGCCACCCGCCACGGAGGTGGAGATGGAGTCGCCGACCACGGAGCCCTGGCTGGAGCCGGCGATCTGCGAGAGCGGCATGGGGCCTGCCACTGTCTGTGCGGTGCTCCAGGTGGAGTCGCCGTTGGCGGAGGAGACGTAGCCGACCTCCAGCTGGCAGGTGGAAGCCGAGCAGTTGGCGTTCGGGTGGAAGTAGTAGTGCCCGATCTTGGCGGTGGATCCGGAAGTCGCATGGTCGACGCCGATGCCGGGGATGAAGTGGTCGGCACCGCTGGTGGTGGCGTCGATGGGGACCGGGTCACCGCGGAACGGGTCGGTGCTGACCTGCACGAGGCACGATCCGGTGCCGCCCACGGCCGGGGAGTAGGTGGCGGGTGTGGGCGGCAACGAACCGCGGGATCAGTCGCGGTGAGGCAGACCAGCCCAGAACCGTGTCATCGCCTCGACCGCGGGGCGCGGATCCGTCTCCGGCCACCAGTGCACCACCCCGTCGAGGAGGGCGATGTCCGCGCCGGCCTGTTGCGCCGACCACTGATGCATGGCCAGTGTCCCGTTGGGATCGGCAGTGGGGACCAGGGCAAGCCCAGGCCGTTGACGAGCCCGCGCGAGACCTTGTCCGGCCTCGATCATCACCGGTTGGGCGGCCGAGCGCAGCAGGGACAGCACAGCCCGGCCGAGCTCTTCGTCAAAGCCGGCGGCGAGGCGTTCGGCGACGGGTCCGCTGATGCCCATGCCGTTCACGACGGCCATCCTCTGTTCGAAGGTGCCACCGAAGAGTTCCGCCACCGAGGCCTCACCGGCGCCCTCCTGCTGCCACACCTGCGCCAACGGGTGCCAGACGTAGTCCGGGGCGAACAGCTGCATCGTGTCCGAGACCCAGCTGCGGATCAAGTCGGGACGGTGCATGGCCACCTGCACCACGTGCGCGCCGCCCCAGTCATGTCCCACGAGGTCCACTGGGCGCCCGAAGGCCTCCAACCGTGACACCAGCCATTCGCGATAGCCAGCCACGGTGGCCTCGAAGCCACTGGGCAGGGGCACTCCGAACCCCGGCGGGGACAGTGTGAACACATCATCACGGTCCAGCACCTTGAGTACCGGTCCCCACACCGCGGCGTTCTCCGGGTTGCCGTGAACGAGGACGACCGGCGGCCGCGCCGCGCTGTCGCCGTTCCCGATGTCGTTTGCCATGTCATCCTTTCGATATGTCACACCGGTTGTGGATCCCCGGGGGGCCTTGCGCTGCTGCGAGGATCTCGGCAAACCGGCGGCCACGTTCGCGGCTCCGTAGCCGCCGCGTAGGCCCGCGTGGTGGTCGGCGAAGCGGGTCAACTGAGCCGTCGCCGTTCCAGGAGGTAGCCAAGCGCCACGAGGGCAAGCGAGGGCAGAGCGAACTTGGCCTGCGGGAACCTGGCGGTGCCGGGCGGGTCCACCGCTTTGGACCCGGGGTAGAACAGCGCGGAGATGTTGGTGACCCAGTACAACGCCGCGCAGATGGCGGCGGCGTCGAGTGTCTCGCGTGTGTCGCCGGAGCCTTTCCAGAGGTGCCACAGGCTCGCGCCGCCGAGCGCGGCGCCCATGCTCATGGTCTGCGCGTTGTGGAACTTGGCATGCGGCGGCCACGCGGGGTTGTAGATGTGGGTATCGTTCCAGTCGAACTTGTATGGGCCTATGGCGGTTTCGACCGCCACAAGTGAGATCAGGACCTTCCCGATCCCCAACCGGCCCTGGCTCTTGGGCATGACGCTTCCCCCTCACCGCCCGGGGCGCACCCTGGGCCGTCCCACCGGGCAGTCCGATGCGTCCGCCGTAGCCTCCTGCGAACGCGTAGCCGACGTTACGTCGGATCGCGCTTAGGTTCCTAGGCGAAACCGTCGGCGTTCAGGGGCGGCACGGCCGCGATCCGGCCGTGCCATGGGGATGAGTCACGACGGCCGCGGGCGGCCAGAGCTGTCGTATTGCCGCTGAGCGCTGCGCACGAGCGGCATGTTGTCGTTGGACCACTCGACCATCAACCGGAACAGAGGGCTGAGGGACAGGCCAAGGTCAGTGATCTCGTAGTCGACACGGGGCGGGACCTGCGGATAGTGAGTCCGGGTGAGCAGGCCATCGCGCTCCAACTGGCGAAGGCGCTCGGTGAGCGTTTTCGCGGTGACGGTGCCGAGACGCTCGCGCAGTTCGTTGAACCGCATCGGTCCCTGGTGCTGGAGCAGCCAGAGGATCGGTGTCGTCCAGCGGCTGAACACGATGTCGATGAGCGGCGACACCGGGCACGGGTCATAGGGCCGCTGACGGCTGGGCCCGGTGACGGTTGCGGTGCGGGCTGATGTCACCCCACCGACAGTATCTTCCAAGGGGTCTCGCTGCCATCAACTTGCCTTGTCAATACTGCGATTTGGCGGGAAGGGGTGGTGGTGCCGAAGATCCTGTCAGTGAAGTTGATGCCCGAGCAGCAGGTTGAGGTGCGGCGGAGACTGGCCGAGTGTGGTCTGTCGCGTAACAAGCGGCGACGCTGGACTGCATCCTTTTCCGTGCCGCAGGTCGCCGACCTGGCGGAATGCAACCCGGTCACGGTGCGCGATGGGGTGCGCCGTTTCCCCGGCAGCGGATTCGACGCCCTGACCGATGCCCCGCGTCTCCCACCTGTTGAGTGTGCACGCCTGCCGCTTTCGCCTCTACGACGACGTGCTTCCCTGAGACGTACCGTCCCCCGGCGTTGACCGGGCCAGGACGGCGGCCGCCAAGTGATCGCGGAACCAACGGTGTCCGGGATCGGCCGAGTTGCGGGGGTGCCAGGCCATCCCGAGGTCGAGGGGTGCCAGGTCGAGGGGGATGGGGAAGGTGCGCAGTCCCAGTGCGGCGATGGTGTCGGGGAGCCAGTCGGCCAGAGTGAGGGCGACGAGGTCGGTGTCCCGGGCGAGGATCATCGCGCTCGTGTGGCTGGGTACGACGATCGCGATGCGGCGTTGCAGCCCGCGCTTCGCCAGGGCGTGGTCGATGGGGCCGAGGCGTTTGCCCTGCCGGGAGATGCCGATGTGGTCGGCGGCGGCGAAACGGCGGGCGTCGATCCGCCTGTCGAAGAGGGGGTGACCGCTGCGGGCGATGCCGATCAGCGTCCTCTGGGTGAGGTGTTGGGTTCGGATCTCCGGGTCCAGGCGTCCGAGGACGCCCAGTTCGACGTCGACTGAGCCCTGCCGCAGCGCGGGGCCGCCCTCCAGTGCCTCCGGCAGGAAGACCACGTCCACGTGCGGGGCCTCCGCCCGGATCCGGTCGGTCAGGGTCCCGGCAATGCCGGCCAGGATCAGGTCGGTGGCCTGCACGGTGAAGGTGCGCTGAAGATGTACGGCCTCGAAGCCGGCCCCCGGACGCAGGACGTTGTCGCAGCCGCGTAGCAACGCGCTCACCTCCTCCCTGAGTTCGAGGGCTCTGGGGGTGGGGACCATGCCCTGGCCCGCGCGGACCAGGAGTGGGTCGCCCACGGCACGACGGAGTCGAGCCAGGGTGCGGCTGACCGCCGCGGGTGACGTGCCGAGGCGCTCGGCGGCGCGGGTCACGCTGTTCTCCTGGAGCAGGGCGTCCAGGGCACGCAGCAGGTTGAGATCCATGATTCACTCCTGATCTGCATCTTTGCGACTGAGTCAATGATTGGGTGCCGATTCTTGCATTGTCGCCGGACCGTCGCGTGCGGAGAGTGGGGATGTCCGCGTGAACTGCCGGACACGCATCTACTGTGTGGAAGGAATCGCCATGAAACAGTCCCCACGCGCCGGTCGAGAGGGCGATGTGGTGGCCGTCGTCAGCCAGAGCGGGCCCTCGGTCCTGTTCTTCGACGCCGCCTCCGACCAGCATCTGGGTTCGCTCGAAACCCTCGCCGAGCCGCACGAGTTGTGCTTCGACCCGACCCAGCGGCTGCTGTGGTGCACGACGACGTACCACTCGGGCTTCTACCACGCGAACAGCGGTCGGCGCACCGAGCTGACCGTCATCGACCCCGACACCCGCCGCATCGTCGAGGTCGTCGACCTCGCCCCGGAACACGCGCCGCACGGGCTCGCGCTGGACGTGGCGCGCGGTCGCCTGTACGTCACCGTGGAAGGCTCGGCGGACCGTCCCGGCGGTGTCCTCGTGATCGACACGCGGACCCGCCGTCCCGTGGGCAGGATCGACACCGACGCACCCGGCTCACACTGGGTCGCCATCGATGCGGCCGGAAGGATCGGGTACGTCGCCAACAAGGAGGCGCCGTTCGTGTCGGTCGTCGACCTCGAACGGGGAACCCTCACCGCGAAGGTCGAGGTGCCGGGCAGTGAGGGACTCGCCGTCTCCGCCGACGGCAAGCACGCCTTCGTCGCCTCGCCGTACCGGGGGTCCTTCTCCTCCGAGGAGGCAACCGCCCCTGGAATCACGGTCATCGACACCCGGACGGCGTCCGTCGTCGACACCCTGCCCATGGAGAACGCCGCCATGCCGATGCACGTCACCTCGACGGGAAGGCTGCTCGCGGGCGAAGTGCGCGTGGAGCACGACCCGGTGTCCCGAACCAGCCGCATGTCGCCCGGTCGCCTCACGGTGTTCTCCGCCGACACCCGCAAGCAGTTGGGCGAGGTCGAGGTGGGGCGCTGCCCGCTGACCATCACTTCGTCTCCCGACGGCCGGATCGCCTATGTGGCCTGCTACGCCTCGTCCACCGTCGACGTCGTCGACCTGGAGACGCTGCAGAGCCTGACCCGCTTCGACCACACCGGGTTCGGCGAGTCCGGCGCCCACGGCCTGGCCTACCTCCCGCGCCCGGCCTGACCTCCATGCCATCGGCAGGTGATCTTGCTGCGGGTCCGCCGCGCGCCCGCGTTCGCCGCCTGCCGACACCCAAGAACCAGAAAGGCATAACCGTGATTGTCATCACCGCGCCCACCAGCACCATCGGCCGCCTGCTCGTCGATGACCTGCTGGACCGCGGGGCGCCGCTGCGCCTCGTCGCCCGCGACCCCTCGCGCCTCGCACCCGAGGTCCGTGAACGGGCCGAGGTGGTCCAGGGCTCGC
>CAYNNX010000035.1:0-7385 GCA_964398515.1 uncultured Streptantibioticus sp. | reverse complement strand
CTCGCACGGCGACAAGGCCGTCATCGACCGGGCGTGCGACGGTGCCGAGGCCGTCTTCTGGCTCGCCCCGGACGACGGCGACGCACCGAGCACTCAGGCCGCGTACGTCGACTTCACGCGTCCCGCGACCGAGGCGTTCGCCCGGCACGGCGTCCGGCGCGTCGTGGCCATCACGGCGCTCGGCCGCGGGACGCCCCTCGCCGAGCACGCCGGGCTGGTGACCTCGTCGCTGGCTATGTGCGACCTGATCGCCGGATCGGGCGTGGCCTTCCGGGCGGTGGCCTGCCCGTCCTTCATGCACAACCTGCTCAACCACGTCCGTGCGATCAAGGAGCAGGGCAAGTTCTTCATGATGATCGACCCGGACCTCAAGGCCCCCACCGTCGCCACCCGTGACATCGCCGCCACTGCCGCGCGGCTGCTGCTCGACGAATCATGGGAGGGGTCCGGCCAGGTCGCCTGCCTCGGGCCCGAGGACCTGTCGCCCAACGACATGGCGCGGATCATCTCCGACGTCCTCGGCACCGAGGTGGCCTACCAGCAGGTTCCGGGCTCGGCGTTCAAGGCGCGCATGACCGGCTTCGGGATGACCGAGGGGATGGCGCAGGGGATGGCCGACATGTTCGACGCCAAGAACAAGGGCCTCGACAACGCCGAACCGCGCACCTCGGAGTCGACGACCCCGACCACGTTCCGGCAGTGGTGCGAGGAGGTCCTCAAGCCGGCCGTGACGGCCTGAACCCGCAGCCCGAAGCTCACGACCGGCGCCGGCAGACCGCCGCTGCTGCCGCTGCCTGGCGGCGAACCGTGACGCCGGCTCCGCTCGTGAACGCCCCTTCCTGCAAACGCCGTTGCCGGATCACACTGACACGGCACCGCGGCGGCAGGTCGGTTCGAGGCAGCCGGGCCGGCCGGACGGTGCGGTGACCACGGGCGCCGTAGACCGCCGCTCTCGTGACAGGCCTTGTGAGCCTGGTTAGCGCCTCCCGCCGTGTCACTACACCAGTGTGCCTCTGCAGCTGTGCACAGATAGTCCACGTCCGTCGACGGTGGACGTCGGTTGTGACTTGACGGGCAGTACCACATACGGCACTCGTATCAGGTGACGCGCACTCCGCCGTCGACGAACAAGTCCTGGGCGTTGACGCCGGTGTTACGCAGGAGGAAGTCGGTGGCGTCGGCGACCTCCGCCATCGTCACGAGGCGCCCAATGGGGGTACGTGATACCTGGGGGTTCTCGGGCACATCGCGCCACCTCGGATGGTCGCCCACCATGCCCGGGTGGATGGCGTTGACGCGATGGGGCGCAATCTGCACTGCAAGGGTCTTCACCAGTCCGGTGATACCTGCGTTGATGGCGGTCACCATGGTGGAGCCGGGGTAGGGGCGTTCTTTGGCCAGGCCGCCGAAGAGTACGACCGAGCCGCCGGGGGTGAACCGGTCACGCAGGACTCGCACGGCCTCCGTGTACCCCACCAGTTTGGTGGTCACGGCGTGGACGGCCTTGGCGATGTCGAAGTCCGCGACAGTGGTGAAATCCTCCGTGACGGCGGTGATCACCACGTTGTCGACTTCCCGTACGTCGACGAGCGCTCCCTCGACGGTCTCCGGCCGCGACAGGTCAAGGGCCAGGCCCCGGACCTTCCCGGCGATCTCGCCGGCCACGCTCTCGGCGCGTGCCCTGGTGCGGCTGGTGATGATGACCGTGTCGCCGCGGTCGGCGAATCGCTGCGCCAGAACGCGTCCCAGGCCGCCGCTGCCTCCGATGATGATCGACGTGGTCACGATCCAGTGGTTCCTTCCGGTGGACGGCGGCCGATAATCGATCTTATGCGAGCAGATATGAATGAAACGGGCGCCAGCGGACTGGTCCACTCGGACGGCCCAGGACCTGTCCTGACTGTTCGCTCCGGATGGGCCACCTGTACGGGCGGGCGGCAAGAGCCGGTGGCGCGACCCGTTCAGCTCGGCACAGTTCCCTTGCGAACTCAACGATCACCGCTCACGTCTCGCATCGCACCGGCGTGCTGCTCGGCCAAATCCTCCGCTTCCACCCGATCTTCCCGAGCCTCGACCCCATAGGTCTGGAACCTGAAAGCCACCGGCTGAATTCTGCCAGCACCAGACGTACTTCCCTGGAATTCTCCGGCAGCCTCCTCACCAACCACGCACGACAGGCTCCAGCAGAGGTCCCCCCTACCGGATATCAGGGCATGGACGACATATGAGGATGAAATATGACTCGCTTTCCTGGTCGGCCTGCGCAGCCACCACATCCGGTAGCCCGACAGGATCATCCCGATGAGGCTCAGGGCGAGGAGGGCGAGTGCGATCTGGTTGGCCAGGCCGAAGAGCAGACCCATGTGGGCGTCGATACCCCAGCGGGTGAGCTTCGCCAGCAGGGGGTATCGGCGAACCTCAGGGTGGCGGTGACCTTTCCGGTGGCGGGATCGACGGCGACCGAGTCCTGGCGCTCCGGCCAGTGGCGGGTGTTCTCCTTGACGACGTATGCCGTTCCGGGCTTGGCGGGCGGGGTGACCACCAGCAGGCCGCCCAGCCCGGCCCGGCGTGCCGACCGCAGCACGGCGTCGATGCCCACGTCGCCGCGGCCCGACGGCGAGCCGCCGTGGGCGGGGATCGCGGTGGAGACCGCGGGGGTGCCGCCCTTCAACTGGGCGCGCAGTTGCCCGATGTTCGCGCCCGCGTGGTTGGACCAGGTCAGACCGGTGGCCGAGAGGCCGAGCAGGCCGAGCGAGACCCACAGTCCGACCACGGCGTGCCAGGACATCACGCGCCGCCTGCCGGCTCCGCGTAGCCGCGGCACCAAGGTGTCGATGACCCGGCGACGGCGCCGCCGGGCTCCGATCCACAGTGCGAGGCCGCCGAGGACCTCGACCCACAGCCAAGTGGCCGCCATTTCACTGTAATTGCGGCCGAAATCTCCCAGGTGCAGCGTTCGATGCGAATCTTCGAGCCCGCTGCGGGAACCGGATGGCCTTCCCCGCCGACTACCTCCGTCCGACTCCCTTCACCCAGCCAGCACGGAGCAACGATGAACCCATCCCTTCGACAGCCGCCGCCCGACCAGGCGAGGTCAGTGCCGCTGGTGGCGCCCGCGACGGTGGGTTTCGTCGTGCTGCTGGCGCTGCTGTTCGCGGTTTCCTACGCCGTGGGATCAGCGGTGGGCCCTGTCGCGCCGGGCATGCACCGCACCGGGGGCGGCTCGGGCTCCGGGCACGGAGTTTCCGACGGCACCGGGAGCATGGGCGGCATGAGCCGGATGGGCATGTGATGGGAGCTTCTGCTGCGTCATCGGTCACCACGGATCTGCTGGTGGGCGGGATGACCTGCGCCGCGTGCGTGGCCAGGGTGGAGAAGCGGCTGAGCCGGATCGACGGCGTGAGCGCGACCGTGAACCTGGCGACCGGCCGCGCCCGGGTGGACCACCCCGAACACGTGCCGGTCGAGGAGCTGATCGCCGCGGTGGAGGCCGGCGGCTATACCGCCACGCTGCCCGAACCCGCGCGGCGCAAGCCCGAGTCGGACGACGACGAGGACGGAAGCGGCGGGGACGACACCGACCGCACTCGGCTGTTGATCACGCTGGCCCTGGCGGTGCCGGTGATGGTGTTGTCGATGGTGCCGTCATGGCAGTTCCGCAACTGGCAGTGGCTGTGCTTCATGCTTGCCGCGCCGGTGGCCACGTGGGGAGCCTGGCCGTTCCACTCACGTGCCCTGCGCGGTCTGCGGCACGCCTCCGCGACCATGGACACGCTGGTCTCGCTGGGGATCGCCGCATCCTTCTCGTGGTCGACGTACGCGCTGTTCCTCGGCGGTGCGGGCGAGCCCGGCATGCGGATGCCGTTCTCGCTGCTGCCGTCGGCACCGATGGGTGGACCGGCGCACATCTATCTGGAGGCCGCGGTCGGTGTGCCGCTGTTCGTACTGACCGGCCGGTGGCTTGAGGGCAGGGCTCGGCGCGGCACGGGCTCCGCGCTGCGTGCGCTGGCGGAGCTGGGCGCCAAGGACGTGACCGCCCGGGAGAACGGCGTCGAACGCCGGATCCCCATCTCCGAACTGACCGTCGGCGGGCTCTTCGTCGTGCGGCCGGGCGAGCGCGTGGCCACCGACGGCGAGGTGGTCGAGGGCAGTTCGGCGCTGGACCTGGCGCTGGTGACCGGGGAGAGCGCCCCGGTCGAGGTCGGCCCCGGGTCGGCGGTGGTCGGCGGCGCGGTCAACTCCGGCGGGCTGCTGGTGGTGCGGGCCGCTGCGGTGGGCGCCGACACCCAACTCGCCCGGATCGCACGGTTGGTGGAGGACGCGCAGACCGGCAAGGCCCAGGCGCAGCGGGTGGCCGACGCGGTGGCCGCGGTCTTCGTGCCGGTCGTGCTGTCGATCGCCGTCACCGTGCTCGGTTTCTGGCTCGGGGCGGGGGCGGCGCCGCAGGCCGCGGTCACCGCGGCCGTGGCCGTGCTGGTTGTGGCCTGCCCGTGCGCGTTGGGCCTTGCCACACCGACCGCGCTGCTGGCGGCGACCGGGCGCGGCGCCCAAATGGGCATACTCGTCTCCGGCCCGGCTGCGCTGGAGCGGCTGCGCCGCATCGACACAGTGGTGCTGGACAAGACCGGCACTGTGACGACCGGCCGCATGAGCGTCGGCATGGTGACCGTGCGTTCAGACGATGCCGCAACGGCGGACGCCGTTCTTCTCGCGGGCGCTGTGGAGCAGGGCTCGGAGCATCCCGTGGGCCGCGCCATCGTCGCCCATGCCCGACGGGTCCACCGCGACGGACTACCCGCGGTGGAGGACTTCCGGGCAACTGCCGGACAGGGCGTGAGCGCCCAGGTGGCGGGCCGCCGGGTGGAGGTCGGCCGGCCCGGCGATGTCGCAGTACTGCCGACGGAGTTGAAGCAGGCGGTGCAGAGCGCCGAGGCGGCCGGTCACACCCCCGCCCTACTGACGGTGGACGGTGAGCCGCAGGCGGTCTTCGCGGTCGGCGACACCGTGCGGGCCGGGAGCTACCGGGCCGTCGACCATCTGCGGCGACTGGGCGTACGTCCCGTGATGGTCACCGGGGACCGGGCCGCCACCGCGCGGACGGTCGCCGACCACCTCGGCATCGCGGACGTTCACGCGCAGGCGGATCCGGCAGGAAAGGCCACCCTGGTCCGCGCACTGCGGGACGAGGGCCGCAGGGTCGCGGTGGTCGGCGACGGGGTCAACGACGCGGCAGCGCTGGCCGGGGCCGACCTGGGCATCGCGATGGGCAGCGGTACGGACGCCGCG
Source organism: uncultured Streptantibioticus sp. (assembly GCA_964398515.1). Classification (GTDB taxonomy): domain Bacteria; phylum Actinomycetota; class Actinomycetes; order Streptomycetales; family Streptomycetaceae; genus CAYNNX01. The sequence continues at coordinate 2,099 of CAYNNX010000035.1, read as the reverse complement.
ATCGGCGCCGCCGACGTCACGCTGGTACACGAGGACATCCAGGCACTCGCCGACGCCGTGCGGCTGGCCCGGCGGACTCTCGGCACCATCCGCGCGAATCTCGTCTGGGCTTTCGGCTACAACGTCGTCACCTTGCCGCTGGCCGCGATCGGCTGGCTCGACCCGATGGTGGCCGCGGCGGCGATGTCCGCCAGCTCGCTGCTGGTGGTCGGCAACAGCCTGCGGCTGCGCGGCTGGCAACCGACGTCGCCGAGTCGTACCGGCCGACCGGATTCCTGGGAGTAGTGGTGGGGAAGATCGTGCCCGCGCTGCGGGCAGCTGTACCCGCGCTCGCCGCGTGCGCCGTCGCGCTCGGCGGGCTCACCGCTTGGACCGCCATCGGTGCGGCAGGTCGCCCGGCCTGCCTCGGCGTGACCGACGCGCGTGTCATCCTCCCCTTCGGCGGCGATGCGCAGACCGCGGCGTTCTTCCAACTGCGCAACACCGGGGGCTCGGACGACGACCTGGTGGCGGTCACGTCGCCGCACACCGGGCACGCCCAACTGGCCCACACCTTCGTACGGGCTGGCACCGGGACCATGGCCATGGCGGCCTCGGCCACGGTTCCGGCACACGGCACGCTGAGCATGTCGCCGTACGGGCTCGACGTCATGGTGGACCTGGACCACCCGCCGCGACTGCGCGCCGGTGAGCTGGTCCCCTTCGTCCTGCACTTCCGCGACAGCGGTTCGATCCGGATCGCCGCCGTGGTGGTTCGGCCGTAGCACGCGGCCACTCCGGCTCGGGGGGTCTGGCGGCGGCGCCGTCAGACCCCCGCGACACCGTCCAGGCGTCCGGCCTTGGCGTCCTCGATGATGGACGAGAACTGGTCGGCGCTCATCTGCACCTGCTGGCCGAAGTCGTCGGTCAGCACCACCCGGCGTTCGCTGGGTGCTGAGGGGTCCACGAACAACTGCGGGCACCCGCAGTCGCACTTGCCGCAGAAGGTCGCGACGGGCTCCAAGCCCGCTATGTCAGCCATGCGATCTCACACTCCCCGCAACGGGTTCCGGTCATTGCCTATCGGAGATACCCGGACGGCAGCCTCGGCACGCCGTCCGGGAAAGGGCACCGGGAGCACGACCTGTGCGCGGTGTGCTTCCGAACCCTCACACGATGCTCCGGCACGTGCTTCCTTCCCGGGAACCCGTCGAGCCCCCTGCACGACTACATAGGGGGTGCCTCGGCCCAGGCTCTTGTGACCGTAAGCTGCGGGAATCCTGGACGCCGTCCGCCCTGCTCACGGCAGCGAGCCCGCAACAAGCCATATTCGCGGCGCTCATTCGCCGGCCGGCAGGTCCTCACGTTCGGCCTGGTCGAGCGTGTGCAGCAGGCCCGCGTCGTGCAGGGTGCCGACGGCTTCGCGGACCGAGGCGGGATCGTAGCCGGGCAGGGAAGCGAGCACGGAGTCGACGTCGTTCCAGTCCTCGAACGCGTTGAGCAGGCTGAGCGTGGCTTCATCCACCACTATGGCGTTCGGCCGATGCCGGACGGCAGTGCGCTCAGGTGGTTGCGGAGCCCGGCAGCGCCGACGAACCGTTCGGCATCGGCAGAAGACGGCGTGGCCGCCGTGCCGGTCCCGCACAGCAGCGCCTTCGCCCACTGCCGGGCCAGGGATTCGCCGCCGCGCGACACGTCCTCGGCCGCAACCGGGCCGAGGGCGAACAGGGAGTGCAAGATCAGCTGAGTCGCCACCGTGAGCGCCGCGACGAAGACCGTGCCACGCTCACGCCGCGCACAGCGCCAGCCCACAACCCCGGTAGCGGCGAACGCGGCGGTCGAAGTCCACCGCGGCACCCCGACACCGGACATCACCACGTGCCCCAGAGCGGCGAGCAGCACGCAGACGGCCGCGAACTCACGGCCCGTGCCGCGCGAGATTCCCGCCCTGCATCCATGACGGCCTCATCGCTACATCCGTGTTTCCCGACCGGACAATAGGCAAGCTGCTGCCGGGAAGCGCCATAGGGGAGCGTGCGAACGCACCCTGTGAGCCCCGGCAGCGTGGCCCCGGTCCGGCCGGGGCCCACGTCCACGTGCGGTTACTGCCGTGCGGATCG
>CAYNNX010000034.1:0-30575 GCA_964398515.1 uncultured Streptantibioticus sp. | reverse complement strand
GATGCAGGCGAACCAGCCCTGATAACCCACGGTGATCTTTCCAACGACGTCGCCGGGCCGGGAGGCTTTGGCGGCGCGGGCCCCACTGCCGGTGCCCGCGCTGGCTATGGCCGGTATCGCACCGAGGGCGGCGGCGCCCGCCGCGGCAGCGCTGAGCAGCTTCCGGCGTGAGACTGCCATGGGGGGATTCTCCTTTGGCCAGGGGGATGGTGGTGGGAGGGGACGTGCGGCCGTCACGGCGAGCAGTCGCAGTGACGGCCGCGCTTACGGTTGCGGACCGGTGTGGGTCACCGACAGCCACCTCAAGGCCGGGAGAACGGGCGCCTGCTTGCAGACATGGGGCTCCTCGAACATGTCCAGTCCACATACAGGGGGTCACGTTCGGCTCCCGAGAGACGTGAAGCACTCGCGGAACTGCGTCCGGCTCTTGCTCCGAGGGGCCCGCATGCCGTACGGACTGGGCCGCACGTCATGCGGGCGGGGCGCCGGTGCGGGCCTTACCGATAATCGCCCAGGTAGACGTTGTTGTTGGAGGAGTCGGCGGTGCCTCCCGCGTCGTTGATGACGTGGTCGATCGTGCCGACTCCGCCGAGTGAGACGGTCAGCAGGTCGTGGAAGGCCACGCCTGAAGCGTGCGGCGCCTCGAAGGCGCGGGCGGCGTGGACCGACTTGTTCACGTTGAAGTAGCAGTAGCTGCCCACGCCCCAGGCCTCGTGGCTGGTGACGCCGTCGGCGACCTTGTAGGCCGCGTAGCCGTTGCTACCGCCGTTCGTCCAGGATGCCTGGTTCGGCGGGTCGTACGGCATCTCGTTCTGGAAGAAGTACGTCCGGCCGCCGTTGGCGTTCCACTGCACCTGGTACTTCTGGTAGTGCTCGACCGCGAGACCGTACATCGTCACGTCGGAGCCGTTGACCACCAGGCCGGTGTCCGCGGTGTTGGTCGTCCAGCCGACACCGGAGCCGTGGTCGGCCCGCCACAGCCACAGGTTGTCGCCGATGGTGTCGCGGGAGTTGACCACCAGGCTGTCGGTCGCCTTGCCGACGCCGGCGCCGCCGACGCGGAAGTACACGTCCTCGATCGATTGCGGGTCGGCGGAGTGGTCGGTGCTCGCGCCTGCCGGGCCCATCTGCACCAGGTTCGACGAGTCGGCCGTGCCCGCGTCGATGAGGAGCCCGGCGACCTGGATGCCGTCCGTGTCGGAGGTGGAGACGGCGGTGACGCCGTTGTCGGGGACGAGGGTTGCCAGGCCCATACCGAGGACCATCTGGTCCTTGTGCGTGACTTCGAGCGTCTGGTCGAGGTGGTAGACACCGGGCGTGATCAGCAGGTTGTCGCCGGCCGCGAGCGCCGCGTTCATGGTCGCCGCGGTGTCGTTCGGCTTCGTGACGTAGAAGTCGTGCATCGGCAGCGAGGTGCCCTGCGCGGCTCCGCCGGTCCAGCTCGCGCCCGACGAGTTGTGCAGCAGCGACGGCACGAAGACGTGGTACTTCCCCGAGGAGTCGATGTACGGGAAGGGCTTTTCACGGGAGACCGGGGCCTGCCCGATCACGGTGTGGGAGGGATTGGGGAAGTGCTGGGCCGGGGCACCGGGGTCGCCGACGAACACCATGTTCCACACCGACCCGTTCCACCCGCCCATGGCGGTGTTCCGGGTCATCCACTGCTGCTGCGAACCGGACTTGGCGGTGCCGCTGACCCGGGAGTCGGCGAGGAAACCGCCGCTGGACCAGCCGTCGCCGGTGGGGTCGAGCTTGAGGTCGCCGTGGACGTCCATGCGGCGCAGCGACGCGCCCTGGGAGACGGCCCACGTGTCGGTGCCGCCCGTCGGCGTGACGGAGAGGTTCTCCGCCTCGCGCCAGAAGTTCTGCGTGGCGTTGCCGTTGAACCAGCCCGCGTCCGAGGTGACGGAGCCGTTGATGCCGACATCGTCCGGCGATTGGCCGAGGCCGGCGATCTGCGTGTAGAAGCCGATGTCGGCGTTGACGTTGTATGAGCCCGGCTTGAAGAGCAGGGCGTCGCGCCGCGGGCCGAACTGGTTCGACTGCTGCTGGCTGAAGACCGAGTCGAGGGTGCTCTGGATGGTGGAGCTCGGCATAGACGGGTCGAAGATGTGCACGTTCGGCCCGAAGTCGGGGGTGTCGGAGGTCGGCGGTGCGGCGCCCGCGGCATCCGCCGACTTCAGCGGCACGGCGAGCGCGGCTGCCGCGACCAGGAGTGCGGCGCCGACCGCGACCGGACCGCCCCGCCGCCAGGGGAGCCGACGCCGTCGGCTGGTGTGGGGGGAATTCATGGCTTGTCTCCATCAGGATCGGATGCGAGAAAGCGCTCTCTCGCGCCGAGAGTGTTACCGCGGGTTCTTGCAGTGTCAAGGTTCTGCACACGGGTGATGCCCCAACCTCGCTGAGCGGCACAGGCATAGGCGGGCAAGACAGGTAAATGCCTTACCACTTACGTCACTTACTGAAGGTGCTGCGTTGATCAGCGTTCGACTCTTGACCCGATAAAGGCCCTGACGAAGCCTCAGCAAGTTGCTCGGAGTGGTCGGCCGATGGCGCCTTCGTCAGGTGTGCCCGTCTTCGCGAACCAGGGATCGGGGGCGGCGGTTGACGGCGGGGTCCGATGCTTGGGGAACCCCTCTGAAGCGCCGAGCGAGTGGTCGTGGGCATCGGCGGTCGCAGGCTGCGGCCGAGTCGGCGCAGATCACCCACTGCCGTTTGGCCGCGAGACGGGCGAGTGGCGCTCGGGCCGTCCTGGACGGCGGTCAGCTCGTCCGGGCGTCGAAGCCCGAAACACGCGCCGGCGACAGCCGGCACCGCGTTCCGCCGGGGCACGTGGGGCTCTGTCGGATCATGCTGATAGCGTCTGTCCGACATGAGGGCGCGTCACCGCCGTGCCGGTGGAATTGGGGGAGGACGAACAACACGATGATGGGCCACTCGCATGCCGTGAGCGGCGCGCTGCTCTTTGCCGCAACGGCGCCCTACCTGCCGCCTCTGGTGATGCACGCTCACCTGGCGCCGCAAGAGATACTGATGGGCACGGCGTTGTGCGCGGGCGCCGCTCTCCTTCCGGACCTGGACCATCACGACGGCACCATCGCCAACTTCCTCGGTCCGGTGTCCAGGGCGCTCTGCCGCATCGTCGCCTTGATCTCCGGCGGTCACCGCCACGCCACTCACTCGCTGTTCTTCGTGGCCCTCATGAGCGTCGGCAGCTGGGCCGGAGTGGCCTACCTGGGTAGGCCGTTCACCTTGTCCATGGTCTTCTTCCTGCTGGCGATGGCCGTGCGCGCGCTCAACCTGTGCCCGCCCGGGCACGGGTTCCACGCCTGGGGGACGATCGTGGCGTTGGCCGGGCTCGGCACGGGGGTGATCGCCAAGTTCATCCCCTCGGCGCCGGGCTGGCTGCCCTATGCCATCGGATTGGGCTGTGTTGCCCACCTGCTGGGAGATTCCATCACCAAGCGGGGCGCCCCCTGGCTGTGGCCGCTGAAGACCCGCTACGAGATCGTGGTGATCAAGAGCAGCGGCAACAAGCTGGAGACGGAGATCCTCACCCCGATCATGGGCGTCGCCACCGTCGCGCTGCTGTGGTTCACCGCGCTGTCGCCGCATTCCATCAGCTGAGGCCCGGCCGATCCCGTGTTTCGCAGGACGGTTGCCTCGGCCGTATGAGGTGCCGTCTCATCCCGTGACGCCATCGATCGCCAATGGCAGGTGGCGGGGTCCGCGCAGGACCGGGCTCGGCCGGTACGGGGGCGGGTCCGCCGTCAGCCGGGGGTTGCGCAGGCGGCGGGCGAGCTGGGTCAGGGCGAGTTGCGCTTCCAGGCGGGCGAGGGGGGCTCCGAAGCAGGCGTGGACGCCGAAGCCGAAGCCGAGGTGCTGGTTGTCCGGGCGCGTCGGGTCGAACCGGTCGGGGTTGTCGAAGCGCTGCGGGTCCCGGTTGCCCGAGGCGAGCAGCAGCCACACGGGGGAGCTCTTGGGGATGACGGCTCCGGCCACCTCGATGTCCGCGAGGGTGGTGCGTTGGGGGAGCAACTGCACCGGAGGCTCGTAGCGCAGCAGTTCCTCGACGGTGGCGGCCGCCGCCTGCGGGGTGTCACGCAGCCGCTCCAGCGCCTCGGGGTGGCGCAGCAGCGTGAGCATCCCGTTGGTGATGAGGTTGACGGTGGTCTCGTGACCGGCGATCAGCAGCAGGACAGCGGTGCTGATGAGCTCGATCAGCGACAGCCGTCCCTCGGGTGCCTCGTCGGTGGCCAGCGCGGAGAGCAGGTCGTCCCCGGGGGCGCGGCGGTGCTCCTCGATCAGCCCGGCCAGGTACTGCCCGAGTTGCAGGCGGCCCTGCTGTACCGAGCGCTGCTGGTCCGCGGGGTCCTCGGCCGGGCTGAGGCCCGCCACCACCGTGTCGACCAGGGCACGGAAGTGCGGTTCGTCGCTTCTCGGTACCCCGAGCAGTCGGCAGATCACCGTGACGGGAAAGGGGTAGGCGAAGTCGTCGACCACGTCGAAGCCGTCCCGGCCCGCCAGCTCGTCGATCAGGCCGGAAACGATCCGGGCCAGCTCCCCCTGCATGTCGTGGATGCGCCGCGGGCTGTACGGGGGGCCGAAGGGCCGCATGGCCAGCCTGCGCAGCCGGTCGTGCTCGGGCGGGTCGAGCCCGATGAAGCTCGGCGGCAGTGTCCCGTCTTCGGGCCTCTGGCCCAGGACACTGCTCGCCCCGGGGGCGAGGTTGCGGGCATCGGAGCTGATCCGCGGGTCGTGCAGGAGGCCGCGGATGTCCCAGTAGGTGGTGACCAGGTGGACGCCGCTCTCGTCCCGTACGACCGGGGTGCGGCGCAGCTCGGCGTAGAGCGGGTAGGGGTCGGCGCGGTTGGCGTGGTCGGTGATCCGCTGCACCGGGCTGCTCGACGGCATGGGACGGGCTCCTTGGGGACGGACTCCTTCGGGGACGGGCCGCGTCACGCCCGGGAAGGGGTGAAGACGATCCGCCGTTCAGTGGGTGAGTGACCGGTCAGGGTGACGGTGGGGCCGTGTGTGGGCAGTGCCGGGTCGGGGAAGGCGGCCGGAACGGGCCGCAGCCCCTCGGGACGCCGGTCCACGGCGGGGAACGTGGGCGGGAACGCAGCGGCGCTCTCGATCAACTGCTGGTAGAAGCCCATCCACTTGGCCTGGTCGAAGCCGACCGCGGCGATCACGCGCCCCTGACAGCCGTAAGCGGCGACGAAGCAGCGCTCGGCCAACGAGCCCTGGACGACGATGAGTTCGTCGGCCATCGAGGGGACCCCGACCGATTTGATGTTCACGCCGAACTGCGAGGACCAGAACGCCGGCATCCACAGGTGCGGTCGGCGGTCGGGCCCTGCGCTGATCATGTCGTGCGCCGCGATCTCCGCCTGCGCCACGGCGTTGCCCCAGTGCTCCAGGGAGAGGAACTGGTACCCGAACAACGGGTGCGGGGTGCGGGCCACGTCACCGGCGGCGAACACCTCGTCGGTGACGATGCCGTGGACGTCGAAGGCCCGGCACCCGGCGTCACAGGCGACGCCCCGAGGGCCCGCGCCCAGCCCGGACCCGTCGAGCCACCCGGTGTTGCGCACCGCGCCGAGCGCCACCACGGCCACGTCCACATCGAGCACGCTGCCGTCCGACAGGTGGGCGCGCCGCAGTCGGCCGCCCGGGTCGCCTTCCAGAGCGGTGACCATGATCCCGCAGCGCAGGTCGACTCCATGCTCGCGCTGCAGTTCCGCGGCCACCGCCCCCACCACGCCGCCCAACGCACCGACCAGTGGCGCGTCGCCGCGCTCGGCGACCGTGACCTCGAGGCCCCGCTCGCGGCACGCAGAGGCGATCTCCGAACCGGTGAACCCCGCCCCGATCACCAGCACCCGGTTGGGTCGTCCGGCCAGCCGCCGGCCCAGCCGGAGAGCGTCGTCCCTGGTCCGCAGCACGAACACGCCGTCCAACGCGGCCTCGGTCTCATGCGGCCACGGCCGGGAACGCACACCGGTGCTGATCAGAAGACGGTCGTACTCCACCGCCGTCCCGTCCGCCAGCAGCACCCGCCGTCCGTCCCGGTCGAGCCCGGTGGCGGCGACACCGAGCCGCCAGTGCGCGTCGACGGCACGCCGCCTGGGCAGGTCGGTGTCCTCCGGCGGCACCCGGCCGAGCAACACCTGTTTGGACAGCGGGGGCCGGTCGTACGGCTCATGGGGCTCGTCCCCGATCAGGGTGAGCGAGCCGGTGAAGCCCTCCTCCCGCAACTGCTCGGCAGCGCGCAGCCCGGCCAGCGACGCCCCGACGATCACGATGCGGCCGTCCCTGCGAAGCGCCCGTACATCGCCGTCAGCGGCCATGGGTGTCGGCCCCTTGCGCGGTCTCGGACGCGTCGTCGAGACGGTCCACCAGGATCGCCTGCACCGGGCAGGCGGCCGCGGCCCGCAGCACGTCGTCGGCGTGCGCCTGGCCGACCCGCGGCGTGTACAGCAGCGCCTCCTCACCGTGCAGTGCGAACACCCCCGGTGCCAGGAAGGCGCACTGTGCGAACGCCTGGCAGCGGTTCAGGTCGACGACAAGCCTCATGCGGTGGCCTTGTCCCTTCTCGACTCCGTGCGTGGCCGCACCGGCCGGGCGCCCGCGGTTGAAGGGGCCGCGCCCGCCCTCAGCGTGCCGGGCTCCCGCCGATGCGGCGCGCGCAGCCCGGCCGCCGACCCCCGCACCAATCCCGGCATAACCGCTGCTCATCCCGGTTGCGCGGCCCAGCCGGAGGCCGGCCCGTCGTTAGGCCGAGCGGGTGGAGCACGCCCGCGCAGATGGCCTGGTGCGTTGCTCAGGGTCGTGACGGACTGTCGGGCGGCGGTCGCGGTGCCGCAGCCCTGCGTGGAATCCGGTGCGGCTGGCCCGGGCCGAGTGGCGGCCCGGAACAAGGACCCTTCACCGGCGGGCGGGCGGAGGCTCAGCGGAGTTGCTTGTAGTAGAAGCTGGCGTCCTGCAGGGTGCCGGCGGGGCTGGCCGCGTAGCCGGGGACGACGCCGTACCGGGTCCAGCCCGCGGTGGGGTAGAGGTGGTCCGCGGCGCTGCCGGTTTCGGTGTCCAGGAGCAGGAGGGTGGCTCCGGCTCGGGCGGCGGCCTGTTCGGCGGTGGCGAGGAGCTCGCGGCCCAGGCCCTGGCCGCGGGCGGTGCGGTGGACCATGAGCTTGAGTATCTCGGCGCGGTGCCGGCCGTTGGGCTTGTGTTCGAGGGCGAGGCTGACGGTGCCGGTGATGTCGCCGGCGTTCCGGGCGATCCACATGCTTCTGCTGCCGTCGGCGATGGCGGGTTCCTGAGCGCGCCACCAGGCGGCTGCCGCGTCGTGGTCGAAGGGGGCGACGAATCCGAGGGAGTGTCCCTCGGAGACGAGGTCGACCAGGAGTTCGGCCAGGCCCTTCACGCTGCCGGGGAAGTCGTCGGCGGACAGGCGGGTGATGGTGTGCAAGGTTGCGCTCCAGTGTCGCGGGCCGTGCGGCGGCGGGTAAGCGCCGCGGGAGAGGCTGGTGTCGGGGCGTGGCAGGTGTGGTCCGGGCTGCGCCGCGGTCGGCGGTCTGGACGCGGCCGTTCAGGGCAGGATGATCATCAGGGCGTAGCGGACCGGGCCTGGGCCCGGGCAGCGGAACCGTGAGCGGTCCCACAGCCGGAACCGCAGGCAGTCGCCGGCTCGGAGTTCATGCGTGCTGCCGCTCGCGGTGACCTCGAGTACGCCGTCCAGCACCCAGATGTGCTGCTCCAGTCCCGGTACCGGAGGGGCGTCGTAGGAGATGTCCGCCCCGGGCTGCAGGACGCCCTCGACGATCTCGCCTCGCAGCCCGGGGTGGGGCGGGGACACCGACCGCCGCACGAAGCCGGACGTCTCATCCCGCCACACCGCCTGCCGGTCCGCCCGCACCAGGTGAGCCGGCTGTGCTTCCACCTCGGCCAGGAGCTGTGACATCGTCCGCTCGTACGTGGTGCACAGTCTGCCCAGAAGCGCTGCCGTCGGGCTGATCTCCGCTCGTTCCAGCCGCGACAGCGTCGAACGGCTGATGTTCGTGCGGCGTGCCAGTTCGTCCAGCGACCAACCACGCTCCACCCGCAGTTGTGCCAGCCGTCCCGCCAGCCGGTCCGCGACCTGGTCGGAGGTGCGGTCACGGCACTGCGCATCCTCTGCCTCACTCACATCTGAGAGAATATCCCATATTTGAGAGATCCGACGGGGTGGATGCGATCGGCGCATGGATCCGGGTGGCTCCTGGCTGCGGGGCCGTGGAAATATCGCACCGATAGCGGGCTCCGCAGCCGGTCTGCGCTGGAGAGACGAGTGACGAGTACGTCGGCGGGTGCCGAGGAGGGTGAGCTCAAGCGCCACCTGGGCGTGTTCGACGCGGTGGTGATCGGGCTGGGGTCGATGATCGGCGCGGGCATCTTCGCCGCCTTCGCGCCGGCCGCCGACGCGGCCGGGTCCGGGCTGCTGCTGGGGCTGGTGGTCGCCGCGGTGGTGGCGTACTGCAACGCCACCTCTTCCGCGAGGCTGGCCGCCCGCTATCCGGCATCCGGCGGCACCTACGTCTACGGCCGCGAGCGGCTCGGGGACTTCTGGGGTTATCTGGCCGGGTGGGGGTTCGTCATCGGCAAGACCGCCTCCTGCGCCGCGATGGCGCTGACCGTGGGCTCGTACGTCTGGCCCGGTCAGGCGCATGCGGTGGCGGTGGCCGCGGTGCTGGCGCTGACGGGCGTGAACTACGCAGGGGTGCAGAAGGCGGCCTGGCTCACTCGCGCGATCGTCGCGGTGGTCCTCGTGGTGCTGGCCGCCGTGGTGATCGCGTGCCTGAGCAGTGGTTCGGCCACGGCCGCCCGGTGGGACGTCGGAGCGGACGCCCGATTCGGCGGAGTGTTGCAAGCCGCAGGTCTGCTGTTCTTCGCATTCGCCGGCTACGCGCGCATCGCCACCTTGGGCGAGGAGGCCCGAGACCCGGAGCGGACCATCCCCCGCGCGATCCCGCTGGCCCTGAGCATCACCCTGACCGTCTACGCGGCCGTGGCCCTCGCGGTGCTGGCGGTGCTGGGCTCCGGCCGCCTCGCCCACGGCGGTGCTCCGCTGGCCGACGCGGTGCGGGCCGCAGGCGTGGCGGGCCTGGCACCGGCGGTGCGGGTGGGGGCCGCCGTCGCGGCGCTCGGCTCTCTGCTCTCGCTCATCCTCGGGGTCTCGCGCACCACCTTTGCCATGGCCCGCGACCGGCACCTGCCGCACGCTTTCGCCGCGGTCCATTCGCGTTTCAAGGTGCCGCACCGCGCGGAGTTGATGGTGGGCGCAGTGGTAGCGGCGCTCGCCGCCACCGCCGACCTGCGTGGAGCGATCGGCTTCTCGTCCTTCGGCGTCCTGGCCTACTACGCCATCGCCAACGCCTCCGCTTTCACACTCTCCGAACACGAGGGCCGACCGCCGCGGGTGATCCCTGTGCTCGGCCTGGCGGGTTGCGCGGCGCTGGCTTTCGCCCTTCCCGCGGTATCGGTGATCTCGGGCGCCGCGGCGCTGGCGGCGGGTGCCGCCTGGTACGGAGTGCGGCGCGCCGTCACCGGCTGACCTCCGCCGTGCGGCCCGGCACGTGGGCGTGGCTGAGGTGTCGTTGGCGGGCCTCAGCAGGACGGCGCGGGTGACCCTCCGGTCGGGGCGACGGCCGCCGCTCCGGCCGGTCGCGCGCTCCCGGTGCGACGGCCCGGTGCCCGATTCGCTGGGAGGGTCGGGCGCGCGCAAGATGGAGACGATCCCGTGTGCCGTCGTTTCGCGGAGGTGAACCGCGATGAATCTGCCCGTACACCACCGGCCCGGCAGGCTCCCGGCACTGCGCTGGGGCGAGCCGCTCGTGGCCGAGTTCGACGACCTCTTCGAGCGGATGAGCCGGTTCATGGAGGCCGCCGGCGTCGCGCCCGCCGCCCCCGGGGCATGGGCACCCCTGGCCGACATGCGCGAGACGGACGACGCCTACGTGGTCGAGGCGGAGCTGCCCGGGATCAAGCGCGGGGACATCGACGTGGAGATCGACGATCGGGAGCTGCGCATCAGCGGGGAGTACAAGGAACGCGAGCGGAAAGGCATTCTGCGCCGTGGCACCCGGCGCACCGGGCATTTCGAGTACCGCGCGCTGCTGCCCGCCGATGTCAAAGCCGACGAGGTCACGGCGACGCTGGCCGACGGGGTACTGACCGTGACCGTTCCCAAGGCCAAGGCCGCCAAGCCGCGGCACATCGAGATCACTGAACCCTGAGACGCGCCAGCGGCGGGACGGGCACGCGGCCCGCCCGCCGCAGGGGGGACCATCCCAATTCCACGTAACCTCCGGGGCGCCCGGCCGCGACAGGGCCGACCGGACCCGATCCGGTCAAGCGCGATCAGTTCTGCGCCGCGCGCGGGACGGCAACGGCCCGCGCCGAGGGGACCCCGCTGCCACGCCGTCCCTTAAGAGCCGTTCGGCCCTTCCCAGGGCCGAGGGAGGGCCGGAACCTGACCGCGTAGGTGCCTTCGGCGATCGGGGTGGAGGGAGCGTCATGGAGCGGACAGTGACCGATGCGGAACTCGGCGAACGACTGAACATGCTTGAGACGCGTGTGCAGACCCTCGCCCAGGCGGTCCGGGCGATCGCGGAGGGGCTGGAAAAAGTGGAAGGCCTGCTCCCGCGATCCCCCGAAGACGAGCAGCTCAGCCGTGCCGCCCGGCTGGCTCACGAGATCCTGCTCGCGCAGGGGCTGTAGCAGCCGCGGGTACCACGGCTGCGGGGCGGTGTTCGCCGGGCGTGTGTCGGGGGGCACCCGTCGGCCCGACCGGAACAGCGCTGCCTTTCCAGGCAGTTGGCTGGAGTCGGAGTCGGGGTCGATCCTCTAGCGCGGTGCGTAGGTGAGACAGTCCGCCTGGTCCTGCCGGTACCCGACCGCGATGCCGGGCGCTTGGCACTCCAGGTCGACGTTGTGCCTGCAATCGGCCATCTTGCACGCGCCGACATGACCTGGGGCCGAGGGATCCCCGCCTTTGGAGGAGGTGCTGAAGAACGTGTCGCAATGGGCGTGCAGCGAGTCGCCGACCGTGATGGCCAAGGCGTGACAGTTGCGATCACGGTTGTAGGAGCAGCTGCCGACCTCGCACGCGTTCACCACGGGCATATCCATGAGTGCCTCCTGCGACTTCACCGAGCGGTCATTGCGTGACCAGGTGACCAATTCCCGGCCGGGCCGGACCCCAACGGCACGGTTGGCCGGCGTGGGGGAACTCCAAGTTCACGCGGACGGCGCATCCTGCGGCCGGCGGGGTGCGGAGCCCTCATGCGAGGCCGCGGGCGCGTTCGAACCGGGCCAGGCCGTCGGAGAGTGCGACGACGGGACCGGGATAGTCCAGTGCGGCGCGCTGGAGGTCCGGCAGTTTCCAGGGCTCGTGCACGGCGGGCCCGTCGAGCGCCGCGAGTTCGGGCACCCAGCGGTGCACGTACGCCCCGTCCGGATCGTACCGCTTGGCTTGCGTCACCGGATTGAGGACCCGGTTGGGCCGGGTGTCGGTGCCGGTTCCGGCCACCCACTGCCAGTTCAGCTGGTTGTTCGCAATGTCACCGTCGACCAGCAGGCGCAGGAAGTGGCCGGCTCCGACGCGCCAGTCCACGTAGAGCGTCTTGGTGAGGAAGCTCGCGGTGAGCAGCCGGCCGCGGTTGTGCATCCAGCCCTCGTACCGCAGTTGCCGCATCGCCGCGTCGATCACGGGATAGCCGGTGCGACCCTCCATCCACGCCGCCACCTCCTCCGCGGCAGCCTCCTGCGAGCGCCAGCGGTCGTGCCGGGGGCGGTAGTCGGCGGTGGCCGCGTCCGGCCGGGCGGCGAGCACCTGGTGGTGGAAGTCCCGCCAGGCCACCTGCCGTACGAACGCCTCGGCACCCGGACCGCCCGCGCCGCGTGCCCGGTGTACGAGTTCGACGGGGGACACGGTCCCGAAGTGCACGTGTGCCGAGAGCCGCGAGGTCGCGTCGCCGGCCAGGTCGTCGTGGCGGTCCTCGTAGTCGGCGAGCCCATGGCGCAGCCACGTGCCGAGGTGCTTCCTGCCCTGCGTCTCCCCGCCCGCGGCCAGCCCCGCCGAGGTCCCGCGGATGTCCTCGCGGCGCGGGATCCGGTCCGAGCCGACGGCGTCCGGGACGGGCACCTTCCGCGGTGCATCCAGCACGTCGCGCAGCCGCTCCTGCGCCCAGCGGCGAAAGTAGGGGGTGAAGACCGCGAAGTGGTCCGAGGCGCTCGGTGTGACGGCGCCCGGCGCGACCGCGGTGACCACGGCGTCGTGGACATGCAACCGGCGTCCCATCGACTCCAGGGCATTCCGCAGCCGCTCCTCGCGGCGGTGTGCGTACCGGGTGACACCGGCCGCCATGTGCACCTGGTCGGCGTCCGCCTCGGTCGCGACCTTGCACACCTGGTCGACGACGTCGCCGTACCGCACGACGAGACGCCCGCCGTGCCGGCGCAGCCCGGCGTCGAGATCGGTCAGGCAGTCCGCGAGGAACGCCAGCCGGTTGGGCACGGCGAACCCCGTGGCGTCGATGCCGTCGTCACGCACGAACAGCGGCACCACCTCCTGCGACGCACCGAGCGCCGCGCGCAGCGGCGGGTGGTCGTGCAGCCGCAGGTCGGAGGTGAACAGGACGACCGAGGCGTTCATCAGGCCACTCCAGGCGGGTTCGCGTGCCGGGCGGTGCCGCTCCGGGGGTCGGCTGCGCATGCGACGGTCAACGCGGCACCGTCGACTGACCCATGCGGGCCGGTGTGCGCCCGGCAGCGGCGCCCGCGATGTTGCGTGCCATGCCGCCGAAGACGACGGAGTGGAACGGCGAGACACCCCACCAGTAGACGTGGCCCAGCAGCCCGTGCGGATGGAACAGCGCCCGCTGCCGGTAGCGGGTCCGGCCGTCCGCGTCCGATTCGGCGCACATCTCCAGCCAGGCCAGCCCCGGCAGCCGCATCTCCGCGCGCAGCCGCAGCAGGTGGCCCGGCTCGATCTCCTCCACCCGCCAGAAGTCGAGCGAGTCGCCGACCCTGAGGCGTTCGGCGTCACGGCGGCCGCGGCGCAGACCGACCCCGCCCACCAGCCGGTCGAGCCGGCCGCGCACCGCCCAGGCGAGCGGGAAGGAGTACCACCCGTTTTCGCCGCCGATGCCTTCGATGACCCGCCACAGCGCCGCGCGCGAGGAGTCGACGGTCAGTGCCCGGTGGTCGCAGTAGAGACTGCCGCCGGCCCAGTCCGGATCGGTGGGCAGCGGGTCGCTGGGCGCGCCGGGCACCGACGCCGAGGACCACCGGGTGGCGACCTGGGCGTCCCGGACCCGCTGCAGTGCCAGCGTGACCGCCGTGTCGAAGCCGACCGGTGCCCCCGCAGGGGCGGGCACGTACCGCGTGATGTCGTGTTCCCGGCAGACGACTTCGTGGCGGAGCGACTCCACGAGCGGCCGGGCGATCGAACCCGGTACCGGGGTGACCAGCCCGACCCAGTAGCTGGAAAGGCGCGGGGTCAGTACGGGCACCGGTATGACCAGCCTGCGCGGGAGTCCGGCGATCGCCGCGTACCGGCGCATCATCTCCAGGTACGTCAGCACGTCCGGACCACCGATGTCGAAGCAGCGGCTGACCTCCCGCGGCATGCGCGCACTGCCGACCAGCGCACGGAGCACGTCCCGTACCGCGATCGGCTGAATGCGGGTGTTCACCCACCTCGGGGTGACCATCACCGGGAGGCGTTCGGCCAGGTAGCGAAGCATCTCGAAGGAGGCCGATCCCGAGCCGATGATGACCGCGGCCCGCAGCACCGTGGTGGGGACCCCCGAGGCCAGGAGGATCCGTCCGACTTCCGCGCGTGAGCGCAGATGCGGGGAGAGCTGCTCATCGGGCACTCCGGCGGGTGTGAGTCCACCCAGGTAGACGATGCGTCGCACGCCCGCGGCCCGGGCCTGCTCGCCGAAGATCCGCGCGGCCCTGCGGTCGGTCTCCTCGAAGCCGCGCCCGGTGCCCAGCGCGTGCACGAGGTAGTACGCGACGTCGATCCCGCGCATGGCATCGCGCGTCGAACCGGGGTCGCCGACGTCGCCCTGGACGATCTCGGCGCTGCCCGCCCAGGGGTGGTCGCGCAGCTTGGCGGGGGAGCGGGCCAGACAGCGCACCCGACAGCCCCCGGCCAGCAGCGCGGGGACCAGCCGCCCACCGATGTAGCCCGAGGCGCCGGTCACCAGGCAGGCCGGGCCGCGCACGACGTCACCTCTCCGCATGGGCGCCTCCCTCTCACCGGGCCGTCCACTCGACTGTCTCCCGTGGCATCCGGCCGCGCCTTCCGGGGCCGCGCGGATGCGCTTGCGCGGGTTCTGCGGGCCGACGGCGACGGGGTGACGGTTCGGCGGCACCCGGGCATCAGCTCGCCGGCTCTCCCGCGCCGCACCACGTTTCGAGCCACACGCCTCGATCCCCCTTCAGCCGCGCGGGACCACGGCGGTGTGCTCCGGCTCGCGGTGGAGCACCACTTTGATCGCTCCGGTGTCCGCGGGCTGGGAGAAGACGTCGTAGGCCTCCAGGATCTGCTCCAGGCCGAAGGTGTGTGTGACCAGCGAGGAGACGTCGAGCCGCCCGGCGGCCACCATGTGCAGCAGTGCCGGGGTGGAGTGGGTGTCGACCAGTCCGGTGCTGATGGTGACGTCCCTGGACCACAGGTCCTCGAGATGGAGCGTGGCGGGCCTGCTGTGCACGCCTATGTTGGCGACGTGGCCGCCCGGGCGTACGACGCGGGTACACAGCTCGAAGGCCTCGGGCACCCCGACGGCCTCGATGGCGACGTCCGCGCCCAGCCCGTCCGTCAAGTCGTCGATGAGATCCTCAGGGTGGTCGGCCGCGTCGGCCATGGCGTCGGCGCCGAAGTGCTTGGCCGCCTCGAGCCGGGCCGGGGCCAGGTCCACGGCGACGATCCGGCCGGGGGAGTACAGCTGCGCGGTGATGATCACGGCGAGCCCGATGGGGCCGGCGCCGACCACCACGACGGTGTCCGCGGGCCGGACCCCGCCGCCCACCACGCCCACCTCGTAGGCGGTGGGGAGGATGTCGCAGAGCAGGACCGCGGTGTGGTCGGTCACCGCGCCGGGCAGCGGATAGGCCGACAGGTCGGCGAAGGGCACGCGGACGTATTCCGCCTGCGTTCCGTCGATCAGACGGCCCAGGATCCAGCCGCCTCCGCCGCGGCACTGCCCGTAGACGGCTTCCCGGCAGAACCGGCAGCGGCCGCAGGCGGAGATGCACGAGACCAGCACCCGGTCGCCGGGACTCATGGTCCGCACGTCCTCGCCGACCTCGACCACTTCGCCGACCGCCTCGTGGCCGAGGACGGTGCCGGGGGCCACCCCCGGCACGTCTCCCCTGAGGATGTGCAGATCGGTCCCGCAGATCGTTGTCGTGTCCACACGTACGATCGCGTCCCCCGGGTCCTGGACGTCCGGGTCCGGAACCTCGTCCCAGGAGGACTGCCCGGGACCGTGGTAGACGAGCGCTCGCATCGGGCCTCACCCCCGGTCGTTGCCGCACCGCCTGCATACCGTCTCCCCCCTCTCGCGAGGAGCGCAGGGGCTGCCCGGGGCCGATCCGAGGGCCGAAGGTCCCCACCCCTGGCCGACCCGGCCAGGGCGTGGGTTCGGCGGACTACTCTGCGTGTTGGTGTGGTGCCATCATTTCGGCCAGGTTCTGAAAGGTCGCCTGTGGTCCACGCCTGGCGCCAGCATTCGGGCCATGTCCTCTTCGTTCACTCAGGGGTCCGCCGTAAGCCGGCGGACCATTGCCAAGTCGGTTGTGCCCGCTGCCGCGTTGCTGCTTGCGGGCGGCAACCTCGCCCGGGCACAGCCCGCGAACACATCGGCCTTCAACGGCTTCACCGTTCGGCTGCCTGCGCCCACCGGCCCGCACCGGATCGGGGCCACCACGCTGCACCTGGTCGACGGGCGCAGGCGCGACCCGCTGGACCCCGCGATCCCCGTCCGGGAAGTGATGGCCACGGTGTTCTACCCGGCCCGCACCGTCCGCGGCTATCCGGTCGCACGACAGATGACCGCAAGATCCGCGGAGTTGTTCACGGGGATCGACGCCCCCGTGCACCACCTGCCGGTGACCGGCGTGAACTGGGCGGCCACGACGACCCATTCGCGTACCGGTGCGCCCGCGCAGGCGGTCCGCCGGCCGGTACTGCTGTACAGCCCCGGAGGGGGCGACCCGCGCACCATGGGCACCGGGGTCGCCGAAGAACTGGCCAGCCGGGGCTACGTGACCCCCGCATCCGGGCGGCGGTCAACCTCGAAGGCTACTTGGACTACGCTCCCGACCGGCCCGACCGGCCGGGAGAGCTGTTCCCCATCGCCCGGCACGGGACGGACCGGCCGCTGCTCCTGATGGGAAGCGGGGGGTTCACCTGCAAAGAGGCGCTGGACCGCTCCTGGACGGCCATGCTCGCCCACGCGCGTGGTCACGCTAGCCGAGAGCAGGTCGACAACGCCACGCACTATGTGTTCACCGACTACGCCGCCATAGCGCCCCAGTTGCAGGCGGCCGGGCTGATGAGCGCCCACAACCGCACCGAGCTGGTCGGTGCGATCGACCCGGCCGTATCGGTGCCCACGGTGCGCAACCGCGTGCTCTCGTTCTTCGCCCGGCACCTGCCTTCACACTGACCGGGCTTGCCGTCCGGGGCGGACAGCGTGCCGGTCAGCGACGCCCAGGGCAATGTCACTGCCATCTTCGGATGCGGCCCGGTGATGTAGGGCTTGTTCGACTGCACAGCCCGACGCGACGCAGCGCTGTTGCCGGCAAGGAGCCGGGTGGGCGCATCAACCCCGCGGGGGGCTCGTTGCTAGCCTTCCGCGCCGCCCACTCCGGACAGGTCTACCGCCCAGGTGTGGTTTCCCGCTGCGTGCGCGCTGATCTCAGCGGACTCCTCCGGATTCTCCGGGTCGAAGGCGGACTCCAGCGTGTGGGTGACGACGGGGCTGGTCCAGCACGGCAGGTTCCTGTTCCAGGTGCCCGTGTTCCTGGCGACCTTCCAGCGGAACGAGACGGTGTAGGACTTCAGCCAGTATCCGGAAGCCATCCGCGCCGTGGTCGAGAAGCCCGGGTTGTCCGCGAACTCGATGCTGTTCTGGCCGTTGGTGATCACGGGATTGTTGTAGGGCGGCCGGTACGGGCCGTCTTGTACCCAGTTCCGTGAGGACGTCTGGTCGTGCAGGCCGTCGGCCTCGACGATCTGCACGTTGGAGTCGGTGACCTCCTGCCAGAAGTGGTAGTTGGTGGCGGCCCTCAGCGGTGCGCCCTCAGGGTTGTTCAACCTGGCCACCTGCTGGAACCCGATGCTCTGATCGGCGTGGAGCCGCTGGGTCCGCGGGCCTTCGTAGGTGGACTCGAACTCCAGGGTGGGCCTGTCGAGATCGAGATCGGCTTCGCGGGCCTTGGAACGGGTGTTGCGGCGCTGCGGGGGCGGGCTGTCTCCCTTGATCTCCGCGGTTTCCTTGTTTCGCTTGGGCATCCGTTGCACCGCGGTCCCGGAATCCGGCGACGGGCCGCCGTCGCTCCGGGCCTGCGCGTGGTCGAGGTCGAGCGGTGCGGACAGCGCGCGGGCGGCGTTGGCCTCCGCCTCGCGTTCGTAGCGGTCGGACGGGTCGGAGACCTTGAGGCCGTTGCCGTTGTCGGTGCCTGCGACGGGGCCCTGGCGCTGCTGGATGACGTGGGTGAGTTCATGCGCCAAGGTATGCCGGTCCCCGCCGCCTTCCCCGATCACCACGTGGTTGCCGGAGGTGTAGGCGCGGGCGCCGACTTCCGCCGCGGAGGCTCGGGCCGCGCTGCCGGTGTGCAGGCGCACGTCGGAGAAGTCGGCGCCGAGGCGGGACTCCATCTCGCGGCGGGTGGCCTCCTCCAGCGGCTGTCCGGCGGTACGCAGCACCTGGTGCACCGTCGAGCGCTGGACGGGCTGCGCGTCGTGCCGGTCCGGGCTCGCGTCGCTGCCCGACCTGCGCCGCTCTTCTTCGATCATGCGCGCCACCGCGGCGTTTCCCACGGTCCGTTGCAGAGCGAGTGCCGCCGCGGGCCTCATGACGCCCGCGGAAGGGCGCGGCGCCCGGCGCGCCGCCTGGACGGCCCTGGGCGCGGTGCTGCGGTCTCCTGTCCTGCGGGATGGTTCCTGAGCGCGCACGGCGATTCGGCCCCTTCCGTCGATGCGCCGGGGCACACAGCGATCGGTGCGCTGTGCGGCCCCCGGCTGCACAAAGTGGCAAGGCTACAGGGTGAATGATGGTATGTCAGCTGAACGCAAGGGCACATTCGATGGCCGAAAGGGCCGCACGGTCTGCACCACGCGGGTAACCGGGTGTCGGAATTTGACCGCCCGGGTATGAATCGACAGCGGTTACGGTTGACGGCCGGGAGGCCCGCCCCCGATTCTTCCTGTGCCGGCACCAGGGTGGGGTTCCGGTATCGGCGTCACTTGCCACGCCACCCGGCTGACGTCGAAAGACGGTGAGCCGAGGCATTAGGCGCGAGCGCGAGAGGGGGAGTGGTCATCGCAGCGATGAACCGGAACGGTCCGATGAGGGGATCCGTGTGACTTCGCACGGGCGTGCGGGAATTCCGGACCGGCTACCGGGGGAGGGGGCACATGCCCGACATGCCGCTTCAACGCTTTATATCACTCAGTTCTCCGCTGACGTTCAGCAGTTCGTGGCACTGGGACGCCTGCTTACCCGAGGCCGGAGTGCCCGGCTGTTGGCAGGTCACGCTCGCCGTCACCGTCTGGTTCTCGGGGACCTCGATCGGAGTCACCCAGTGGTAGTCCTGATTGCGAAAGGTCTCCAAGGCGATGGTAGTGATCGTTTGATCGCCGAACTTTATGGTCAACAGTCCTTGATCACCCTGGAAGTTGGCGGCGACGATGTCGGTGATGCCGAGGACCTTGCCGGGCGGTACCCGGTAGGTGCCCACCTTGTCGCCACCGCTCGCGGTCTGCACGTCGATCGTCGTGGAGCGCTGCTGGCCGGTCCCCGGTACCGCCAGACCGGAACCTCCGCCGGAGCCGTCGCCGGTGCTGCCGGCGCCGGTTCCCTGCTGCCCGGTTCCCTGCCGGCCGCCCTGGCCGCCCGCTTTCCCGCCGGCCGAGCCCGCTCCCGCCGCGCCGGTCGGATTGAGCGCCGCGGCCTTCTTGTCGACGGCCTCCGCCGCGGCCTGCTTCGCGGAACTCTGCACCGCGGGCCGCACCAGTGCGAACCAGGCGAGGAGCAGCGCGAGCAACGCCGCGAGGAGTGCGAGCAGCCACTTGGGAAAGACGGAGAGCTGGACGAACTCGCCCTCCAGCACGTGCCGGCGGTCCGCCGGCTGCCGGCCGCCCTGGTCGTCGTCGCCGTCGTCCTGGTTGACGGCGACCTCGAAGGGCCATGTGACCGGTTTGCCGAACCAGATCAGCTTGCGCGTGCGGACCCGCAGCCGGACCTCGGCGGACTCGCCGGGTTCGAGGCGGAGGGTGTCCGGGCTGACCCTGAAGCGCAGGTCCTCGCCCGGCTGACCGGGGGCGAAGGTCACCTGGGTGTCCGCGTTCCCCAGGTTCTGCACCGACGTCCGGTAGCGTGCGCGGAGCCAGCCCCGGCGGCGGCGGGGAGCGAGCTCTTCGCGGAGCTCGCGGAACGGCGTGACGGTGACCGTGGTCTCGGGAACGGTGACGAGCTCGGGACGCTCGGCGGGCAACACCCTTATACCGAGCGGGAATTCACCCGCGCGCACCTCGGGGGAACGGGGAGGCGCGAGGCGTACCGTCACCGTCTCGGAAGTCCCCGGGTAGAGGGAGACACGGGCCGGCTCGACTGTCGTCCACGCGGCGCAGCCTCCGACCACTTCCAACGTGTACGCCTCAACGATGTCGGTCTCGTTGCGTACCGTCAGGGTCGTCGTCGCTTCGCCTCCGGGCGACACCGTCAGCGCGGGAAGGCCGAGTTCGGCGGAAGTGGTCACATCGCGACGGTAGGACTGCCGAGCGCCCCGGGGAGAGAGCCGCGCGGGCAAGCCGCGGGCACGCGCCTTGCCCGCGAGAACAACTCGGCCCTGCCCGGTGTCATCGCCTCAGGCTTCATCGTGCTCACGGCCGGCCTTCGCGACGCGGCGGCCCCGGTCATCATCACAACACGCCCTTTGGCGGCGCAGAAGTAGAACGGAACGGTTGATGACGTCGATCGAGACAACCCACGAGACGGCCGTACCGACCCATGAGGCGGCTTTACCCGCCCTGTACGGCCGTGCCCGGACGCGCGGCTCTTCCGAGCAGGCCGCCGAGGTACGCGTCAGGCCGACTCGGGTGCCGGTGGCGGTGTACGCGGAGGACATCATCCTGCATACCGGCGTCGTCCACCAGTTGCGGCAGCGGCCGGAGGTGGAGTTGCTCACGGACGGCGAGGCCGCCAAGGCGAAGGTCTCCTTGATGGTGGTCGACAGACTGAACGAGACCGTGGTCGAGCAGCTGCGCAGGCTCCACCGCAGCACTTCGTCCCGGACCGGCCTCGTCGTGGGCCACTTCGAGACCGGCGGGTTGCAGACCATAATCGAGTGCGGTGTCGCTGCGGTGCTGCGCCGCTCGGAGGCCGATCAGGACCGGCTCGTGCATCTCATCACCGCCGTCGCCAAGGGTGAGGCCGTCATGCCCGGGGACCTGCTGGGCAAGCTGCTCGACCATGTCGGCAGCCTCCAGCGCACGATGCTCGATCCGCGGGGGCTCACCCTGTCGACCCTGACGGCGCGGGAGGCGGAGATGCTCCGCCTGGTCGCCGACGGCTTCGACACGAGCGAGATCGCGGCGCGGACCTCGTACTCCGAACGCACGGTCAAGAACGTGCTGCACGAGATCGCAACCCGGTTGGGGCTGCGCAACCGCGCTCACGCGGTGGGGTACGCCATGCGCCACGGACTCATCTGACGTCGCCGGCGGCGGATTGCCCTTACGGGCACCGGCGTCTACCCCCGGCTCGGGTACTCGGGGCCTGTCCCCGCGCACCCGAGCCGGGGAGACTGCCGGGAGCACCGCCCTTCTCGGTCTGTGAGGTTGAGCGTGATCGGCGCCACCGGCACTCCCCGGTCCATCCGGCGCTCGGCGCGACTTGCCGTCGTCGCCGCGGTTTTGTCGTCCCTGGTCGCCGCCGTGGTGACGCTCGGCGCCGCCAAGTCCGACGGGCAGGGGAGGGACGCGGCCCCGGCGGCCGCCGGGCGGATCGCCTTCGCCGGCACCGACCACCGCAGCCTGGCGCGCGTGACCGGTACGGCGTCGAGTGCACCGCTGTTCGGCCCCGGTCCCGCCCACTTCGACGTGGACCCGTCGGCCCGCGGCGGCCTGCTGGTCTTCACCAGCCTGCGGGACGGCCCGCTACCTCAGGTGTACCTGCGCGACGGGTCCGGCGCGGTGCGCAAGCTCACCACCGGCATGGACGCCGCCGACCCGTCGTTGACCCCGGACGGGCGGGCCGTCGTGTTCGACGCGTTGGAGCCCGGCGGACGCGGCGGGAAGCCCCAGCGGGACCTGTGGCTCGTCAAGGCCGACGGCACCGGGCTGCGCAGGCTGACCGACTCCACGGCCGACGAGACGTCACCGACGGTCTCGCCCGACGGCCAATGGGTCGCGTACGCGTGCAACGCCGACCCGGCGCACACCCAGATCTACATACGGCGCCTGTCGGGCGGCGGATCGAGGCGGATCACCGATGTGACCACCGGCAGCGCCGTCAACCCGGCGTGGAACCCGGTGAACGACCCGGCGCACCGCGACCAGATCGTCTACACCTGGGACCAGGGCGGCCAGATCGGTCCACGGCTGAGGCTCACCACGCCCAACGGCGGCGACCGCGCATTCTTCCCCGCAACCGGCGCCGACTGGCGGACCAGGTCGGCCGCCTGGCTGCCCGACGGGAGCGGGGTCCTCTTCCTCAGCCCCGACCGGGCCGAGGGTGGCCCGACGCCGTTCGAGAACGTGTACCGCGCTCCGACGTGCTCGTGCACCCCGCCGCAACTGGTGCTCAGCGAGGACCGCGCGGTCGAGACGCCGACCTGGCTGGGCACCCAGGACGGCGGCGGGCCCGTCGTCGGAGTGACGAGTGCCTCCGCCCCCAACGTGGCCGACCTGGAGGACGTCCGCCCCGACGGAGCGGACCCGCGCGACCTGGGCGTCAGCGTGCTCAGAGAGGACCCGGCCGCCGACACCAACACCGATCCCGCGTCCGACCCGCTCTTCAACCCCCGTCCCGGCTACGACCCGTGGACCGAGCGGCAGAGCTACACGCCGGACGGCCGCAAGATCGTGGTGACCCGCTTCGAGGACTCGGCCGCCGGCCGCATCGAACGGATCTGGCTGGCCGACGCCGACGGTTCCGATCCCCACCCGATGAACCTCGCCGGACGCGGGCCGAACGACTGGGACACCGACCCGCAGCTCTCACCGGACGGCCGCCTCATCGCCTTCACCCGGACCTCTCCCGGCGGTGTCGGCGCGGCGTCCGGGCCGGGGCGTGTCGTCATCGCGCAGGTGTCGACGGGCGCCATCGTGGCGACCATCCAGCCGCCGGCCGACCAGGAGGCGGCTTCCGACGCCCAGCCCACCTGGTCCTCGGACGGCAAGCTGATCGCCTTCACCCGGACCGAGATCATCGACGGCAACGGCGGCAACAAACACGTGTGGACCGTGCCCGCCGACGCGCTCGACCAGCAGACGGACCTGAGCCGGACGGTGTGCCCGGGCGCCTGCGACGTCATCGACGACAGCCCCGCGTTCTCACCCGACGGACCCACCGTCGCGTTCAACCGCAAGGGCGGCAACGGCCAGGTCAACGAACGGGACGGCATCCTCGTCACCTCGCTGACCGGCGGGGCGTGCACGGTGGTACTGCCCGCGGGGCTCAGCCGGGACAAGGGCGCCTGCCATCGCCAACTGCCGGACACCTCCGCCACCGGCCCCTTCCAGCCCCGCGACGTCGCCTGGTCGGCGGACGCCTCGCAGCTGGTGCTGACCTCACGCCGGGCCCTCCCGCCGAACTCGCCGGAGGCACTGTCGATCTACAACTTCGCGACGGGCAAGCTCACCGCCGTCGACAGCAGGCTCCCGGGACGGCAGAAGGAGCCGACCGTCCAGCAGTCGGTCGACCTGTCGCTGAGCGCCCCGGCCACCACGCCCCCTGTGCGGACCGGCTCCAGCACCACCGCGGCCATCACCGTGACCAACCACGGGAACTCGCCGTCGCCGGGCACCGTCTTCACGGCATCGGTGCCGGCGGGCGCCCGGCTCACCGGGCTGACCCCATCGGCCGGGCGGTGCGACGCCGCGGCCCTTCGGTGCGACCTCGGTACCCTCGCACCGGGCGCACACGTCCGGTTGACCGCCACGATCACCGGCACGCAGGTCGGCGAGCAGCGGTTCGGCTGGTCCGTCGCCGGGGCGGTGGTCGACCCGAACCCCGGTGACAACGCGGCGGAGACGGTCGTACCGGTGGTGGCCGTGCCGCCTCCCTCGTCACCGCCCCCCTCGCCACCACCGCACCACAGGCCGGGCGCGCCGAAGGCCGGCCCGGGAGTGTCGGTGAGCGCGCAGCCGGATCCGGGATACGTAGGCGGCCACGTGACCGTGACCTACACCGTGCGCAACGGGGGCCAGGCGCTCGCGACCGGGCTGCGCGTGTCGCTCGGGCTGCCCGCAGGGGTCCCCACCGGGCCCCTGCCCCCCGGCTGCACGGCCGCAGGGTGCGAACTCGGCGACCTGTCCCCGGGAGGCAGTACGGTCGTGCAGGTCGTGCTGGCACCCACGGCGGCGCTGCAGACCACCATCACCGCGATCCTGACCACCACCGGCACCGACTCCGACCCGCGCGACAACGTGGCGAGGACCCCGCTGCGCATCCTCCAGCCCCGCATCGTCGCGGTGCCGCCGATCGGCAAGCCCGGCTTCGTGACGTCCGTGCGAGGCAAGGACTTCCCGCCGGGCGTACCGGTGAGGTTCACCTGGAAACCCGGCATCACCGCCGCCGCGGCTCCCACCTTCCCCGCTGCCGACGGGACCTTCGCAGGGCAACTGCTCATCCTCGCCAAGGACGAGACGGGTCCGCGCGTCATCACCGCGAGCGGTCCCGGGTTCTCCCCGGTGACCACGCCCTTCCTCGTGGTGACCGGCAGCATCGGCCCGCCGGGGGAGGTGCGGCGGCGGTGATCCACGAGGTCGACGAGGCGCTGCGGCTCCTGCTCGTCGAGAGCGGCCTGCAGGAAGGCGGGGTCGAGCTGGTCTTCGACTCGCCCACCCGGGAATGGGCCGCTCGGCGCAACGCCCCGACGGTCAGCGTCTTCCTCTACGGAATCCGCGAGGAGGTGGCCCGCAGGCAGACCGGTTCCGCCGAGGAGCACGACGAGGACGGCGTGATCGTCGCCAGGCGCACCGCGCCCCGCTGGTTCGAGCTGGCGTACCTGGTGACCGCGTGGACCAACCGGCCGCAGGACGAGCACCGGTTGCTGTCGGAGGTGCTGCGGTGCCTCACGGCCTCGAACGTCCTGCCCGCACGCCTGCTCACCGGTACGCTCGCCCGGCTCGGACTCACCGTCGGGATCGACACGGCGGGGCACAGCCAGGGCATGCCGTCGGTCTCCGACGTGTGGTCCGCCCTCGGCGGGGAGCTGAAACCGTCGATCGACCTGCGGGTGCTCGCCCCGCTCTCCGGCGAGCGCAGTCCCGCGGGGCCCCCGGTCACCGAGGGGCTCGTGGTGCGGGCCACCGACACGACCGGAGCGACCGACGGGCCGGGCGACGCCCACGCAAGCGGCGCCGACCCCGGCCGCCGACTGCGGTACCGCGGCGGGACGGATCCCGGTGCCGACGGGTTCACGGCGCCCCGGGACCGCCCGCTGCCGCCCGGCCGCCGACGGCGCGGCGGTCCGGGGCGATGACCCTCGACGTCGAGGCGGTCCGGAGCGAGCGGGCGAGCGGTCCCGACCACCTGTGGGACCGGCTGCGCCGCGTCGAGCAGCGGGTCAGAGCCGCTGTCCGCGAGCGCAGGGCCACCGATCCGGACCCGGACGACCCGTACCGCGGCCAGTACCTCACTCCGCAGGCGGTGGAGCGGATCCTGGACGCGCCCGCTTCGGCGTGCCACCCCGGCACCGGCTTCGGTGAACCGCCGACGCCACCACCCGGGTCGAGGATCGAAGGGCTCACCGGCACCTTCGGTCTGCTCCCCCTGGACCTCGAACTCCTGCTCGTGGCGATCGCTCCCGACCTCGACACCCGGTTCGAACGGCTCTACGGCTACCTCAACGACGACCTCACCCTGCGCAGGCCGACCATCGGGCTCGCGCTCGAACTGTGCGGTCTGCCGGGGGCCGGAGCCGGCAGGTTCCGCTTCACCGCGCAGGCCCCGCTGATCGCCGGCGGACTCCTGGAGGTCACCGAGCCGGAGCGCCCGCTGCTCTCCAGGGGGCTGCGCGTACCCGACCGGGTGACGGCCCATCTGCTCGGGGACGACGAGCTCGACAGCGCGCTGCACGGGCTCGTCCACGTCGGCCGGGGCGCCGTCGGCCTCCCCGCGGAGCCGGCACACCGCATCCGCGCCGCCGCATCGAGCGGCAGCGCACTGGTGCACCTGCTGGACAAGGGCGGCAACGCCGGCCGACTGGCGGTCGACGCCCTGGTGGGCATCGGCCGGCGGCCCCTCGTCCTCGACGTCGCCGCGGTCGCCGCCGGCCCCGGGGACGCGATCCTGCGCCCGCTCGCCAGGGAGGCGCGGCTGAGCGGAGGCGGTGTGGTGCTCGGTCCCCTGGACAGACTCGAACCCGAACGCCCCGAGCGCGCACGGCTGTTGCGACAGCTGTGCGCGGAACTCGCCGGCGTTCCGCTGCTCGTGCACGGCACCCAGGCGTGGGATCCGGTGTGGGCGCGGGACAGCCCGGTCGTGATCGTGGTCCCGCCGCCGGACTCGCGGCAGCGCGCCGAGCAGTGGGCGCGCGCGTTGAGCGTGTCGCAGGGAGTGCCGGGCGGCCCCTCGGGGCAGGGCGCGCCCGCTGCGCTGAGCGACGAGTTCGCCGAGGCGATCGCCACGTACCGGCTGGACGAGGACCAGGTGGCCAGGGCGGCCGGTGCGGCGACCAGGACGGCGGCGGCCGAGCGCCGCCCGTTGAGCGCCGACGACCTGCGCGCCGCGGTGCGGGCGCAGAACGGGGCGGGGCTCGCGCGCCTCGCCCGTCGGATCGAGCCCGCGGTCGGATGGGACGATCTGGTGCTGCCCGAACCCACGTCGCGCCAGCTGCGTGAGCTCGCGCTGCGCGCGAAACACCGCGACCAGGTGCTCGGCCAGTGGCGGATGCGGCCGGGCGGCGGGCGGGGGCGCGGGGTGATAGCGCTGTTCGCCGGGGAGTCGGGCACCGGCAAGACGATGTCGGCCGAAGTGGTCGCGGCGGAGCTCGGCATGGAGCTGTACGTCGTGGACCTCGCCACCGTCGTGGACAAGTACATCGGTGAGACGGAGAAGAACCTCGAGCGCATCTTCGCCGAGGCGTCGCAGGTGAACGGCGTTCTGCTCTTCGACGAGGCCGACGCGATCTTCGGGAAGCGGTCGCAGGTGAAGGACGCGCACGATCGCCATGCGAACGTGGAGTCGGCATACCTGCTGCAACGCATGGAGTCCTTCGACGGCATCGCGGTGCTGACGACGAATCTGCGGGCCAACCTCGATGAGGCGTTCACCCGGCGGCTGGACGTCATCGCGGAGTTCCCCGTGCCGGACGAGGAGCAGCGGCGCGCCCTGTGGGACCGCTGCCTCGGCCCGCAGATCCCGCGCGGTGACGACCTCGACCTGGGGTTCTGCGCGCGGCGCTTCGAACTCGCCGGCGGATCCATCCGGGCGTGCGCGGTGACCGCGGCCTATCTCGCCGCGGAGACGGGGCGGCCGCTGAGCATGGCGCAGGTGGTGTCCGCGGTGATGCAGGAGTACCGCAAACTGGGCCGCCTGGTGTTGGAGAGCGAGTTCGGGCCATGGCTCGACGAGCAGATCCAGGGCGCCTGACCTTCGGACGCCCGTCGCCTGTCCGCGCCCTGCCAAGCGTGGATCCGCGGCTCGCCGTCGGGCAGAGCCGGCCGCCGGTACCTGCCGCGATGTCCCGCCGGGGCAGCGACCTTGCCCCTGGTCCGGGACCTCGGGACATGTCGTGGGAAGCGGCCCCGGCAGCAGACTCGGTGGCGAATGATCGGGCCACGCGAAGGAGCGAGCATGCCGTCGTACCTCACCCCGGGCGTGTACGTGGAGGAGGTCCAGTCCGGTGCCCGGCCGATCGAGGGAGTCGGCACTGCCGTCGCCGCCCTGGTCGGCTTCACCGAGACCGGTCCCTTCCACCAGCCCACCCTGGTGACCAACTGGGACCAGTACGTGCAGCAGTTCGGCGGCTTCACCGAAGGCACGTACCTGGCCCATGCGGTGTACGGCTTCTTCGCCAACGGCGGCGGCTCCGCCTACGTGGTGCGTGTCGGGGGGCCCGCCCGGGAGGCCGCCGGCACCGGGCAGGACGCCGCCCGCCAGGCGCCCCCGCCCACCGCGATCGCGGGCTTTTTGTTCTCGGCCCTGCCCGGCGCGGAATCCGACGTGTCGGTCGAGATCGCCGACGCCGACGGGGAGAACGCACCGGAGGACCGGTTCAAGGTCGTGGTCCGGCAGGGCGGCAAGGTGGCCGAGACGTACGACGTCTCCACGCGCAAGAACGTCAAGGGCTATGTCGTCACCCAGCTGAGGGAGTCGAAGCTCGTCGAGGTGACCGAGCAGCCCGGCACCGCCCAGAGCCGCCCCGAGCGCCAGACCCTCACACTCGCCACCGCCCCCGCGGCCGCGCCGGCGGCTCCCGCCACCCGGCTCGACCCCGCCGAGTACGTGGGCGACGCCTCGGCCCGCACCGGATTCGCGGGGCTGGAGGCGATCGACGAGATCACCATGGTCGCGGTGCCCGACCTGATGAGCGCCTTCCAGCGCGGTGACATCGACGCGGAGGGGGTCAAGACCGTCCAGCTCGCGGTGATGTCGCACTGCGAGCAGATGGGTGACCGGATCGCCGTCCTGGACACTCCGCCGGATCTGACCGCCCAGCAGGTGCGCACCTGGCGCAATGAGGAGGCGGGCTTCGACTCCCGCTACGCCGCCCTGTACTACCCGTGGATCAAGGTGTTCGACCCGGCGAGCGGCCGGAACACGATGGTCCCCCCGAGCGGGCACGTCGCCGGTGTGTGGGCGCGCAGCGACGCCGAACGCGGCGTGCACAAGGCGCCGGCCAACGAGATCATCCGCGGCGCGGTGGACCTGGAGATCCGCCTCAGCAAGGGCGAGCAGGATCTGCTGAACCCGATCGGCGTCAACTGCGTTCGCGCCTTCCCCGGGCGCGGCATCCGGATCTGGGGCGCGCGGACCCTCTCGTCGGACCCCGCCTGGCGCTACCTCAACGTGCGGCGGCTGTTCAACTACCTGGAGGAGTCGATACTCCTGGGGACGCAATGGGTGGTGTTCGAGCCCAACGACGACCGGCTGTGGTCCAGCATCCGCCGGAACATCACCGCGTTCCTGACCGAGGAGTGGCGGCGCGGCGCGCTGTTCGGCCAGACCGCGGCCGAGGCCTTCTACGTCAAGTGCGACCGCGAGAACAACCCGCAGGAGTCCATCGACCTCGGGCAGGTGGTGTGCGAGATCGGGGTCGCTCCGGTGAAGCCCGCCGAATTCGTGGTGTTCCGGCTGTCCCAGTTCTCCGACAGCACGAGCCTCGTCAACGAGTGACCCGCAGGGTCCGAACACACCGGAAGGTGACACGCAGTCATGGCTGAAGGCGATCCGCTCTCCACACATATCTTCGGCGTGCAACTCGGCGGGTACAACGTCGAATCCGTCAAGGAGATCAGCAACCTCACCGTCGACCAGGACGTCGTCGAGTACAAGCAGGTGACCCAGCAGGGCAAGTTGATCGTCCGCAAGCAGCCCGGGGCGCGTCTGCCGGGCGAGGTGACGATCACCCGCGGTCTCGACAAGAGCGGGGCGTTCACGAAGTGGATCAAGGAGACCCTCAACAACGGCGCGATCAACACCGCGCGGCAGAACCTCACCATCGAGGTCAAGGACACCACCGGCGCCACACTCCGGCGCATCCAGCTGATGAACGCGTGGGCCAGCAAGTGGGAGGGCCCCACGCTCACCGCGGGTGAGTCGAGCGCCGCGACCGAGACGGTGACCATCGTGTTCGAGGAGATCTCCGTCGAATGAGGCGACGGATCGGCCTGGAAGAACTCCTGGAGCAGGCACCGGCCCCGGCGCAGCAGACCGACTCGCCGAACCGGGGGCGCGAGCCCCTGGGGCAGCAGCTGCGCACCGAGTTCGAGTTCGAGCTTCCCCGGGGGTACGTCGACGACGAGGGGACGGTGCACCGGCACGGCGCCATGCGCCTGGCCACCGCGCGGGACGAGCTGATGCCCCAGATCGACCTGCGGGTCAAGGAGAACCCGGCGTATCTGAGTGTGGTGCTGCTGAGCCACGTGATCACCAGGCTCGGCACCGTCACCGACGTGCACGTCGGTGTCGTCGAGCGCATGTACGCCACCGATGTCGCCTTCCTCCAGGACTTCTACCAGCGGATCAACAGCGAAGGCCACACGCGCGCCGCGGTGACCTGCCCGCACTGCGACGGCTCCTTCGAAGTGGACCTCGCTGGTGGGCGCCTGGGGGAATCGTGACGTACGCGCCTGCTCGGCTGTACGAGGAGATCGCGTACATCGCCTACCACTTCCACTGGCAGCGAGAGGACATCCTCGACCTGACCCACCGGGAACGCCGTCAGTGGGTACGGGAGATAGCGCGGATCAACACCCGCGTCAACGAAGGCGGGTGAGCACATGGGGTTCTGGGACAGGTTCGCACGCCGGACGACGGACTCCGCGGGCGGACGGCCTGACGGCGCGGCGGACGATGCCCCCGCGCCCCGGGCCGGTGCGAACGCCCCGCACCGCTCCGGCACGGCCTGGGACGGGGGCTGGCGCGCGGTCGCTCCCGTGGCCACGACCATCGCGCGGTCGGCGACCGGGGTCAGTGACGGCCTCCGGTTCAGGTCGCGGCTCGCCGCCTGGCAGAACCCGTCCCTGGGCGGCGCACTCGGCCACGCGGTGCTGCCGTCGGCTCCGGCGGGACTCCTGCGGGCGGTCGCACGGCCGCTCGGCCCTGCGAACTCTGCCGGTGCGGACGGCCCCGCACTGCTGTACGCCGCCCCGCCACGGGCCCCCGAACCGGATGAGCCCACCGAGACGCAGACCGGGCCCACGCGGCCGATACAGAGGTCCGGAGCCGTGCGCCGGCGGCCCCGCGCCACGCCGGCCGCCCCGCCGGCACGCGAAGGCGGCGGGGCGGCGGCCGGGGAAGCCGCACCGGCCGCACCCGGCGACGCAGGCGCCGCACCCTCCACCGGCCAGACCCGGTCGCACCGGACCCGCCCCGTCCTGCCACGCCCCGTCGGCAAGCCGCTGA
>CAYNNX010000033.1:0-31149 GCA_964398515.1 uncultured Streptantibioticus sp. | reverse complement strand
GCGCCGCCACCGTGAAGAACGCCGGTGTCGGCGCCCGACCGGTCTCGATCGTGCGCAGGGTCTCCGCGGAGAACCCCGCCGCCGCGGCCACCTCCACCATGCTGCGATCGCCGCGCGCCTGCCGCAGCAGGGCGCCGAAGCGCTCACCGCCGCCGCTCCCAGGGGGTCAACGGCGAGCCGGGCACCCGGCGGGCCCTGGACGCAGGCGTGGCGGCGGCGACCGTGGGCAACCGCATCGGCGACATCCCGCACGCGGTCGCCACGGTCGTCCGGGCCGACGGTGCCGGGATGCCGCGGGACTTCGGCGGCCACGGCATCGGCCGCCGGATGCACGAGGACCCCGAGGCCCCCAACGCCGGCCGCCCGGGCCGCGGACCGCCGCTGCGCCACGGGCTGGTCCCGGCGATCGAGCCGATGCTCACGGCGAGCGGCCGCGACGACCACCGCACGGACCCCGACGGGTGGACCCTGCGCACCGCCGACGGCAGCCGCGCCGCCCACATCGAGCACACCGTGGCCGTCACCGAGGGGGGCCGCGCATCCTCACGCTGCCGTGACGGTGCCGGAGCGCGGCGGGCCGGCCGGAGTGCGGCGCGCCGGTGACCGTCGCAAGCTGGTCGTATGGAGCATCCCGAGCACCCCCCTGTCGTGGTGCATCCGCTGGAGCACCACGCGCGCGCGGTGTCGATCCGGGGACGGGACGTCGGACGCGCCCACCGGCTGACGGACGTGGTCGAGTTCATGCGGCGCGCCGGGATCGAGCACCCGGACCTCGACGACCCCGCGCTCGTCGAATGGTGGGGCGGCGGCCCCGAGCTGTGGCCCGAGTGAGCAGATGCCGTCGGCAGGAGGTACGAGGCGCCTTCGAGCCGCCGTGGGCGACCGCACAACCTCCTTGCGGCAGACGGTAATCGACTGGTGCCGAGGCCCTGCGCGCCCTGGCGTCGCCGCTCGGCCGGTCACGTCCGCACGGCGGGGGCTGGCCGGACGTCGCGCGCGACGCCGGACGCAGGCATATGCCAGCGACGCGTTCGCTCGTACGCTGGGCCTACGGATGGCATCGGAGGTGCGCCATGAGCCGTCGGCACCGCTTCCACCTCGACCACGCCGGTCACTCGGTCACGGTGACCGTGCGTTCCGGCCTGACCAGTGAGGTCGAACTGCTGGTGGACGGCGAGGAGGTCTTCCACCACCACCTGCACGGCAGCGGAACCAGCCTCCTCACCGGCGAGCTGCCGGGCGATCCTCCCCGCCCGTTCCGGGTCCAGCTCCACCAGTCACGGCTGGGCACGGGCGCCCCCCGGTGCGTGCTGGAGATCGACGGGGTGGAGCACCCCATGCCGGAGAGCGCGATCGTGTGAGGCGTCAGGGGCAGCGCTCGCGCTTCTTGACGACGTAGAGCGTGACCTCGCGACCCTCGACGGCTCTGCCCGGCGCGGGGCTTTGGGAGCACACCTTCCAGTGGGCGGGCCAGAGCACCAGGCGGTCCCTGCCGCTGACGTCCACCGACTTGACCTTGGTGTTGTAGTTCAGCGCCGCGAGGGCGTCGACCAGGCCCCGGTGCGTCACCCGGGGCATGGTGCCCGGCAGGGGGCCGGGGACGGTCGCGGGGGCCGTCACGGCGGTGTGCGGGACGGTTGCGGGCGCGGCGGCGGGGGCGGGACCGGTCGTCAGACCGACGAAGGCCACGCCTCCCAGCGTGACGGCGGCAAGTCGGCGCATCGCGGCAGACCTCTCTGGGACGGCGGCTCGGGAGGTGCCCGAGACGGCTGGCTGGTCACCGGCGCACGTACCCCGCGCCCGGCCGCGGTCCACGCCGCCGTCGGCCGAAGGGAGCAGCGCGAGGGCGACATCGTGCCGCGACGGAGTACCCCCTTGGGCCGTCAGGGCGGCGTCAGTGGCGGTGCACGGCGTCCGGGAGGGCGGGGTCGCCGGGGTGCTCGTAACCGGGGGCGAGGCGGACGAGCTCGTCCCGGCGCAGCGCGAGCCAGTCGTCGAAGGCGGTTCCCCGGGCCGCGGCCAGCAGGTCGGCGTGGACGGCCTCGCGGACCTCCTCGTAGCGGCGGGTACGAGCCGGCTCGACCGCTTCCAGCACGGCGGTGTGCCAGCCGAACGTGGTGCGCACGGGCGCGATCCGGGTGCCGGGGGCCGCGGCGAAGACCGCGTCCTCGAAGGGGCCGGTGAGCTGGCCGCGGGAGAGCGTCTCGGGCGGCCCCAGGTCCTCGCGGCGCACCGCCGCGGCCTCGGCGCGGCTCGCCCGCACCGCCTGGCGCACGGTGCGGCGCTCGGGGCGCTCCCACAGATCGGGGTTGGCCCGGTAGTAGCGGCGCGTTTCGGCTTCGGTGACCGTGACGTCGGCGGTGACGTGGAGGAACAGGTCGCGCACCGCCTGCGCGGGGTTCGGCTCGTCGTGTTCCGGGCGGCGCGGGGGTGCCAGGCGGGCCGCCTCGTGGACCACCAGGGCCTCGGTGGCGAGCAGTTGGGCCACCCAGCGGCGCAGCCGGACGCCCGCCGGGGTGTCCTCCTCGGGCAGACACGGGCCCAGGGGGCCGGCGCGCAGGGCGGCGAGGCGCTCGGTGAGCTCCGCTTCGCCCACGCGCTCCTCGCCGACCGGCGCGACGACCCCGTGAACGCCGCTCACGAGGCGCTCCCGGCGCTCTCGGTGCCTTGGGGGGCGCCCTCCAACTCGGTGCTGCGCCGCGGTCCCGGGGTGGTGGGCGATCCGGTGATGACGACGGCCGCGGTCGGCGTGTAGACCAGCCGGCCGAAGTACATGAGCTTGACCAGCGCCCACCAGTTGCCGGGCCGGGCGGTGGGCGGCGCGGTGATCTCGTAGTGGAGCTCGCGCTCACCGCCGGGGGCCACCGTGAAGCCCTGCGTCCACGGCGCGGTCAGCGGCCAGATCGCGTACGGCGTGATGAGCTGCGCCTCGCCGCGGATCTCGCCGGCCGCCGTGTTGCCCAGCCGGACGGTGAGGCGCCCGGTCCGCCCGGGGAGGAGTTCGACCCGCGGTGCGGCCAGCTCCGCGGTGAGTCCGGCGGCCGGGGGCTGCTGGTAGCGCGCCTGCGGAGCCGGTGCGACGAGCCGCGCCTTGCGGGTGATCTTGTCCACGGAGAGGGCGAGCGCCCGTTCGGCGGGGGTGTCCGGGATCGGGGCGTGCGGCAGGGAGCCGGGCAGCATCGGCGGGACGGGTGAGGAGGCGGCACGCGCGGCGGGAGCGTGGTCGACGGTCACCACGTCCTCGACGATCTGCCCGGCCGCGTCGGTGGCGCGCACAGCCACGAAGTAGCGGCCGCCCGCCCCGGAGGGCCGTACGCGGGTCGTCCAGCGCAGGTGGGCGCCGGGCTGGAGCGCGTACAGGCGGCTGG
Organism: uncultured Streptantibioticus sp.; assembly: GCA_964398515.1. Classification (GTDB taxonomy): domain Bacteria; phylum Actinomycetota; class Actinomycetes; order Streptomycetales; family Streptomycetaceae; genus CAYNNX01. The sequence continues at coordinate 27,781 of CAYNNX010000033.1, read as the reverse complement.
GCGGGTCGGCCGTCCAGCCCGGCGGCACCAGGATCTCCACGGCCCCGGAGACCTGCTCGCGGGTGTGCGCCGAGGCGACGGTGACCTGGATGTCGTACGGCCCGTGGCCGCTGACCCCGGCGGGTGCGGCATGGACGGTCGCCGGCTGGTACCCCATGGGTGCCGCGCCCTTGTTGTGCCGCCAGTAGCGGGAGAAGACCGGCTGCGCGGTCTCGGTGCGCGCGGCGAGTTCGGGCCGGGCGCCGGAGGACCGCTCGTCGGCGGTGCGTTGCGGGGTCGCGGTGAGGGTGCGGATCTCGAAGGCGCCGAGTTCGGTGGTGACGCGTCCGCCGTCGAGCCGCACGGGCTGCGGCCGGGCCTCCAGGACGGTGACCGCCGCGGCGTCCGCGAGCGGCCGGAAGAAGGTGAACCGGGCGGTCGTCGGGCGCCCGCAGGCCTCGTACGCCCGGATGGTGATCCCGTCGGCGGGGTCGGCCTCGGTGCCCGACAGGGCGGCGAGCGGGTTGCCGTGCGGTTTGAGGGCGGTGACGATCACGCTGTCGCCCTCGGCGGCCAGCAGGTCGGCGGAGGCGGGAAGGGTGCCGGGGTGGCTGGTCTCCAGCCTCGTGGTGAAGGGGTTGTTGTAGGCGTGGCCGCGTCGTGCCAGACCCGCCTCCCGCCAGTCGCCGCTGTGGCCGATCAGGGCGTAGGAGAAGGTGTGACTCCAGTGGTTGGTCTGGAAGTTGGCGCCGTCGGGCAGGGTGCGCCGGGGCGGGTCGATCCAGGTGCCGGACGGCCAGCCGGTGGAGGAGCGCAGGATGCCGAGGTGGAGGTCGCCGCGGGGGTCGACGGTGAAGCCCGGCAGGCCGCGGTTGAGCAGGGCGAAGCCGTACGGTTCGACCCGGCCGGTCGTGCCGTCGAGGGCGGCGGGCTGGACGACGTCGATGCGCGGCGCCCGGCGCAGCCGTGCGGCCAGGTCGCTCAGGGCGGTGCGGGTGTCGGCCGGGGTGCGGCCTGCCACGACGAGGACCGGCAGGGTGCGCGGACCGCGCAGGTCGGCGCCGGGAACCCAGGTCTCGGAAAGCGGTCTGGCGGCCGGTACCCACACCAGTGCCGTGGCCCCGGCGGCGAGCCGGCGTTCCAGCTGGGCGCGGTAGCCGGGCGCCGCGGCGGCCAGGACGGCGGCGGTGAAGCGGTTCTCGGCCGGTCCGCCGACGCTGATGCGCACGTCGGGCAGGTTGGAGTCGACGTCGATGCTGCCGTAGCGGGGGCCGTCGTGGGTGGAGGTGGTGGCGGTCACGCCGGTGGCCACGAGCGCGGTGACGAGGTCGCGGGTGTGGCCGGCGTAGGCGGTGACGTCGGGGACGACCACCTCGGCCACGCTCACGGCCCGGGAGGCGCGTACCGCCGTCCCGTCGGTGAGCGCGACGGTGAGGGTCGCGCCGAGCTCGACCCAGTTGTAGGCGGGGTAGTCCAGGGTCCAGGGGGTGTGGGCGTAGTCGACGTCGGGGAAGCCGAAGCCCCGGCCGACCACGGCGTCGCCGACCTCGGAGACGGGCATGCCGCCCTCGACGGACGGCTGGAACCGCACCCGCATCAGGCGGTTGCGGCCGGTGAATCCGTCGATGCGGGTGGTCAGGTCGATCCGGTCCATCCCGTCCCACAGGGTGATCTCCTGGGTGCGGTGGCACTGTGCGAAGTCGCCGGTGACGGTGATGCGCCGGCCGATGGGACACCGCTCCACGGTGACCGTGGCTGGCCGCTGTGAACTGCGGGCCACCGGGCCGCCCTTGGGCACCGTCACCCACGGTCCGCCCGCGGGGGCGCCGGGCCCGTCCTGGTACTCGTCGTAGGCGAGCAGTTCGTTCGCGACGCCGCCGGGCCGCAGCATCTGCTTGCCGGCCTTCCTGTCGTGCAGCGAAGTGATCACACCTCCGCGCGCCGGGTCGACCGTGACGGTGTAGTGCTCGTTCTCGATCCGCGTGCCGCCCACCGCCGTCCAGGTCGAGGCGGGCAGTGGGGTGGCCGTGGGGACCGCGCGGTAGGTGGCGTACCCGGTGGCGGGCACGTCCCGGGCGAGGAACGCCAGGTGGGCGCCGCGCACGGTGCCGTCCGGGTGGCGGGCGGCGTGTTCGACGTGGAACGGCACAGCCCGCCCGGCCGGATCGCGCAGCTCGATGCCCACCGGTCCCGGCGCGGCGAAGGCGACCTCGCAGCGGACGACGTCGGTGCGCCGCCAGGCCATCGCGTTGAACACCAGCAGCGCGGTGCCGGGGCCGCGCGTGTCGACGCGGGCGCCGATGTGCGCCTGGGCGCCGGTCAGCGCGGTCCGGCCCAGCTCCAGCGCCTCCCGCCAGCCGCCGAGCAGGTCCACGTACGCCTGGTCGGACTCCGAGCCGGTGATGGCGTCGTGGTGGGCGCCGAAGCACAGTTGGCGCCACGCCTTGTCGAACGCCTCGACCGGGTACCGGGCGCCGAGCAGCGCCGCCACGGTGGCGAACCGTTCCGCGGCGAGCAGGGTGTTCTCGGCCTCGCGCTGGGCCTGTTTGGTGTCGATGAACGAGATGTCCTTGCCGGTGAAGACGGGGTTCATGTCCCGGGTCTGCGGCGAGAACGCGATCTTGCCGCGGGCGGCGTCCCGGGTCACGGCGGCGAAGAACTCGCTGGGCAGCGCGGTGACGAACTTCGGCCACACGTACTTCTCGCGCCAGGAGCGGTGGATGCGGGTCACCCAGCGGTTCGGCGGCGAGTAGTCGGTGCCCACCGGCAGCAGGCAGTTCTTGGTGGCCGCCACCGGTTTGAGGTCGCGGAAGAGCTGATAGGCGGCGGACTCCGCGGTGGGCAGGTCCTTGGCGGTGTCCATCCACCAGCCCGCGGAGTAGTGGTTGGGCATGTAACTGGTCAGCAGCGACTTCCCGCTGGGCGCGATCCAGTCGAACTCGCTGCGGAACTGCATGCGCCGGTTGTCGCCGACCGTCTGCTTCGGTCCCCACTCGTGGTGCGGGCCGCGCGCCCAGGAGCTGGAGGTGAGACCCGCGTCGGCCATGATCCCGGGGAACTGCGGATCGTGCCCGAAGACGTCCAACTGCCATGCGGTGGCGGGGGATCCGCCGAGCACCTCGCGCTGGAAGCCGACGCCGTACACCGCGCTGCGGATGGTCAGCTCCACGCTGGTCAGGTTGGTGTTGGGCTCGTTGTACAGGCCGCCGACGAACTCAAGGCGCCTCTCGCGCAGGAGTTGCCGGATGTAGGCGCGGTCCTCGGGGTGGGAGTCCCAGTAGGGCTTGAGGTAGTCGAGCTCGGCGAGGACGAACTTGTAGTCCGGGTCGCGCCTGGCCATGTCGAGATGGCCTTTGACCAGGCTGAGTCCGGGCTGCTGGAATCCGGTGTTCTCCCACGACTCGGTGTAGGCGCCCTGGGTGTTCCACCACACGGGGTCGTAGTGGTAGTGCGAGACCATGAACATCGTCCAGCCGGGTTCGGCCGCGGTGATCCGCACCGACTGCGTGTCGGAGACGTCCCGTGTCACGGCGGCGACCTGCGCCGGCACGATGTCGTCGGCCCGCTGCGGCGTGGTGTACACCACGCCCACCTCGACGGTCTCCTGGTGTCCGGGCGGCAGCGCGGTGACGGTGACCGGCCGGGGGGTGCGTACCTTCGCGCCGGTGACGCTGACGGTCACGGGCGTGTCGCGGCTGGCGGCACGGGAGCCGATGTTGGTGACGGTCACCTGGACGACCTGGCGCGGTTCGTGTTCGGTGCCGATGAACAGGTCGGTCGCCGCGACGGAGGTGACCTTGGCCGCCACACCGCCGACCGCGGGCTGGGCGGTCACGGCGATGAGCTTCAGCTGCGGGGCGTCGGGCAGTTGAAGGCCGGTCGCCCGCCTGTCCGGGTCGCAGGGGATCGCCTGGAGGAAGAGGCGAACGCGCGGGCCCGAATCGCCCGCCGCCCGGTGCCGGTGCGTGGTCTCGACCGCCACCGCCTCGCCGAAGCGCGGGGTCTCCGCCCAGTCCGCGAACTGCACCGGGACGGCCGTGCCGCCGCCGTCTGCGTAGACCACCCGGCCCTTGGCGTCGACGGCGCCGCCGGAGGCCGCACCGATCAGGTACAGCACCGAACACCGGGTCCGCGGCAGGGCGATGGTCTGGCCGCGGGCCGCGAGGAAGTCCTTCGCGCCCGGTGCGTAGTCGGGGAAGACGAAGGGCAGACCGGCGATCCTCCGGTGGCCGCTGGGCAGTTGTTCCGCCGGGAACGACCAGCCGTGGCCGTCGAAGTCGGCCGTGCCGCGGGCGTCGTCGCGCGAGATGCCGCACAGGTCGTAGGCGAGAACCACCGGCAACGCCTCCGGCAGCGCCTCGCTCGCCCGGGCCGGTTCGGTCCGCCCGCCGTCCACACCCACCATCGCCGCTGAGGCGACCGCCAGCGACGACAGGAACCTTCGGCGGCTTACGGCCGCGTCGGCGCTGTCTGTCGGCCCGAAGATCCCAGGCTGCCCTGTCACGGCGCTCCCGTATCCCACGACGAAGGCGCGCCTGCGCCACTGGGCGTGGGCGGCGCGCACGATCCGATCGCTCCCCAACATGCCAGCGTGCGGCCGTGAGTCGGGTGAGCAACGTGCGTGCCGGAATTAACTGTGCCTATACGACAAGGGTTCGCGGGCAGGCGTATCGTCGGCGGTGTGCCGTCGCCGCAGCGGGGGCTCGGACGAGTGGACGAGCAGGGCGAAAAGCCAGGACAGGGCAGACAGGGCATGGAGAGCCTCTATCAGGACCGCTGGATCACCTGCACCCCGGAGGGGGTGCGCATCCGCGGCTACTACTTCCCCTGGGGCACCAAGACGGTGCCGTACCGGTCGATCCGCGCCGCCCGCCGCGTGGAGCTCAGCCCCCTGCGGGGCCAGGGCCGCATCTGGGGCACGGCGAACCCGCGGTACTGGGCGAGCCTCGATCCCAAGCGGCCGACGAAGTCGACGGCGCTCGTGCTCGACCTGGGGCGTTTCGTCCGCCCGGTCATCACCCCGGACGACCCCGACGCCGTCGAGGCGGCCATACGGCGGTACGCGGGCCTCGGGCCGGCCGACGGCGCGGAAGGACACGGACCGGTCCTGTGAGGGCCGCGGCGGCCCTCACGCCCGGGCCCACGCGGTCGTCAGCATCGCCACGGACAGCACCAGCAGCACCCCTTCCACGACGAGGCTGACCACGCCGAGCGGCTCCCCCCAGTTGCCGATGTCCTCTCGGTACTCGGGCAGACCCGGCCCTCTGGAGATCACATAGCCGAGCAGCGGCCCGAGGGCGACACCGGCGGCGAGCACCCAGCCGGTCCGGATCAGGCCCCCGAGCAGGAGGCCGGCGGCCACCAGCCCGGCGATCTCCAGTAGGTGGTATCCGACGCCGACGTAGTAGGGGCTCCTCGCGCCGGGCACACCGCCCTGGTCGGCGACGTGGATCGCGGCCACGCCCAGGCACAGCGCGGCTCCGGCGCATCGGGACGCCCATGAGGTCGCGGGGGTCGCGCTCTTCGCGGCCATGGGGACACCGCCTCCTCCGCATACGGGACGCATGCGGCTGCTCGCCGAGCACGCCGCCGGCCCGCATACCGCCGCACAGCGCATGCCCGTCGTCCGGGTTCCCATCCCCCTCACGGTTGCTTTGACGGAAAAAAAAGCGATAAATGTGGATGAGAGGAATTCACTCGATCGGAGGACACCATGATCGTCCTCGGCATCATCCTTCTCATAGTCGGTTTCGTGGCCAAGATCGCGATCCTGTGGACCATCGGAATCATCCTGCTGGTCATCGGAGCGATTCTGTGGCTACTCGGCTCCCTGGGGCACGCCGTCTTCGGCCGGCGGCACTACTGGTGACGGGTTGACGCAACGGAAGGAATGTTCCAGTGGCCAGGCTGAGAAGGCCGAGGCCAAGACCGAGCAGGAGCAAGGCGGCGTCGAGGAGACGGCCGGACAGGCGGCCGACCGCCGAAGGCCGCACGCACGCGGGCCGGATGAGGGAGGCCACCGAGAGGACCTGAGGAGACGGTGGAGAACACCACCGATGACACGGGCACGCAGGCGCCGGCCGACGCGGCGGCGCGCCGGGCGAGCCCGGTCTCCAACTGCGCCACCGGCTCCCGTGAGCCGGTGACGCGGGTGGTCTTGGGCGTGATGTCCTCGCGTGACGCGAGTCGTTCCTTCACGCGGCCCTCGTCCCGCGCCGCGCCCCGCTCTCCACGGCTCACTCCTCCACGGCGACGCGCACGCTCTTGACCTCGGTGTCCGCCGCGTCGGGCACCACCATGCCCGCGTCCACACCCGTGCGCAGGTACTCCAGCACGGGACGGTTGAGGCGCTCGCCCGGCAGCGCGGCGGGGATCCCCGGCGGGTAGGGGGTGAGCATCTCCGCCGCGACGCGTCCGACCGCCTTCTCCCAGGACACCTGTTCGGTTCGCCCGAAGAACGCGTCCCGGGGAAGCACCACCTGCTCCAGCCGCAGCTGTGCCGGATCGGGCACCGCCACCGCCGGTGCGGGCCGCAGCTCACCGGCGTGTGCGGCCAGCTCCCGCAGCCCCGTCAGCAGCGCTTCGGCGGTGTGCTCGTCGTCCGCGTGGGAGAGCTGGGCGCTGATGCGGCGGTGGTCGCACACATGCAGGTTGACGCGGTGGTGTTCGCGCAGCCAGTCCGCGGCGCGGTAGCCGGTGGTGCCGAGATCCGCGATGTCGACGACCAGCTGAAGGGGGTCCAGGTCCGCGGCGAGGCCGGGGCCGCAGAAGTCGTCCCGGCCGTGCACGTGCATGCCGTCGATCGCCTCGATGCGGACGCGTACCCGCTCGGCCAGCGCCAGGGCGGCGTCGTACAGGGCCCGGCCGTGTTCGACCATCTGGCGGCGCCATCCGTCGAGCGCCGCGTACAGCAGGACGGAGGGGCTGGTGGTGCCCAGGAGGTCCTCCCGGGCCTTGAGCACCTTGGGGTCGATCAGGTCCCCCCGCAGGTGGAAGACGGAGCCCTGCTCCAGACCGGAGCCCATCTTGTGAACCGAGGTGACGCACACGTCAGCGCCCGCGTCCATGGCCCATGTGGGCAGTTCCGGGTGGAACGGCAGGTGCGCGCCCCACGCCTCGTCCACGATGAGCGGCCGGTGCCGTGCGTGGCACATCCGGGCGATCGCGGCGAGGTCGGCGCAGGTGCCGTAGGGCGTGGGACTGGTCACCAACGCGCCTCGCGCGTCCGGGTGTTGGGCGAGGGCGGCCTCGAACGCCTCGGCGGACGGCGGATGCGCCAGGTGGCGTCGGGGATCCCACTGCGGCTCCACCCAGATGGGCCGGACACCGGACAGGATCAGGCCGGACACCACCGACTTGTGGGCGTCCCGGCCCACCACCAGCTTCTCGTGCGGCCCGGCCACCGACAGCATGGCCGCCTTGACGGAGAGCGAACTTCCGCATGTGGAGAAGAACGTGTGCTCGGCGTCGACCGCGTCCGCCATCAGCACCTGGGCCTTCTCCAGCACGCCCTGCGAGGCCCGGCGGTCGTCCAGCCCCGCGGTGGCGAGCACGTCGGACCGGAACACGGCCTCCCCGAGCACCTCGCGCACTCGGGGATCGGCACCCCGCCCCTGCTTGTGCCCGGGCGGGGTGAACGGGATCTGGCGGGTCTCGTGGTAGGCGGCCAACGCCTCGAGGACGGGCGCCTGCGAATGGTCCATGTGGGGCGACTGCCCGGTGCGGCGACCTGAAAACCGCGAAGCCCGCGCGGCCACCCGGCCGGCGGGCCCCGACTATCGGCGTCCGGCAGGCGGGCTCACCCTGCCGGCTTGTCCGCGGGGGCCGGTGACGACCCGGATCCGGGGCTCGTGGCGCCCGGTGACGACCCGGATCCCGGGTTCGCGGCGCCCGGTGACGACCCGGATCCGGGGCTCGTGGGCAGTGTGGGCAGCGTGGGCAGGCACACATTGCCGAGGACGGGAAGCGTGAAGCACTTGTCGTCCTTGGGCAGTGCGGCGCCCGCGGCGGCCCGTGCGGGGACCACCGTGGCGCTCAACGCGGCCACCAGTGCGGCGGCACCGACGAGGTAGCGCATATCGATCGCTCCTTCTGCTGGGCGGGATGGTGAGGCTGCCGGCGCGACGACACCCGAGTGCTTGCCCGCCGCGCGGACGCCTCCGGACGCGGCGCGCCGCAATACGCCCGATCGGCCGCGCGGAACAACCCGCTCGAACCAGCGGGCCCGGGCCCCGCGGTCCAGGAGCGGCGGCGGTCCGCACAGGGTGGCACGGACCGGTGGCGGCGGGCCCGATCGTCCGCCGCCGGCTCGCGATCGCGGGCGAGGCGGCCGATCATCGTCATGGGGCCCACTCCACCGCGACCCGGACCAAGGAACCCAGATGAACAGTGCCGATCTGCTGGTCGACGCCTTCGGACGGATCCAGGAGGCCGTCCACGAAGCCGTCGACGGGCTCGGCCCGGACGAGCTGGCCGCGCGGCTCGACGACGAGGCCAACTCGATCGCCTGGCTGGTGTGGCATCTCACGCGCATTCAGGACGACCACATCGCCGATGTGGCGGGCACCGAGCAGATCTGGACGGCACAGGGCTGGTCCGAACGCTTCGGGCTCCCCTTCCCGGCCCGGGCGACGGGCTACGGCCACTCCCCCGCCGACGTCGCCGCGGTGCGGGTGGACTCCGCCGACCTGCTCACCGGCTACTACGACGCCGTGCACGAGAACACCGTCGCCTACGTCAAGGGCCTGCGCAACGCGGACCTGGGACGTGTGGTCGACGAGTCGTGGACGCCACCGGTGACGCTGGGCGTGCGGCTGGTGAGCGTCATCGCCGACGACCTGCAGCACGCGGGCCAGGCCACCTTCGTCCGCGGGCTGGTCGAGGGCCGCTAGCGTTGCCGGTCCGTCCGTCGGCTGCGGGACGCGGGCCCGGTGGTCACGCGGGTGCCGGCGGCGTGATGCCGGCGCGGGCTGCGCCGGGGTGCGGCGGCGGACCTGAAATCCCCTGGTGCGCCAGGGTCGGTGTACCTACGCTCGCAGCTGTGACGGCACATCGCACACCCGACCCCGGAGCCGCGCGAAGGGTGCTGATCCGGGCGGAGAACGGCGACGACCACGGAGACGTCCGCCGCCTCCACTCCCGTGCGTTCGACGACGGTGAGAAGGTTCCCGGTCTGGTGGACGCCCTTCGCGTCACACGTGCTCCCCTTCCGCCGATGTCGTTCGTCGCGGTGCGGGACGGGCGGGTCGTCGGCCACGTCCTGCTCACGGCGGGCCGGCTCGACGCCCCGCGCCGGCTCGTCGACGTCCTCGTCCTGGCACCGCTGGGGGTGCACCCCGCCGCCCAGCGCCGCGGCGTCGGCACCCTGCTCGTCAGGCACGCCCTCGACGCGGCCGACGCGCGCCGCGTGCCCCTGGTGTTCCTCGAAGGCTCGCCGCGCTACTACGGCGAACGCGGCTTCGTGCGGGCCGACACCCTCGGCTTCCGCTCGCCGTCGCTGCGCATCCCCGCGCCCGCGTTCCAGGTGGCCCGGTTGTCCGCCTACGAGCCGTGGATGACCGGGACCCTGGTGTACTCCGACGTCTTCTGGGCGCTGGACTGCGTCGGGCTGCGGGGCGGCGACGGCGATTGCGCCGTAAGCGAGCGGGAGTTCACCGGAGGGCGGTGAGCGGGCACAGTGGCCGCATGAGACTGCTGATGCTGGGCGGAACGGAGTTCGTGGGTCGCGCTGTCACCGAGGAGGCCGTCGAGCGCGGTTGGCGGGTGACCGTGTTCCACCGCGGACGCCACACCCCGCCCCCGGGTGTCACCGCTGTGCGGGGTGACCGCCGTGCGGCGGACGGTCTGGCCGCCCTCGGCCGGGGCGAGTGGGACCTGGTGGTCGACACCTGGACGGGAGCCCCGTCGGCGGTACGGGACGCCGCCGCCCTGCTGGCCGACCGGGCCGGGGGCTACGTCTACGTCTCCAGCCGCTCGGTGTACCGCTACCCCGCACCGGCGGGGCTCGCCGAGGAGGGGCCGCTGGTTCAGGCCTCACCCGACGACGGCGAGGTCGAGTACGCACAGGCCAAACGCGGCGGTGAACTGGCCGCGACGGCGGCCTTCGGCGACCGGGCCCTGCTGGTGCGCGCCGGGCTGATCCTCGGGCCCGGGGAGAACATCGGGCGGCTGCCGTGGTGGCTGCGGCGCATCGCACGCGGCGGCCCGGTCCTGGCACCCGGCCCGCGCGAGGCGGCACTTCAGTACATCGACGCCCGCGACCTGGCCGTATGGACTCTGGACGCCGCCGCACGAGGGCTCGGCGGCGCCTACAACGCCGTCAGCGAGCCGGGCCACACCACGATGGGCGAACTGCTGGAGACCTGCGTGCGGGTCACCGGCTCCGACGCGCTACTGCAGTGGACCGATCCTGAGCTCATCGCGGCCGGGGGGATCGCACCGTGGACCGAGCTGCCGATCTGGCTGCCCCCGGGCGAGCTGTACGACACCCTGCACCAGGGGAACGTGGCCAAAGCGCATGCCGCGGGCCTGCGTTGCCGCCCGGTCGCCGAGACCGTGGCCGACACCTGGTGCTGGCTCCAGCGCCTCGGCGGCGAACCGCCGCAGCGGCCCGACCGTCCCGTGCTCGGACTGGCCCCGGCGAAGGAGGCGCGGGTGCTGCGCGGCCCGGCTCCCGAACAGATTACGGCGCCGTCGGACTGACACCACCGTCATGTCGTCGTTGTCGGGCGGTCCACCGTGGTCTGCAAACCCACCGCCCATCCGCTGCTCCACAAGAACGCCACCGCGACCGCCTGCCACTCACGCACCGCGGACCTCGCGGCCATCACCTCCACCGCGGACGTGGTGGTCGCCTCGGTCGGCCGGTCCGGGCTCATCACCGCTGAACGCATCAGGCCGGGCGCCGTCGTGGTCGACGTCGGCACCAACCCCACCGAGGACGATGGGCTCGTCGGAGACGTCGACGGCGACTCCGTCGTCCGGCGGGCCGGCGCACTCACTCCGGTTCCAGGCGGGGTCGGGCCGGTCACGACCAAAGGGCCGCTGCACCACACCGTGACCGCCGCGGAACGCCGGAGCAGCTGACCGGCGGGGGCCGCCACCCCCGCCGCCGCCCGCTACGGTGAACTCCCGTACCGAGGCGGCGACCCGGCCCCGCTCCCCCGTCGCGCATCCGATCCCTGTCACGGCCCGCCGGGCAGGGGGATTCAGCTCGCCGACACCTGGTACAGGCCGCGACCCGCCCGCTGGATCCGGGAGGCGGCCGCCAGGCGCTCCAGCGTGTTGCGCACCGAGTTGACGTTGCCGGAGGTGTTCTCACGGCCGAGAGCGTCGTTGACGTCGGCCGCGCGCAGCGGGCCGGCGGCCTTGGTCAGGCACTCCACGACACCCTCGGTCAGGCCCGCGGTGCGCTTCGCCGGCACCGCCCGCTTCTGCGACTTCGCCGCCTTCTCGGTCTTGGCGGTGGTCTTCGCGGTGGTCTTCTCGGTGGTCTTCTCGGTGGTCTTCTCGGCGGCCTTGCCGGTCTTGGCGGCGGCCTTGCGGGTGCCTGCCGCGGTCTTCTTGGCGGCCCGCGTGCCAGTGCGCTTTGCCCGGCCGGCGCCCGCAATCTTCTTCGCTGCCGAGGTGCGCGCGGCGCGTGCCGCCCGGCCCGGCTTCTCCTCGGCCGTCTCCGCCGTCGCCGTCTCCTCGCCCGCCGCGGCGGGCGCCGTCCCGGCGGCGGGCTGCTCGGACTCTATGGCCTCCGGACCGGCCGGCGCCTCGGTGACCTCCCGCTCCGGCGCCGCGGCGGGAGCGGTGTCACGCGAAACGGACCCGGCGGACAGCGCCTGAAGGCTGCTGAGCGCGGTGCGCACCGCTTCGAGCCGTTCGGTTACGGCCGCCAGCTCCTTCTCCAAGGTGTGCTGCTGCTCCTGGAGTTCCGGAAGTTCGCCCTGCAACAGCCCGATCGTGGTGGCGATGCCACCGTGGGCGCCGAGAACGGTTGCCATGTGTTTCTCCTTGTCCGCTCGCCTCGTCAAAGGCGTCGAGTCGATTGTGCAGTGTGCGGGGCACCCCCGGATAGCGATTCGCCGCACCGCCACACCAAGTCGTGATGGGCTCGGGGTGTTACGGAAGCATACGTTCCGCAAGGTGTCCAGTGGGAAGTGTATTGGTGTGCCTGCACGGAGGAATTCACGCCCCTCCCATGGATGGTGTGCGGTCCGGTGTGCTATCACCCACTCCTACCCCAAACTGACGGCAGGTCACACTAGTTCCCGAAGCTTGGCCGGACCGCCGTCCCGGCCGTCACACCGGCGGGCGGAGTGCTCGGCGGACGGCCCGATTCTGCGGCGATTCCCGGGTTCCGGTGAACTCGGCGGTGTGGCAGGCGAGTACGCCGGGGGCTCGTGGGGGGCGGCGCACAGCCGTCCGGCCTCTCCACCGGCCGCCCCGCGGCAGCAGACCGGCCGGCTTCCCGCCGTGCTCCCGGGGGTTCACGCGATCCTCGGCGGCCCGCACGGGGAGGGACCGGGCACGAAGGACGGCACATCCTGCGCGGTCCTCGGCATCACGTCCGGACGGGTCGTACGCGCGAACCCCCCCCCGCAGATCCCACCGGATCGAGGGATCGCTGAATCGTGCGGCGAGGGGACGCCGCGGCTCGGGCGGCCACCCAAGGGTGACAGGTCCGGGCAGAGCGTGATCGATCGCTCTACGGATGCGTTGGGCGCGACGGCTCCCCGCACGCAGCGCGGAGAAGCGGCCGTGACCGGTCCGAAGGCGCCCGGAACGGTCCGCAGAACGGCACCGAGCAGGTGCACCAAGATGGGGACGAGAAGGTCATCGAGCCGATGCAGCGGGCCGCCGCATCGGTCGGCGCGGCGGTCCAGAGGGCCGGCGCCATGGTGTCGGACGCCGTGCGGGCCGCACTGCCGCAGCTCTGCACGCGGTGGCCGCGCCGGATCGCGCACGGCGCGGTTCGGCACATCGGCGCAGGGCGTCACACTGGGCGTTATCAGGGCGACGGCGCCGGGTAAGCGTCATCAGCCGGGGCGCCGGCCCGCGCGTCCGCCGCACGGGCGGACCGCTTCCCCCGTACAACCGATGACTGGAGTCCACGGTGAACACCTCCGCCCAAGGAGGCACGCGCCCCCTGAGCGCGGCCGAGCGGTTGCGTGCCTGGCTGCTGGAGGGACTGGCCGACATGGCCAAGCACCAGCCGGGTCCGCACGCCGAGGCCCCGAGCGGGCAGCACACGCGGCCGTGGTGGCGGGTGATGTGCCTGACCGGGTTGGACTACTTCTCGACGCTGGGCTACCAGCCGGGCATCGCCGCTCTGGCGGCGGGCCTGCTCTCCCCGCTGGCCACCGTGGTGCTGGTCTTGGTGACCGTCGCCGGGGCGCTGCCGGTCTACCGCCGGGTGGCTCAGGAGAGCCCTCACGGTGAAGGCTCGATCGCCATGCTGGAGCGGTTGCTCTCCTTCTGGCAGGGCAAGCTGTTCGTCCTGGCCCTGCTGGGGTTCGCCGCCACGGACTTCCTGATCACCATCACGCTGTCGGCCGCCGACGCCAGCGCCCACCTGATCGAGAACCCGCATCTGTCCGGCACCCTGCACGGTCATCAGGTGGCCATCACCCTGCTGCTGGTCGCGCTGCTCGGCGCGGTCTTCCTCAAGGGGTTCACCGAGGCCATCGGGCTCGCGGTGTGGCTGGTGGGGATCTATCTGGCGCTGAACGTGGTGGTCGTGGTCGTGGGGATGGGCCATGTGCTCGCCGCACCGCACCTGGTCACCGACTGGTCCCACGCCCTCACCGTGCAGCACGGCAATCCGCTGGTCATGATCGGGGTCGCGCTCATCGTCTTCCCGAAACTGGCGCTGGGTCTGTCCGGCTTCGAGACCGGTGTGGCCGTCATGCCGCACATCGAGGGCGAGCCAGGTGACACCGAGGAGCGGCCCGTCGGGCGCATCAAAGGTGCGAGGAAGCTGCTGACCGCGGCCGCGCTGATCATGAGCGTGTACCTGATCGCCACCAGCTTCATCACGACGCTGCTGATCCCGGCGCGCGAGTTCAAGGTCGGCGGGCAGGCCAACGGCCGGGCGCTGGCCTATCTGGCCCACGAGTACCTCGGCTCCGGCTTCGGCAGCCTCTACGACGCCTCCACCATCGCCATCCTCTGGTTCGCCGGTGCGTCGGCCATGGCCGGCCTGCTCAATCTGATGCCGCGCTACCTTCCCCGGTACGGCATGGCGCCGCACTGGGCGCGGGCGGTGCGCCCGATGGTCCTGGTGTTCACGGTGATCGCCTTCTTCGTCACCTGGATCTTCCACGCCAGTGTGGACGCCCAGGGCGGCGCCTACGCCACCGGTGTCCTGGTGCTGATCACCTCGGCCGCGATCGCGGTCACCATCGCCGCCCGGCACGCCCGGCAGCGCGGCTGGACGGCCGCCTTCGGGGCCATCTCGGCGGTGTTCCTCTACACCACGGCGGTGAACGTCGTCGAACGGCCGGACGGTGTGAAGATCGGTGCCTGCTTCATCACCGGGATCATCCTGCTCTCACTGATGTCCCGGCTCGCACGCGCCTTCGAACTGCGGGTCACCAGCGTGGTCATGGACGACATGGCCGAACGCTTCGTCCGCGACATCGCGCACCGCAGGATCCGCTTCATCGCCAACAAGCCCGACCGCCGCGACTTCGCCGAGTACCGCGACAAGGCCCAGCAGACCCGGGCCGACAACGACATCCCCGCCGAGGACGACTTCGTCTTCGTGGAGGTCACCGTCGGCGACCCCTCGGAGTTCGAGTCCGAACTGCGGGTGCGCGGGGAGGTGATGCACAACCGCTACCGCGTGCTCTCCCTCGACAGCTCCACCATCCCCAACGCGCTGGCCGCGCTGCTGTTGCACGTGCGCGACATGACCGGGCGGCGGCCGCACATCTACTTCGAGTGGACCGAGGGCAACCCGATCAGCCAGTTCCTGCGCTTCTTCCTCTTCGGCCAGGGCGAGGTCGCGCCCGTCACCCGGGAGGTGCTGCGCGAGGCCGAGCCGGACCGCGAGCGCCGCCCGCGGGTCCACGTCGGCTGAGCGAGCCCCGCCGTCACGGCCGCGCCTCAAGGGCAGGCGGCGGTCAGTTCGGCGAGCGCGTCGGGCAGGGCGGCGGCGAGCCGGTCGAGGTCCGGGGCAACCGTGCCGTCGCCGAACAGGCCGATGTGGACGCGTCCGCGGTAGGTCGAGACGGCCACCGCCAGCGACTGGCCCTGGGCGAGTGGCGCGATCGGATACAGCTCCCGCAGCGGGCAGCCGGCGAGCGTCAGGGGGACGTCGGGGATGGGGACGTTGGTCAGCAGCAGGTCGAACAGCCTGCGGGCGGTGCGGCCGGCCAGCGGCGCGCCCAGCCGGTGCGCGAGCGGCGGGAGTCCGTCGGCGAGCAGTGCCACGGCGCCCGCACCGGTGTCGGGCCCGGCGGCCTTGTTCCGGCCCATCCTCGCCCGCACCGTCTCCAGCCGGGCGAGCGGGTCCGGGTCGTGCACCGGCAGGCGGAGCAGATAGCCGGAGAGGCTGTTCCCGGAACGCGGACCGCAGGCGCGGCGACGGCGCGCCACCGGCACGAGTGCGCGCGGCGCGGGCCGCCGGCCGTGGTCCCCGCGTTCGTCCATCCACCGGCGAAGCCCGCCGCAGACCACCGCCAGCACCACGTCGTTGACGGTTCCGCCGTGCGCCTTGCGGACCAGGCGGACGTCGTCGAGGGCGAGGGCGGCGGTGGCGAGGCGGCGGGGGACGGCGGACCCGCTCCCGGCGACGGGCGGGGCGACCGGCCCCGGCGGCTCCAGCGATGCGCGGACCACGGCCGCACCGATGCCGAGGGCCCGCCGCGCCTCCCGGAGGCGGTCCGGGAGGCCGGCAAAGGCACGCAGCGGATCGGGGAGCGCCGGCAGGGCGAAGGGCAGCGTCCGCCTTCCGCCGTCGGCGGCGCGAACGCCGGGGGCGGGTGGGCCGGTGCCCGGTCCGGCCGCCGCCTGGTCCAGCAGGGCGGCGCCGAACTGCACCGCCCGCAGCCCGTCCGCCAGGGCGTGGTGCAGTTTGACCAGGACGGTGAGCGAGGAGCCGCCTGCGCCGTCGAGGACGTGGACCTCCCACGGCGGACGGGTCCGGTCCATCGGCCGGGCCATCAACTCCGCGACCTCCGCCGCCCGTTCGCCGTCCCCTCCCGCGCCGGGCAGCCGCAGCAGGCGCACATGGCGTGTGACGTCGAACCTGTCGTCGGCGGCCCAGACCGCGCCGCCCGCCGGGTACCAGACGTCCCGCACCCGCATCCGCAGCCCGGGCATCCGGGCCGCTCTGTCCTTCAGCACTGCGGTGACCTGTCGCGCGTCGGTGCGCGTTCCGCGTTCGAAGACGGCCATGGCCCCGATGTGCATGGGGTGACCCGGCGAGTCCAGGCTCCAGAAGGTCAGGTCCAGGGGGCTCAACAGGTCGTCAGCCAAGGAATGTCCTCCGCGGTCGGATCCGCCATGGTGTCGGACTTGAAGTGAATCCTCTCGCATCAACTACGGTCAACAACGACCGCGTTACGTACAGTTAATTCCTCATGTACGAGGAGCGCCCGCGCGGTCCTGGGACTCGAGAACCGCGTCGCGTGCCGGAACGCCCATCGCCCGAAGGCCTCGATCGGTTCCAGCAGGGTGGTGCCGAGGGCGGTGAGCCGGTGTTCGACGCGGCGGCGCCTCCGCGCAGGCCCCTTGCGCGACGAGACCGTTGCACTCGGGCCTGCGGAGGGTCTCGCCCAGGACCTTGGCGCTGATCCCGCCGATGCGGGCGCGCAGGTCCCCGGGGCGGCACGGTCCGTGGCGCAGCGTCCACAGGACGACCGGATTCCACGTGCCGGCCATCGGGCACGGCAGTCGGCCGCAAACCCGTCGCCCGGCGCCGGATCCGCCGCAGCCATGACACCAACTCCCCCGCGAGCCCACGCCGTCGCACACCGAACGGTTCCCATCGGACTTTCCTCCGGCGCACACCCCGTCCGGACAAGGAGGTTCGGCCGGTGCGCATGGGCATCGCCGCGACCCCCACCCGGCGGATCGGCCCGGCGGCCCGCGCCGGAGCGTACCCGCAGGCCGCCGCGCGGCCCCTCCGGCGGCGCGGCGGGCGCGCCGGGCCGTGGCCTTAGAGTCGTGTCATGGCTTCAGACGAGGGTCCCGTGCGGGTCGACAGCTGGATCTGGTCGGTGCGGCTGACGAAGACGCGGTCGCTGGCCGCCACCGCCTGCCGAGGTGGCCATGTGCGCGTCAACGGCGAACGCGTCAAACCGGCTCACACCGTGCGGCCCGGGGACGAGGTGCGGCTGTTCCACGCCGGGCGCGAGCGGATCGTGGTCGTCACCCGTGTGGTGCGCAAGCGTGTCGGGGCGTCCGTCGCGGCCGAGTGCTTCGTCGACAACAGTCCGCCGCCGCCCCCGCGCGAGGAGGCCGTGCCGATCGCCGCCCGGGACCGCGGTGCCGGCCGTCCGACCAAGCGTGAGCGGCGCGACCTGGAGCGCCTGCGGGGGCGCTGAGCCTCCCGGCTCACCCCGGCGTGCCCGCCCGTCCCGGCAGCACCCGCTCCAGCGCCTCCCAGTTGCTGTCCCGGGCCCGCTCGGCGGCCTCCACGCGCCCGCCGCCGCGCAGCCCGAACAGGCGTTTGGCGACGAGCAGGTAGACCACGACCGCCAGGTTGATCAGGAGTGTGAGGATCTTGGTGGCGGTCACCCGGGAGCTGAGCTCGTAGACTTCCGGTACGAGCAGCACGGTGGTGGCGACGAACGTCAGGTACTCCGCCCACCGCTTGGCGAACCACAGGCCGACCGCCTCGACGCCCTCCAGCAGCGCGTATCCGGCGAGCACCAGGCCGATCACCCACAGCGTCGAGGATCGGACGGCGAACGCCTTGGACAGCTCGCCCAGCAGTCCGTGGTGCTCGGTGCCGCTGGGGCCGCCGACACCGTTCTGCAGCAGGTCCATGATCCGGTAGAACGGGGCCTTGAGAGCGGCGCGTTTGTCGGCGAAGAGCAGGACGCCGACGGCGAGCACGCCCAGGACCAGGAAGTGCAGAAGCCGGTCGAGGGCGATCAGCCGCAGCACGTAGCGGTCGCGCAGCGGCTTGCCGCGCAGGGGCAGGGTGATCTCGTCGCGGCCGGGCGGGAACTCCCGGTCGGGCTGGTCCGGCGGTGGCAGGGGCAGCCAGGCGTCGCAGCGCAGACAGCGGTGCCACCGCAGGCCCTCCCCCGTCTCGCGTACCAGCAGGGCGTCGTCGGGGCGCACCCGGGCCGCACCGGTGCCCTCCAAGTGGTGGCCGTGCAGGCCGCAGCCGAGGAGCTCGTAGTGCACCCGGCGCCTGGCGGCAGGGGTCCCGGGGGCCGGTGCCAGTTCGCGTCGCTCCGCCATGCGTTCCTCCCGTGCCCTGACGCGCCGGTGCGCCAGCTCGGTCCTCCCCCCAGTGTGTGCCACCGGCCGTGGCGATCCACACACCGCGGACCGCCGCGCGTCGAGGCGGCCCGGGTGCCTCACCCGTCGCGGCGCAGCCCGCTGGGGACGGCCGAGCGCAGCGCGGCGGTGGCTGCGGCGACGGCGGGGTGGGCGGCGGCTCCGGCGCGGTGGGCGATGCCGGTGTGCCTGCGGACGGGCAGCCGGGTGAGCCGCACTGCGCCGGGCGGGTCCACCACACCGAGCTGCGGCACCAGGGCGACCCCCTGTCCGGCCGCCACGAGGGCGAGGACGGTGGCGAAGTCGTCGATCCGATGGCGGACGCGCGGGGTGAAGCCC
Organism: uncultured Streptantibioticus sp.; assembly: GCA_964398515.1. Taxonomy (GTDB): domain Bacteria; phylum Actinomycetota; class Actinomycetes; order Streptomycetales; family Streptomycetaceae; genus CAYNNX01. The sequence goes on along the minus strand of CAYNNX010000033.1, from coordinate 9,016 downwards.
GCGGCGTGGCAGGCCCGAACGGTCATGGTGTGGCAGAGCGTCCCCGGGGTCGCGGTGATCCATGGTGCGTCCCGCCAGTGGTCGAGCGACGGCGCCTCCCGCGGCGGCGGTTCGGCGGAGGCCAGGTACATCGCCTCCACGCACAACGGCTCGGTGGCGACCGCGGGTTCGGCCGGACCGGGGACCAGGTCGTAGGTGTGGACGAGGGCGACGTCCAGGTCCCCGGCGCGCAGCGCATGGCCCACGGCCGCCGGGTCGACCTCGCTGACCATGGGGTCGAGTGCCGGGTGCAGCCGGGCGAGTTCGGCGAGCGCGGCGGGCACGAACGTACGGGCGGCGGTGGGGAACGCGCCGATGCGCAGCGGGCCGGCCGGTCCCCGGCGGGTGGCGGCGAGTTCGGCGGCGGCCTGTTCCAGGCGTTCGAGCACCGCCTCCGCGTGGCCGACGAGTCGGTGCCCGGCCGGGGTGAGCACCACGCGCCGCCCGGTGCGTTCCAGCAGGGGTACGCCCGCCTCGCGTTCGAGGGCGCTCAGTTGCTGGGAGACGGCGGAGGGGGTGAAGGCGAGGGCGTCGGCCACGGCGGCGATGGTGCCGCGCAGGGCGAGTTCCCGCAGCAGGCGCAGGCGTCGGACGTCGAGCATCAGGCGAGCTTACGCTCGACGTCGGAAAGGCGAACTGGACGTGCACGATCGGGTGGCGCCAGGCTCGACGCCATGGAACGCGACACCTCACCGGACCGCCTGGGCGGCATCCACGTACCGCTCGTCACACCGTTCACCCCCGACGGGCGGATCGCGCTCGAGGCCCTCGAAGGGCTGGCGCACACCGTGCTCGACGCGGGCGCCGCCGGTCTCGTGGCGCTCGGGACGACCGGTGAGCCCGCGACGCTGACGCCCGAGGAGAAAGCGGCGGTCGTCGAGGTGTGCGCCCGGGTGTGCCGGGAGCGGCGGGTGATGCTGACCGTCGGGGCCGGAAGCAGCGACACCCTCGGCAGTGCTGCGGCCCTCGCGGAGCTCGCCCGCCGGCCCGAGGTGACGGGTGCGCTCGTGACGGTGCCGTACTTCACCCGGCCGTCGCAGGCCGGTGTGCTCGCACACTTCACGCGGCTGGCGGCAGCCGCCCCGGTTCCGCTGATCCTCTACCACGTCCCGTACCGCACGGGCAGGTTGCTGGACTCCGCCACCCTGCGGTCGCTGGCGCGGCTGCCCGGTGTCGCCGGGGTCAAGTACGCGACGGGCGGTGTCGACCAGGAGGCCGTGGAACTGCTGGGCGACCTCCCCGAGGGGTTCGCGGTGCTGGCGGGGGACGACGTCTTCGCCTCGCCGCTGCTGGCCCTCGGGGCGGCGGGTGCCGTCCTGGCGTCGGCGCACCTGGCCACCGAACGCTTCGTGGAGCTGGCCGCCGCCTGGCGCGATGGGCACCTCGCCCGGGCGCGGGAGCTCGGGCACCGACTGGCCGCGTTGTCGGCCGCCGTGTTCGCCGAGCCCAACCCGACGGTGGTCAAGGGCGCGTTGTACGCGCTGGGCCGGATCCCCGCGCCGGACGTGCGGCTGCCGTTGCTGCCCGCCGAGCGGACCTCGGTGGACGCGGCACTCAAGCGTCTTGCCGACCTCGGCCCGCAGGGCGGCGACGGGCCGCCGAAGGGCGACCGCGGCCGAGATGATTCATCCTGATTGATAGGGGTCAGGCGACCGGTGTCGTTCGAAGAACGCCCGAACACACCGTGGACACGGACGAACACACCACGAACACACGCCCGAGCACGACGAAGGAGCGATTCCCGATGGACACCACGAGCAGCAGCCAGCGCCCGTGCGACGACGCCACCGTCCGCACGCGGGACGGCGGTTCGGCCGGGGAGGGCGCATGGGCGGCGGACCGCCCCGGCCCGCTGCCCGACGAGTCGGATCCCGAGTGGAACATCGTGCGGGGCGAGGACTGACCCCCTGCCTCACGCCGCCTCCCACGCCGCGACGAGGGCTCCGTCGGCGGCCAGGTCCACACGGGTACCGAAGCGGCGGCCGATGCGGTCGAGCACGGACCGCAGCCACACGCGGTCGGCGTCCGCGGCGGGGCGCAGGCGCATGCGCCGCGCCCGCAGCGGCGTCATCCGCAGGCCGGTCAGGCGACCGGTGTCCGGTTCGAGGGAGGCGAAGTAGAGCAGCCGCAGGTCGTCCCGGTAGGCCTCGTAGCCGGTGATGCCCTCGTAGTCGTCTACGAGGTCGCCGCAGCCGTAGAGGATCAGCTTGCCGCGGTGGACCTCGATCGGGCGGGGGTGGTGCGAGGAGTGGCCGTGCACCAGGTCGACACCGGCGTCGAGGAGGCGGTGTGCGAAGCGGATCTGCTCCGGCGGCACGTGGTATCCCCAGTTGGAACCCCAGTGGACGGAGACGACGGTGATGTCGCCGGGGCGCCGCAGCTCCGCCGTCCGCCGGGCGACCACGTCGGCGGTGGCGTCGGTGAGGTCGGGCAGGAAGTCGACACCGGAGCGGTCCTGTCCCGCCGCCCAGTGCGCGGGCACACCGCTGGAGGCCGCGGCACACGCCGAGACGATCACCCGGCGGCCGCCCGGGACCCCGATGGCCACCGGCCGCGCCGCCTCCGCCGCGTCACGCCCCGCGCCCACCGCACGCAGCCCCGCGGCCTTCAGGGCGTCGAGGGTGTCCGCCAGCCCCTGGTGGCCGAAGTCGAGGACGTGGTTGTTGGCCACGACGCACGCGTCCGGTGAAGCGGCCAGCAGGCAGGGCACGTTGCCCGGGCTCATCCGGTAGTGGACGGCCTTGCCGGGGGCGAACTCACCGTCGTCGGTGATGCTGGTCTCGAGGTTGATCACACGGGCGTCCGGCGCCTCGTCCTCGATCGCGCGCAGGGCGCTCCCCCACGGCCAGTCGAATCCGACCGGCCGCGCGATCGGGCCGCTGACCGCCTCCGCCGCCGCCACGTAGTCGCGGGCGTCGTGCAGGTACTCCTCCGCCAGCCGCGGATCGCCGGGGTGCGGGAGGATCTGGTCGACGCCGCGCCCGGTCATGACGTCGCCGCCGAACAGCACGGTGACCGGCGCCCGTCCTCCGCCGCCCGGCCGCGTCACGGGGCGGTCCGGCGTCGGGTCGTGCGGGTCATGGCGGCCACGGCTGCTCGGCGCGGGCCGCGGGCAGCAACTCGCGTATGTCGGCGGGGAGGACGTGGCCGAGCTTGGCCATCAGTTCGGGCGACAGCGCCGCGTCCAGGACCTCCAGCACCGCGGCCGCCTGTCGGATCGCCGCCTCGTCCGAGACGCCGGCACGCCACGCGACGCGGCCGAAGAACGCCGGCAGGCCGAAGTGGTCTTCCTCGGGTAGCCGCGCGGGGGAGTCGCGGTGGCCGGCGGTCACCCGCCTGAGGTGTTCGGCCAGCTCGTGCGGGAGCTGTGCGGCCACGTGTTCCGCGGCGCCGACCGGGATCCGCTCGGCCAGCGTCTCCAGTGTGGCCCGCACGGCGCGCTCCGCCGACGCCCGGTCCGGCAGCGCGGCCAGGGCCTGCACCTTCCCCGTGAACTCTTCGTGACGCATCATGCGGCCCTCCTGTGTGCGGCCCGGCCGCGCTGTCGTGACGGCGTGCCGGGACGGCGTCAGCCGCCGATCAGATCGACGAGGTCGTCGGCGTGCTCCTCCTCTTCCTCCAGGATCGACTCCATCAGCCGGCGCGTGGTCGGGTCGTCGTTGCCCAGCCAGCGGATGATCTCCTGGTAGCTGGCGATCACGATGCGCTCGGCGAGCAGGTTGTGCTCCAGCATCGCCGTGAGGTCGTTGTCGGCCGGCGTGGTGTAGTCGGTGTGGGCCCGCCGGGCGAGGGTCGCCGGGTCGAAGTCGGGGTCGCCGCCGAGCTGCGAGACCCGTTCGGCGGCCCTGAGCCCGTGCTGCATCTCCTGGGCGGCGTGCTCGGTGAACTCGGCGGAGACCTGGGCGCGGTCGATGCCTCGCGCGCAGATCGCGTGCCGGGTGTACCTCAGCCAGCACACCACCTCCGTGGCGATCACGTCGTTGAGGATCGCGATCACGCGTTCCTTGTCGAGTCCGTAGGCGTCCGTCACCGGTCCGGCCGCCATCTTCTGCCGGGCCTCCTCCCGGATCCTCGTCACGTCCAGGACGAAGTCGTCGCCCGTCTGGTGTGTCATCTCTGCCCTCTCCACTCGGCCGTACCGCAAGGGCAGCCAGTGTTCCCGCCGGGGGCGGCACGGCCACGCCGGGCGCCGCAAGATGACTGGATCGCCGGACACGGATTGGGCCGAGCAGGCCCCGGCCCGCGCCGACCGGGGCTGACGGACGGCGGTGGACGCACGGGCGGGCCCGCCTCGGTCAACCGCCTGCCCGGCGGGCGGACCGGGCCGTGCCGTCCTCCGGGAGGATCCCGGAGGTTCTTCTCTTGTCGGTTATGCGGTGCCCCTACCCGACGCACTCGTGCGCATGCGACCGGGTGCGGGGCCCCGGTGCCGGCCGCGATCGCGCGCGTGCGCGTGGCGGGGACGGGTCGGCACGGTGCGGGCGCGGCCGCGCACCAGGGCGATGAGGGCCACCACCAGGGCGAGGACGATGAACGCCGTCGCCACGATCACGCCGCGCTGGAACGCCTCGGCCCAGTCGCCCCCCTGCGCGGCGCCGCGGGCGAAGAACACCGACCCCACACCGGCGATACCCACGGCGGAGCCGATGCGCTGCCCGGTCTGCAGCACGCCTCCGGCACTGCCCGCGCGGACCACGGGGACGTCGCGCAACGTCAGCGTCTGGTTCGGCGCGATCACCAGCCCGCTGCCCACCCCGGCCACAAGCAGCGGAAGCATCGTGAGCCGCCCGACGCCGGGGCCCGACCCCAGGTGCACCGCGAGCGCACTTCCACCCAGGCCCAGGACCACCAGAACGAGCCCCGCGGCGACCAGCCGCCAGCCCGCGCGGTGGACCACGCGTCCGCCGAGCGCCGCCGCGCACCCCGAACCGACGGCGAACGGCATGCTGGCCAGACCGGCGTCCAACGCGCTGTAGTGCTGGCCGGTCTGGAGGTACAGCGTGAAGATGAAGAAGACCGCCGTGAACCCCGCGAAGTAGACCAGCGACAGCAAGGTGCCCATCGAGTACGAGCGGGACCGGAACAGGGCCAGGTTCACCAGCGGTTCGCGGTGCCGGGCGTAGTGCTTCTCCCACCCCGTGAAGGCGGCCAGCAGGATCACGGCCCCCGGTATCAGCAGCCACTTGACGGTGCCGTGCCAGTGTTCCTGGACGAGCGGCAGAAGCAGCAGGGCCGTTCCGGCGCCCAGCAGTGCGACGCCGGCCGGGTCGAAGTCACCGCGGGCTGCCTCCCGGCGCGGCGCGCGATCCGGTGTGCCGCGGCGGGCGGGCAGCAGATGGTAGGCGATCGGCAGCACGGCGACGCCGATCGGCACGTTGACGTAGAACACCCAGCGCCAGCCCTCCTGGGCGCCGAAGGCCTGGATCAGCAGCCCGCCGGCGAGCGGGCCGACCGCGGTGGAGATCCCGAGGGTCGCGCCGAGCATCCCGAACGCCCGCCCGCGCTCGGCCCCCCTGAAGAGCTGCTGGATGAAACCGGAGACCTGGGGCACCAGAAGTCCCCCGGCCACGCCCTGCAGCAACCGGGCGCACACCAGCCACATTTCGCCCTGCGCGGCGCCCGCCAGCGCGCTGGTCGCCGTGAACAGGGCGAGCCCGGCCATGAAGACCGCGCGTCTGCTGCGCGCGTCGCCGAGCCGCCCGGCGGGGACCAGCGCCAGACCGAAGGTGAGGGCGTAGCCGCTGAGCACCCACTGCAGGCTGCTCACATCGGTGTGCAGCCCGGAGCGGATGGACGGCAGGGCGACGTTGACGATGCTGACGTCCAGCAGTGTCATGAAGCCCGCGACCAGGCACACTGCCAGCGCCGACCACCTGAGGCGGTCGTCCCCGGCGGCGGTGCCGGGCCCCCGCGGGTCGTCACGGCCGAAAGGTGCACCGGTGGGGGGCGGGCCCGCCGGGGACCGCGCGCTGCCGTTGCGGGATCCTCGCCGGTGTACGCCGCCGGCGCGGTGCGCTCGGGATGTCCTCACGATCAAGCCTTTCGTTCGCCCGGCGGCGACGCGGTGGAGCGGCGGTCCGGCCAGGAGCACCAGGGCCGCCCCCGCGGTCGCAGGGTCCTTGACCAACCGGGGCGTGCACCTCGATTCGCCGTAGTGCTTCCGGGTACCGCGCATGGTCCCGGGGTACCCGCAAACCCGCGGTACAGCAGCGCGCCGCGGAACGAAACGCACAGCCGGATGCGAGGAGGGGCGATGACCGCCGCCACACCGGACGTTCCCGCGCCGACGGACGAGGTCCGGCGCGACGCCCTGCCGCTGGAGGGGACGGAGTCCCTCGATCCCCTGCTGCAGCGCATCGGGGAGGCACGGTACGTACTGGTGGGCGAGGCGACCCACGGCACACACGAGTTCCACCGGTGGCGTGCGCTGCTGACGCGCCGGCTCATCGTGGAGAAGGGGTTCTCGTTCGTCGCGGTGGAGGGCGACTGGCCGGACTGCCAGGCGGTGCACCGCTGCGTGACCGCGGAGCCCGGGGCCCCGCAGGATCCGGAGGACGTGCTGTGGGAGCTCGAGCGCTGGCCGCGGTGGCTGTGGGCCAACTCCGACGTGCTGGACTTCCTCCACTGGCTGCGCGCCTACAACCGGGTCTCGCTCCCGCCCGACCAGCGCGTCGGCTTCTTCGGCCTGGACGTCTACAGCCTGTGGGAGTCGCTGCACGCGGTCCTGGACCACCTGCGGGAGCACGACCCCGACCAGGTCGGCCCCGCGCTGGAGGCGTTCCGCTGCTTCGAGCCGTACGCGGCGGATCCGCAGGCCTACGCGGTTGCGGCACGGCTGGTCCCCGCCGACTGCGAGGACCAGGTGGCCGCACACCTGTGCGAGGTGCGGGAGCGGGTGCAGCAGGCGGCGCAGGAGGGCGGTCTGGCGGAGTTCGCGGCCCGGCAGAACGCTGAAGTGCTGGCCGGGGCCGAGCAGTACTACCGATCGCTGCTGCACGGCGGGCCCGAGGCGTGGAACGCGCGCGACAGCCACATGACCGACACCCTCGAGCGGCTCATGGCCTATCACGGCCCGCAGGCCAAGGCCGTGGTGTGGGCGCACAACACGCATGTGGGGGACGCCCGGGCCACCGACATGGCCGAGGCGGGCATGATCAGCCTCGGCGAGCTGGTCCTCGACCGCCATCTCGCCGAAGGCGTGGTCCTCGTCGGCTTCGGCTCCTACCAGGGCACCCTGATCGCCGCGGACACGTGGGGGGCCGCACCGCGGGTGATGCGGATGCCGCCGGCCCGTGCGGCCAGTGTGGAGGACCTGCTGACCCGGGCCTTGTCCGGGGGTGACGCGCTGTTCGTCTTCCCACCCGGTCACCGCAGCGGCCGCCCGGCCGGCAGGGTCCACGACGCCGGGGCCTGGCAGCGGCAGGACTGGGACCACCGGGCCGTCGGCGTCGTCTACCACGCCGGGCGTGAGCAGTGGGGCAACTACATGCCCACCGTGCTGAGCGAGCGCTACGACGCCTTCCTCTACCTCGACCGCACGCACGCCCTCACCCCGTTGCACCAGTGGGACGAGGGTGAGGGCGTGGGCGAGAAGGAGGAGCCGACGGGCGGGTGACCGCAAGTACGGGCGGACTACTCGGTGGCCAGCCGCCCGGCCACGGCGACGAACAGGCAGCCGGTGACCGCGTCGATGCCGCGCCTGGCACGCCGGTAGGCGCGGGCGACCGCCGCCAGCGAGAACAGGCAGGCGACGAAGGAGAACCACGCCATGGCGGTCAGCAGCATCAGCACGATCACGCCGACCTGCAGCCACAGCGCGGCGTGCGGCGGCAGGAACGCGGTGAACAGGCTGCCGAAGAAGACGGCCGCCTTGGGGTTGCCGATGTTGGTGAGGAAGCCGACCCGCCACACCGACCAGGGCGAACGCGCCGCGTCGGCCACCCCGGGCGCCTGCTCGGTCTCGTCGGCGCCGCCGCGACGGAGCGCCAGCAGCATCCGCACCCCCAGGTAGGCGAGGTAGGCGGCGCCCGCGAGGCGCACCGTGTCGTAGAGCCAGCCGAGCCGGGCCAGCAGGACGGACAGGCCGAACATGCTGGCGGCGGCCCACGCCCCGATCGCCGAGGTGACGCCGAGCCCGACGAGCACGCCGTCGCGGCGGGAGCGTGCGGTGGCGTAGCGGGCCGTCGCCAGCACGTCGGGGCCCGGGGAGATCAGCACGACCGCCCAGACGCCGGCGAAGGGGAGGAGTTGCAGCACAGAGGTCATGCGCCGATCGTGCCGTGCGCCCCGCGCCGGGCGCACATGGTTTCCACCCCGTGAGCGCCGCGCCGGGCGGGCAGGTGCGCTTGACAGGGCCGGTCGGGGATCTTATGCCGGTCATAGCGGGTTTTGTCCGCTATTCGCTGGTCGTGGCGCTGAGGAGAGAAGGCTGACATGGCACGCTCGGTCGGAATCGACCTGGGAACGACGAACTCGGTGGTCAGTGTCCTGGAAGGTGGCGAGCCCACGGTCATCACCAACACCGAGGGAGCCCGGACCACCCCGTCGGTGGTGGCGTTCGCCAAGAACGGGGAGGTGCTCGTCGGCGAGGTCGCCAAGCGGCAGGCCGTGACCAACGTCGAACGCACCGCGCGGTCGGTCAAGCGCCACATGGGGGAGGCGAACTGGCGCTTCCCGGAGTCGGGCGACGTGGACGGCAAGCGGTACACGGCCCAGGAGATCTCCGCGCGGGTGCTGCAGAAGCTCAAGCGGGACGCCGAGGCGTACCTGGGCGAGGACGTGACGGACGCGGTGATCACCGTCCCGGCGTACTTCAACGACGCGCAGCGGACCGCCACCAAGGAGGCCGGTGAGATCGCGGGCCTGAAGGTGCTGCGGATCATCAACGAGCCGACGGCCGCCGCCCTGGCGTACGGCCTGGACAAGGAGAACGACCAGACGATCCTCGTCTTCGACCTCGGCGGCGGCACCTTCGACG
>CAYNNX010000032.1:12486-31354 GCA_964398515.1 uncultured Streptantibioticus sp. | reverse complement strand
CGGCCGAGCGCAGGGCCGCCGACGCCCGACAGCAGGCGGAGCAGGCCGCGAGCCGCGCCGCCGTCCGCCAGCCCGTCGTCGCCGCCCCGGCGGCCGCGGCTCCGGCCGCCGTCACGGCACAGGGTTCCAGCCTCGACGGCTGGATCCGGCAGGCGCTGGCCGTCATGGCCCGGCACGGCATTCCGGGCGGCTACAACGGGATCTACCGCAACGTCATGCGCGAATCCGGCGGCAACCCCAAGGCGATCAACCTGTGGGATTCCAACGCGGCCAAGGGCACGCCTTCCAAGGGGCTGCTCCAGGTGATCCAGCCGACGTTCAACGCCTATCACGTCGCGGGTACGTCGTTCGACATCTACGACCCGGTGGCCAACATCGCTGCAGCATGCAATTACGCGGCTCACGTTTACGGCTCCATAGACAACGTGAATTCCGCCTACTGAGCCGGGCGCACCGGCCGGGGACTACGGAAAGGCGCCAACCGATCGCATGATGCGGCCGGTTGGCGCCTTTCTCGTCTGCGTGGCCCCGCGCCCGTTGTGTCGGCGGGATTCTCCCCGGCGCTGCCGCGATAGTGGGCATGACCCGCACCCGCCGCCGCACGACCCAGGGACACGCACATGACCACCAGCACCCGCGTCCGCGGCCACGCCCTGCTCGCCGACCCGCTCCGCAACAAGAGCACCGCCTTCACCCCGCGCGAACGCGCCGAGCTCGGGCTGGACGGACTGCTGCCGCCGGCCGTGGAGACCCTGGACGAGCAGACCGAACGCGCCTACGAGGCGTTCCTCGGCTACGACAAGCCGCTCAACCGCCACATCTACCTCAGGCAACTCCAGGACACCAACGAGGTGTTGTTCTACCACCTGGTCACCCGCTACCTGGAGGAGATGCTGCCGATCGTCTACACCCCGACGGTCGGCGAGGCCTGCCGGCGCTTCAGCGAGATCTACCGCCGGCCCCGCGGTCTCTTCCTGTCCTGGGAGGACCGCCACCGCTTCCGGGAGATGCTGCGCAACCGCCCCCACCCCGAGATCGACGTCATCGTGGTCACCGACGGCCAGCGCATCCTCGGCCTCGGCGACCAGGGCGTGGGCGGCATGGGCATCCCGATCGGCAAGCTCAGCCTCTACACCGCCATCGGCGGCGTCCACCCCGCCCGCACGCTGCCGGTACTGCTGGACGCGGGCACCGACAACGAGGAACTGCTGCGCCAGGCGCACTATCTGGGCCGCCGCCACCGCCGGCTCACCGGAGAGCAGTACGACGAGCTGGTGGAGGCGTTCGTCGCCGCCGTCGAGGCCGAGCTGCCCGGGACGCTGGTGCAGTGGGAGGACTTCGCCACCGTCCACGCCCGCCCCATCCTCACCCGCTACCGCGACCGGATGCTCACCTTCAACGACGACATCCAGGGCACGGCGGCCGTCGTCCTGGGCGCGCTCACCACCGCGCTCACGATCGCCGGCGGGCGCCTCGGCGAGCAGCGGATCGTGGTGCTGGGCGCCGGTTCGGCGGCCGTCGGCGTGGCCGACATGATCCGGACCGCGATGGTGGACGAGGGGCTCACCCAGAGCGAGGCGGCCCGGCGGTTCTGGTTCGTGGACGTCGACGGCCTGCTGCTGCGCTCGCGCTCCGATCTCTCCGACGAGCAGCGCGTGTACGCCCGGGACGATGCCGAAGTCGGCGACTGGCGCGTCACCGGGACACCGCGCCTGGCGGACGTGGTGCGCGAGGTGGCGCCGACCGTCCTGATCGGGCTGTCCACCGCGCGCAACGCGTTCAGCGAGGACATCGTGCGGCAGATGGCCCGCACCTGCGACCGGCCCATCATCCTCCCGCTGTCCAACCCCACCTCGCACTCCGAGGCCGACCCGGCGGACCTCGCCCGGTGGACCGACGGCAGGGTCCTGGTGGCCACCGGATCGCCCTTCCCGCCGCTGGAGCTGGCGGGCCGCCGGGTGCCGGTGGCCCAGGCGAACAACGTGTACGTCTTCCCGGCGATCGGCCTGGCCGTGACCGCCTGCCGGGCCGAGCGCGTCACCGACCGGATGATGGTGGCCGCGGCCCGGGCGGTGGGGCGCTGCGCCGCGCAGGCCGCGCCCGCCGACGGTCCCGCTCCGCTGCTGCCGCCGCTGGCCGACATGCGGGAGGCGGCCCGGGAGATCGCGGTGGCCGCGGCGCTCGCCGCGATCGAGGACGGCGTCGCACCGCGGGCCGGCGAGGAGCAGATCCGCTCCGCCGTCGAAGCGGCCCAGTGGGAACCGGCCTACGCGAGCTGACCGTCGCCGCCTTCGCCGCGTACTCCGAGGCCGCGTCCAGCGGAGTCCGCCGGATACCCGGCGAAGGAGGACCGCACCAACACCCGGAAGCCGGGCCCCCGTTCGTCCCGTGCCGCCAGGAGGACCTGCGCGCGGGCGAGCATCGTCTGCGCGCTTCGTTGCCGCGGGCGAATCCGCCGGCCTCGAAGTGGTCGGTGGCCCCCGGGCCCTTGCGCGGGAGGAGCCACTGGGCGCCGATCCACGGGCGGTATCGCCACTTCGGACAGGGCTGCACCGACACCGGCTGCTTGCAGGCGTACTGGAGACCGGATCGATGCCCGGCGCCCGCAGCTCGTCGGCGTCGCCGATGCCCGAAAGCTGCAGCACTTGCGGGGAGTTGATGGCGCCGCCGCACGGGGCGTGGGAGTGCCGCGCCACTGCCTTCACATGTTGTTGACTGCACTTATAGTTTCGCCATGAGCAACGTAAGCAACGGGAGTGACCACAGCGGAACCGCCGATCCCGCCGACCGCTCGGCGGGCGGTGTGCAGTCGGTCGACCGCGCCGTCAGCGTCCTGGAGATCCTCGCCCAGCGCGGCGAGGCGGGCGTGAGCGAGGTCGCGGCACAGATCGACGTACACAAGTCGACCGCGTTCCGCCTGCTCGGCGCTCTGGAGGCGCGCGGCCTGGTCGAGCAGGCGGGGGAGCGCGGCAAGTACCGTCTCGGGTTCGGCATCGTGCGCCTCGCCGGTGCCGTCACCGACCGGATAGACATCACCCAGCAGAGCCGGCCGGTGTGCGAGCAACTGGCCGAGGAGATCGGGGAGACCGTCAACATCGCGGTCCTGGAATCCCACTACGCCATCAACCTCTACCAGGTACGCGGCCCCGGCGCGGTCACCGCCCACAACTGGGTCGGACAGCTCACCCCGCTGCACGCCACCTCCAGCGGCAAGGTCCTCCTCGCCCAGCTGTCCGCCAAGCGCCGCGCCGAACTGCTCGCCGCGGCCGGGCTGCAGAAGCTGACGCCCAACACCATCACCGCCAAGTCCAAGCTGGAGAAGAACCTCGCCGAGGTCCGCGAGCGCGGCTACTCCACCACGCACGAGGAGTTCGAGATCGGCCTGAACGCCATGGCGGCTCCCGTACGTTCCCGGGACGGCGAGGTCGTCGCGGCCGTCAGCGCCTCCGGGCCGGGGTACCGGTTCACCGTGGAGCGCATGCACGAGCTGGCACCGCTGCTGGTCAAGGGCGCCGAGGAGATCAGCCACCGGCTGGGCTACCTGGGCTGATGCCCCCTCGGGTGCTCCAGGCGGCCGGAGCCAGTCGTGCAAGGCCCCGATGTGGTGTTCGCTGGTACCAGCGCCCCGCCCCTGGCGTACAGCCGTGAGCCCATCCCCGGCTGGCAGCGCTCGCACGCGGCGAAGTCCTGCCGGTTGACGCGGTCGAAGAGCTCCACGGAACGGTCGAGGTACGCACCGGACGCCATGACCTCGGGCAGATAGAGCCAGTGGCACTCCACGACCGTGCGGTCGGCCGCCGGCGGGTACATCCGGTGGAAGATCACATGGTCCGGCACGAGGTCGACGAAGACCTGCGGCTTGATCGTGATCGCGTAGTACCGGCGGTCCCGGCCCTCCCCGACCGGGGGGATGCGCGCCAGCCCCTCGGAGCCGTCCACGGTGAACCCCTTGGCTTCGGTGCGAACCGCGCGCCGTGGCCGACGTAGTACTGGGCCGCGTAGCCGGCGGCGGAGACCACGGCGCCCATGTGCGGCCCGGGCGGGCCCGCCGGCGCGGTCGGCGCCGCCTCGACCACGGTCGCCTCCAGCCCCAGGGTGCGCGGTGGAGGCGACCTCGCCGCCGGAGAAACCGCCGCCCACGACGACCAGGCTGCCGCCGTCGGCCGGGCTCCGGCGCAGCGCCAGCGCGTCGTCGAGCGTTCGCAGGACGTGCACCCCGGCCAGGTGTTCCGTGCCGGGAAGGCGGCGCGCCGAGGCCACGGTGGCGATCACCACGCCGTCGGCCCGGACGGTGCGGCCGTCCGCCAGCCGCACCGCGCGCTCCCGGCGTTCGAGGCCGCAGGCGGTGGCCCCGAGCAGCCATCGGCGCCGAGGTCCGCGCCGTCCGCCTCCAGCGCCAGGGAGGCGGCCTCGGCGGTGCCCGCCAGGAACTCCTTGGACAACGGTGGCCTGCCGTACGGGCGATGGGGCTCGGCGCCGACGATCACCAGCCGGCCGTCGAACCCCTGCCGGCGCAGCTCGCGGGCGGCCGTGAGCCCCGCCGGCGACGCCCCGACGACGGCCACCGTCCTCAGGCGGCACCGCCCGCGAGGCGGACCACGGGGCAGGGCGGCAGGTTGGGGGCCGCGTCGGAGAGCTCGACGTGGATCACCCCGTCCACGACCACGACCCGGTGGGTGCGCACCGGCAGCCGTGCGGGCGGCGCGTCCACGGCACCGGTGCGCAGGTCGAACCGGGAGGCGTGCAGCGGGCATTCGACCTCGCACCCCTCGACCCAGCCGTCGGACAGGGCCGCGTCCTGGTGGGTGCAGGTGTCGTCGAGGGCGTAGAGCTCGCCCTCCTCGGTGTGGAACACCGCGATCGGGGGATCGGTCTCGAGCCGGAGGGCCTCGCCCCGCGGAAGGTCCGCGAGGCGGCACACGGATATCATCATGACACCTCGGTGCGTATAGTGAAACGGATTGCGGTATCCGAAACTGCGGTCAGTCTGAGGGCGGCCGAGAACCGGTGTCAAGGCATGGATCGGGCCGCCGCGAAGACGCCGCCGTCGAGGCTGAACGTGCCCTGGGCGACGGGCGTTCGACCCGTGGCGGGCCGGCCGTCACAGCACCACCACCGAGCGCAGGACCTGCCCGCCGCGCATCGTCTCGAAGGCCTTCTCCACGTCCCCGAGGCCGATCGTCTCCGAGACGAACGCGTCCAGGTCGAAGCGGCCCTGCAGATACAGGTCGATCAGGGCCGGGAAGTCCCGCGATGGCAGGCAGTCCCCGTACCAGCTGGACTTCACGGCGCCGCCGCGCCCGAAGACGTCCAGCAGCGGCAGCTCGATCGTCATCTCCGGGGTGGGGACGCCGACGAGCACGGCGGGCGTAGAAGGCCTGCCGGAAGGTCTCCGGGCGGCCGACGGCGTCCACCACCACGTCGGCGCCGAAGCCGCCGGTCAACTCGCGTACCTTGTCCACGACATCGGTGGCGGTGGCGTCGACGGTGTGGGTGGCCCCCATCTCGCGGGCTCGTTCGAGCTTGCGGGGGTCCACGTCCACGGCGACGACGGTGGTCGCGCCCGCGAGCCGGGAACCGGCGATCGCGGCCATGCCGACGCCACCGCAGCCGATGACGGCGACCGAGTCGCCCCGGCCGACGCCGCCGGTGTTGACCGCCGCGCCGAAACCCGCCATCACCCCGCAGCCGAGCAGCCCGGCGGCCGCGGCCGGGGCGGCGGGGTCCACCTTGGTGCACTGGCCGGCCGCGACCAGGGTCTTCTCCGCGAAGGCCCCGATGCCCAGGGCGGGCGAGAGCGGGGTTCCGTCGAGCAGGGTCATCGGCTGGGTCGCGTTGTGCGTGGCGAAGCAGTACCACGGCTTGCCCTTGCGGCAGGCCCGGCATCGCCCGCAGACCGCACGCCAGTTGAGGATGACGAAGTCGCCGGGCGCCACCTCGGTGACGTCCGGGCCCACGGCCTCCACGCGCCCTGCCGCCTCGTGTCCGAGCAGGAACGGGAAGTCGTCGCTGATGCCGCCCTCGCGGTAGTGAAGATCTGTATGGCAGACCCCGCACGCCTCCACCTTCACCAGCGCCTCACCCGGCCCCGGGTCGGGTACGACGATCGTCTCCAGCGTCACCGGGGCGTGCTTCTCCCGGGCGACGACGGCGCTGACCTGATGAGCCATGGCGAACTCCTGGGCAGGGAAGGGAAGCTGGGTGTGGCGCGGTTACGCCGGAAAGTCGCGCCGGAAAGGGCCACGTGTTGCAGATGACGATACGTGTCTCGGCTCTCGCAACTGGAGCATCGAGCAAGGGCGGTCCGGCAGTCAAGAACCGGTACCGGCCGGGGGCGGCGATTCCCGCTCAGACCTTGACGCCCGTATGAGCGGCTCCCATGCTGGTCGGCACCTCGTTGCGAAGAAAAGAATTGTTCCTTAATACGCAACACCGTACGCGTCAGCGTGCCATCGCACCGGTCGACGACACGCCGGACCGCCAGGTCCCGGCAGCCCGAGGTCCCCGAATCCCTGCCCTGGAGCAACCATGAGCAACCCAGGAAACACCGGACCGACCGCCAGCAGCGCACTCGATTCCCCGCCGGGGCCGCCGGGGCCGCCGGGCGACGATGCCGCCGACCTCGCCCGCTTCGGCTACCGCCAGGAGCTGGAACGTTCCCTCGGCTCCTTCTCCAGCTTCGCCGCCGGTTTCAGCTACATCTCCATCATGACCGGCGTCTTCCAGCTCTTCGGCTTCGGCTTCGCCTCCGGCGGACCGGCCTTCATCTGGACCTGGCCGCTGGTCTTCATCGGCCAGGGCGCCGTCGCCCTGTGTTTCGCCGAGGTCGCCGGGCAGTTCCCGCTGGCGGGCGGCGTATACCAGTGGTCCAAGAACATCGCCCGGCCCGCCACCTCGTGGCTCGCCGGATGGATCATGACGATCGGCGCGGTGGTCACCGCCGCCGCCGTGGCCGTCGCCTACCAGGTCATCCTTCCCCAGGTCTCGCTCGCCTTCCAGATCGTCGGCGGAGCCGCGGACGCCGGCCAGACCACCACCCCCGACGGAGCCAAGAACGCCATCCTGCTCGCGCTGGGCCTGGTCGTCTTCACCACCGTCGTCAACATCGTCGGCGTACGGCTCATGGCGAAGATCAACAACCTCGGCGTCGCCGTGGAACTGACCGGCGTCACCCTGCTCATCGTCATGCTCGCCGTCCACATCAGGCGCGGCCCCCAGCTCGTCACCCAGACCCAGGGCACCGCCGCCGGACACCCCTGGGGCTACCTCGGCGCGTTCCTGGTCGCCTCCATCATGAGCGCCTACGTCTTCTACGGCTTCGACACCGCCGGCGCACTCGCAGAGGAGACCAGGGAGCCCCGGCGCCACGCCCCCCGGGCCATCCTGCGCGCCCTGGCCGCCGCCTTCGCCGCGGGCGGGCTGCTGATGCTCTTCGGCATGATGGCGGTCGGGAACCTGAACGCCAAGGAACTCGGCACCCTCGGCATGCCCTACCTGATCAAGTCCACCCTCGGCCCGACCCTCGGCAACGCCTTCCTGCTGTGTTCCGCCATCGCGATCACCGTGTGCTGTCTGGCCGTCCAGACCGCCGCGATCCGGCTGCTGTTCGCCATGGCGCGCGACGGCCGGCTGCCGTTCGGCGCCGCCATCGCCAAGGTCTCGCCGCGCTCCAAGACCCCCGTGGTGCCGGCGCTCCTCACCGGCGCGCTGACGATCGCTCTGCTGCTGGTCAACATCGGCAACCAGCGGGTCTTCTACATCCTCACCTCGGTGGCGATCATCCTCTTCTACATCCCCTACCTGATGGTCACCGGCCCGATGCTGCTGCGCCGGCTGCGCGGCCAATGGCCGAGGCCGGACCACGGCCCCTACTTCAACCTCGGCCGCTGGGGCACCCCGGTCAACGCCTTCGCGGTCCTGTACGGCGCCGCGATGACCGTCAACCTCGCCTGGCCGCGCCCCGCGGTCTACGGCGGCGACCACTGGTACTACCAGTGGGGTGCCGTGGTCTTCACCGCGCTCATCGTGGCCGTCGGCGCGGGCATCTACCTCACCCGCCGCCGCGCCCGGCCCGGCGCCGTACCGACGCAGGACGGCGACGGCCTGTCGGCCGGGGAACTCGTGGCCGAGCGCTGACCCCGCCCCGGGTCACCCCGAAGGCGTCACCGCCGGCGGGGTGACCCGGGCGCGGGACTCGTTCCCGGAGATCCCCGCACCGTCTGCGAGGGCCCTCCCGACGGTGACCCGGGCGGGAGCGTGGCCATTCCCGCGGCCACGGCCCCGCCCCGGGTGACCGGCACGCCGCCGCGGGTACCCGGCAGGTGTGCCCACCCTGACGCAGCCCCAGGCCCGGGAGGCCTTCGCCGCCTCGCGCGTGGCCCGGCTGGCCACCGCCGACGCCGAAGGCCGGCCCCACCTGGTCCCGGTGGTCTTCGCCGTGCTGGACGACACCGTGGTGCTGGCCGTGGACCACAAGCCCAAACGCCACCAACGGCTGAAGCGCCTTGCGAACATCGCCGCCAACCCGGCCGTCTGCCTCCTCGCCGACGGCTACGACGAGGACTGGGACCGCCTGTGGTGGGCGCGCGCCGACGGCACCGCCCGGGTACTGCCGCCCGCCGCGCAGTCGGCACTGTCCGCCGGGTACGTGGCCGCTCTCACCGCCAAGTACCGCACGCAGTACGCCGGCCGGCCGCCGCACGGGCCGGTGGTCGAGGTGACCGTGCGGCGCTGGAGCGGCTGGCGGGCGGTGTGAACGGCCGTCCGCGGGGGCTCGCTCACACGTGGCGCCACGCGTCGCTGTCCAGCCGGGAGGCGGCCTGCGGCCCCATGCGCAGCATGCCCCCGTCGATCACCCAGGAGGCCCCCGTCACGTACCCGGCCTCCGGCCCGGCGAGGAACGCGATCACCGCCGCCACCTCGCGGGCGTCCCCCGGCCGCCCGACGGGGATCCCGGGGCGCCGCTGCCCGTGCGGGTCGACGTCCTCCTGGCCGGTCATGGGCGTGGCGATCTCACCGGGCGCCACGGAGTTCACCGTGATCCCGTACTCCGCCAGCTCCAGCGCCATCACCTGCGTCAGCAGGCCGAGTCCGCCCTTGGCCGCACAGTAGGCGGCGGCGCCGACCCGCGGCTGGTGCTCGTGCACGCTGGTCACGTTGATGATCCGGCCGCCTTGGCCGGCCTGCGCCATCCGCCGTGCCGCGCGCTGCGCGCACAGGAACGGACCGGTCAGATCGACGTCGAGGACCGACCGGAAGGTGTCGTGGTCCAGCCTCAGGAACGGCGTGAGGGAGCCCGTTCCGGCGCAGTTGACCAGGACGTCGATGCCGCCGAGCGCGTCGGCGAGGGCGTCCACCACGGCGGCCTCCCGCGGCAGCGCCGCCAGGTCCAGCCGGCGCACGGCTGTCGCCCGGTCGAAGCCGCGGGCCTCCTCCGCGGTCCGCTCGGCACCCTTCAGGTCGCAGTGGTACGTGATGCCCACGTCGAACCCGCAGGCCGCCAGCCGTACCGCGGTCGCCCGGCCGATGCCGGAGTCGGATCCCGTCACCACGGCCACTCCGGCGCGGCCGCCCGTGTCTGCCGAAGTCGTCGTCATGCGTTCCGGTTCTCCCGTGATTCGCCGGCGAGACCCTCGGCGAAACCCGCGGTGTCCTCGTGCAGCCCCGCCAGGAACTCCTCGATCGCGTGGTGCGCGCTGTACCGGGGCGACCAGCCCAGCCGCTCCCAGGCCCGCGTCGTGTCCATCAGCGGCAGACGCAGCACCGCGTCGAACAGCTGTGGCGAGGCTTCCACCAGCCGCAGATGCCACGCCGCCGACAACGCCAGCCGCAGCGGCCGCTCCGGCAGCGGGACGGTCCGCGCGCCCAGGACCGCGGCGAGCAACTCGGCGTCGACGACCGGCCCCGCGGCGACGTTGAACGCCCCCGTGACCGGTCGAAGCACGGCCAGCCGGTACGCCTCGGCCGCATCCGAGGTGTGCAGGGCCTGGAAACGCAGCCGCGGCAGCGCGGGCAGCAGCCGCACGAGCTCCGGCCGCACCACGCTCCGGGGCAGCGACGTCCCGGCGAACAGCCGCAGTTGGCGCACGGCCGCCTCGCGCTTGAAGATGAAACCGGGCCGCAGCCGCACCACCCGGATCCGCGGGTTGCGCGCCTCGAAGGCGTCCAGCACCCGTTCCACGTAGGCCTTCTCCCGGCAGTAGGCGGCTTCCGGCCAGCCGTGGGTGGGCCACGACTCGTCCACGGGCCGGCCGTCGGGGCCGGGGGAGTACGCGCCCACCGAGGAGGCGTGGACCAGCACCGGGACACCGGCCGACGCGACGGCGTCGAAGACGCGCACACTGCCGAGCACATTGGTCCGCCACGTGGTGACCGGGTCGTGCGTGGGCTGGATGAGCCAGGCCAGGTGGATCACCGCGTCGGCGCCGCGGAAATGGCCGGCCAGATCGTCCTCGGCGACGTCGGCGCTCGCCCACTCTGTCCGGTCCACCGCCCACTGCGGCACCCGGCGCGCCAGCCCCAGCACCGAACCGACGGCCGGGTCCGCGCCGAGCGCCTGGACCACGCTGGTGCCGACGTTTCCCGTGGCGCCGGTGACGACGATCCGGGCCGCGCCTGCGTGGTTCTGCGCGCTCATGTCCGCCTCCCGGATGACACTCGGGCACCGCCGGTCGGGTCCCTGGGGCGGCCCTCACATGCGATCGGTGCCGGGTTCGTCGGTCACGTGCACGGCGGCCTCCTCCGCCGAGGCCGCGCCGCCGGCGATGCCCGCCTCGGAGGCGGTCGTGTCGTCCACATCGGGATCCGCGTCGTCGCGGACCAGGCGCCCGGCCCGGCGGGCGCCGCTCGCGGGGGGCACCGGCTCGCCCTCGCCACCTGGGGCGTCCCCGATCCCGTCGTCGCCCGGCGGCGGGCCGACGTCCGGTTCCTCCTCGGCGAGACGTTCCTCCAGGCTCCCGCCCTCGCGCTGCTCGGCGGCCGTGGTCCCGGTCCGCTCCGCCGCCAGCGGCTTCTCGGGCGGCGAGTACCCCTCGTCGATCGCCGGGTCGACCCCGCGGTCGTCAAGGGTGTCCTGCGGGTCCAATACGGCCGCGTCGTCCTGCACTTCGGAGCCGTCGGGCTGGTACACCTCGTCGCCCCGCAGCTCGTCCGACATGGAATCCACCTTTCGTTCCTACCGTGATCCGCTGCGCTGGGCCGCCGTCGGACGGAAGGCGAGCCGCCCGTCCTCGACCTCCACCCGGACCCGGTCGCCGGGCGAGATCCGGCCGTCGAGCAGCAGCCGCGACATCGGCCTGTCGACCTCCCGCTGGATGGTGCGGCGCAGCGGACGCGCACCGTACTCGGGCTGGTGGCCGCGGTGCGCCAGCCAGTCGACCGCCTCCGGGGCGAACTCGACGGCCACCTCCTGCGCCCGCAGCCTGCGGCGGGTCTCGTCCAGCAGCAGATCCGTGATCCGCAGCAGCTGTTCGTCGGTGAGCCGCCGGAAGATGACGATCTCGTCGATGCGGTTGAGGAACTCGGGGCGGAAGTGTTCGCGCAGCGGCCGCAGCGCGCGCTCGCGCATGGCGTCCTCCTCGGCCTCGCCGCCCGCACCGAACCCGAGCACCCCGCGCCCGCCGCCGGTGATCTCCGAACCGAGGTTGCTGGTCATCACGATGACGGTGTTCTTGAAGTCGACCGTGCGGCCCTGCGCGTCGGTCAGCCGGCCGTCGTCGAGCACCTGGAGCAGGATGTTGAACACGTCCGGATGGGCCTTCTCCACCTCGTCCATGAGCAGCAGCGAGTACGGATGGCGGCGCACCGCCTCGGTGAGCTGCCCGGCGTCCTCGTGGCCCACGTATCCGGGTGGGGCCCCCACCAGGCGGCTGACGGTGTGCCGCTCCTGGAACTCGCTCATGTCCAGCCGCACCATGCGCTCCTCGCTGCCGAAGAGCACCTCCGCCAGCGCACGCGCCAGCTCGGTCTTGCCGACGCCGGTGGGCCCGAGGAACAGGAAGCTGCCGATCGGGCGGTTGGGGTCGGCCAGTCCGGCCCGCGAGCGCAGCACCGCGTCGGCGACCGCGGTCACCGCCTCCTCCTGCCCGATGACCCGCTTGTGCAGATGCTCCTCCAGGGCCAGCAGGCGCTCCTTCTCCTCCTGGGTGAGGCTGGCGACCGGGATACCGGTCTGCCGCGAGACGACCTCGGCGATGTCCTCCGCGGTCACCTCGATGATCCGGCCGTCGCCCGGCTCGGGCGCGGCGTGGCTCTCCTCGATCCGCCGGTTCAGCTCGTTGATGCGGTCGCGCAGCTCGGTGGCGCGCTCGTAGCTCTCGTCGGCCACCGCCTGGTCCTTGTCCCGGATCAGCTGCTCGACCTGGCGCTCCATGGACCGCACGTCGGCGCCGGGAGTGCGCGACCGCAGCCGCACGCGGGCGCCCGCCTGGTCCATCAGGTCGATCGCCTTGTCGGGCAGGAAGCGGTCGGTGAGGTAGCGGTCCGACAGCTCGACGGCGGCGATCAGCGCCTGCTCGGTGTAGCGGACCTGGTGGTGGGCCTCGTACCGGTCCCGCAGCCCGCGCAGGATCTCCACCGCGTCGGCGGGCGTGGGTTCGGGGACCAGGATGGGCTGGAAGCGGCGGGCGAGCGCGGCGTCCTTCTCGATGTAGCGCCGGAACTCCTCCATCGTGGTGGCCCCGATGACGTGCAGGTCGCCGCGGGCCAGGGCGGGCTTGAGCATGTTGGACGCGTCCATCGCGCCGCTGTCGGTCCCGCTTCCGCCGGCGCCGACCACGGTGTGCAACTCGTCGATGAAGATGATCAGTTCACCGGTGTGCTTGCGGATCTCCTCGATGATGGCGTTCAGCCGCTCCTCGAAGTCGCCGCGGTAGCGGGTGCCGGCGACGACGCCGGACAGGTCGAGGGCGATCACCCGGCGGCCCAGCAGGGTGTCGGGCACGTCGCCGTCGGCGATGCGCTGGGCGAGCCCCTCCACGATCGCGGTCTTGCCGACACCGGCGTCGCCGATCAGCACCGGGTTGTTCTTGCCGCGCCGGGAGAGTACCTCGATGGTCTGCTCGATCTCGGTGTCCCGGCCGATCACCGGGTCGATGCGCCCGTCGCGGGCCAGCCCGGTCAGATCCCGGCCGAACCGGTCCAGGTGCGGGGTGCTGCTGCCCTGCGGCGCCGGGCGCGGCTCGGCCCCGGCCGACGACTGCGCCGGCCCGCCGCCCGGTGGCGGAACGGCGTTGGGGTCGAAGTGGGCGGCGCTCAGGATGTGCCCGGCGGCCGAGTCCGGGTTGGCGGCGAGCGCCTTGAGCACGTGCTCCGGGCCGATGTACGTGGAGCCGCTCGCCTGCGCCATCGCATGGGCGTCGAGCAGGGCGCGCTTGACGGCCGGGGTCACCGCAAGCGAGCTGGGCCGCGGCCCGTCCCCCGCCCGCCGGTCGATGTCGGCGGCGAGCGCGTCCGGGTCGGCGCCGGCCCGGGCGACGAGGGTGCGGGTCGGCTCCGCCTCCAGGGCGGCCCGCAGCAGGTGCTGGGTGTCCAGGTCGCTGCTGCCGTGCTCGGCGGCGTAGGAGGCCGCGCCGGCGACGATCTGCCGCGCGGGCTCGCTCATCAGGCGCCCGATGTCGATGTGCCGTGGTCCGGGGCGCTGGCCGCCGCCGAAGAAGCGCGCGAAGAACTCTTCGAACGGGTCCGGACCGTAGCCCTGCGGACCCAAGAACCCGCTGCTCATAGCCGTCCGTCCGTTCCGGTGTCCTGGCCGGTGCTGCCGGTACGGGACACGCTGTGTTCAGTGAGGTGTCCTCGTCCCCGGGGGAGCGGGTGCCCGGAGGGACCCGCGTTACACCTGGCGCGGGCCGTTCCGCCGACGGCGCAGCAGGCCGGCGGCGGCCAGCGCACCGCCCGCCGTCAGGGCGCCGGTCAGCCGCGGATGGTGGCTGAGCCACAGCTGCAGGGAGCGTGCGTGGGCCCGGTCGTCGAAGACCCCGTGGGCGCCGTGGTCGCGGCCTCCTACGCCGTCGACGGGGTGCCACAGGTTGTGCGGCCGGTCCGGGTCGGCCGGGCGGTCGGTCTGCTGCGAGGCATAGCCGGTGCGGGCCAGATAGCGGTCGAGCAGCCACGGGGCGATCCTGTTGCCGACGATCGTGGCCACGGTGGAGGCGCCCACGTAGTACTGCTTGCGCCGCGGATGGGCGGCGGCGTACACCACCGCGCGGGCGGCCACCTCGGGCTGGTAGATCGGCGGCACCGGCTGCGGGTGCCCGGGGAGCCGGGAGAGCACCCAGGAGAACTGCGCGGTGTTGACGGCCGGCATCTGCACCACCGTGATCCGCACGTTGCTCCCCTCGTGCATCAGCTCGGTGCGGACCGAGGAGGTGAAGCCGTTGACGGCGTGCTTGGCGCCGCAGTACGCCGACTGCAGCGGGATGGACCGTTCGGCCAGGGTCGAGCTCACCTGCACGATCGTGCCCGCGTCACGCGGTGTCATCCGGGCCAGCGCCGCCCGAGTGCCGTTGACGAACCCCAGGTAGGTCACCTGCGTCACCCGTTCGTACTCCTCCGGCCGGGCCTCGGTGAAGGGGGCGAAGACGGAGACGAACGCGTTGTTGACCCACACGTCGATCGGCCCGAACGCCTCCTGGACCGCGTCGGCCGCCGACTCCACTGCGGCGTGGTCGGCCATGTCGACGGGGACCACCAGCGGCTTGCCGCCCAGGTCCGCCACCTCGCGCGCCGCGGCGTCGAGGCCGGTGCGGCCGCGGGCGAGCAGCGCCACGTTGGCCCCGCTACGGGCGAACTGCTGCGCCACGGCCCGCCCTATGCCCGCGCTCGCTCCGGTGATCACGACGGTCTGGTTCATCGACGGGCACTCCTCTCGTGGGGGAACCGGGTAGCCGGGATCGGCCGTGTCAAACGGCGGGCCGCGGGGCCCGATCCCTCGCGGGCGCAGGGCTGTTCGGGCAGGCTTACCACGACCTGACCGTGCCGCGATCCCGGAGTGCGCCGATGACCGACCGTCCCGCCCTCGCCCCCATGCCCGACGACTGGCAGCGCGCCCTCGCCGTCGTCGCCCACCCCGACGACCTGGAGTACGGGGCGGCCGCCGCCATCGCCGAGTGGACGGCCGCCGGGCGCGAGGTGGTCTACGTGCTGGCGACCCGGGGCGAAGCGGGCATCGACGGGATCGCGCCGCAGGAGTGCGCCGAGGTGCGCACCCGCGAGCAGGTGGCCGGCGCAGCCGTGGTGGGCGTGCGGACGGTGGAGTTCCTGGACCACCCCGACGGGACGATCGAGGACGGCCTCGGCCTGCGCCGGGACATCGTCTCGGCGATCCGGCGCCACCGCCCCGAGCTGCTGATCACCCTCAACCACCACGACACGTGGGGCGGCACCACGTGGAACACGCCCGACCACCGGGCCGTCGGCCGGGCCGCGCTGGACGCCGCCGGCGCCGCGGGGAACCGCTGGATCTTCCCCGAGCTGCTGACCGAGGGCCGGCTGGAGCCGTGGAACGGCATCCGCTGGACGGCGGTGGCCGGATCACCGGAGCCCACCCACGCCGTGGCCGTCTCGGACGGCATCGACCGGGCCGTGGCCTCCCTCGCCGAGCACCGCGCCTACCTGTCGGCGCTCAGCGACAAGGACCCGCTCGAGTACGCCCGCGACTTCATCGGCGGCATGCTGGAGGCGGCGGGCCGCCGCTTCGGCGGGCGCCCCGCGGTGACGTTCCAGCTCTACCCGCGCTAAGTCCCCGATTCGGCGGCGAGGCGGGCGTAGTCCTGCCGCAGCCGCCGCTTGAGGATCTTGCCGCTGGGATTCTTCGGCAGCGCGTCCGCGACCACCACGTACTTGGGCACCTTGAAGCCGGCCAGCCGCTCGCGGCAGTGCGCGATGAGCTCGTCGGGCGCGGGAGCGCAGCCTTCACGCGGGACCACCACGGCCGTGACCGCCTCGATCCAGTAGGGGTGGGCGATGCCGAAGACCGCGGCCTCGGCCACTTCCGGGTGCCCGTAGAGGGCCTCCTCGACCTCGCGCCCGGAGACGTTCTCCCCGCCGGTCTTGATCATGTCCTTCTTGCGGTCCACCACGTACAGATAGCCGTCCTCGTCCATCACGCCGAGGTCGCCGCTGTGGAACCAGCCGCCGCGGAACGCCTCGGCGGTCTTCTGCGGGTCGTCCCAGTAGCCCAGCATCGCGTGCGGGGAGCGGTGCACGATCTCGCCGGTCACCCCCGGCGGAACCGGTGCGCCCTCGTCGTCGACGAGCATCGTCTCGACGTTGAGCGCCGGCCGCCCGGCCGAACCGGGTCTCGCCGCCTGCTCCTCGGGGCGCAGTACGGTGGCCAGCGGAGCCATCTCGGTCTGGCCGTAGAAGTTGGTCAGGCCCACGCCGGGCAGCCGCCGGGTGAGCTCCGCCAGTACCTCGACCGGCATCGCGCTCGCCCCGTAGTAGCCCTTGCGCAGCGAGGACAGGTCGTACCGGTCGAAGTCGGGGCTGCGCAGCAGGGCCACCCACACGGTCGGCGGGCAGAACAGCTTGGTGACCCGCTCCCGCTCGACCGTGCCCAGGATCGCCGCCGGCTCGGGGGCGGGCAGCACGATGCTGGTTGCACCGAGGTAGACGTCCGGGGTCAAGAAGCAGTGCAGTTGCGCGCAGTGGTAGAGCGGCAGCGCGTGGACCTCCACGTCGTCGCCGCTCATCCCGCCGTCCACGATCGCGCTGACGTACTGTGCGATCAGGCTCCGGCCGCAGAGCACGACCCCCTTGGGACGCGCTTCGGTGCCCGAGGTGTACAGCAGTTGCACGGGGTCGTCGTCGCCGATCACCACCTGTGGCGCGGTGGCGTCCGGGTGCCGCTCCCAGCCGTTCACGTCCTCCCAGCCGTCGGGGCACGGCAGGCTGTTGACGCCGATCCAGCCGCGCACCCGGACCGCGCCGACGTCCGACCGCGCCAGGGCGGCGAAGGCGCGATCGGCCAGCGCGTCCTCGACGACCAGCCCCGTCGCCCCCGAATGCCGCAGCACGTAGGCGACTTCCTCACCGCCCAGCATGAAGTTGACCGGCACCGAGATCGCGCCCAGCCGGGCCAGGGCGAAGTAGAGCACCACGAACGCCCGCGAGTTGTGCGACAGCAGCGCGACGCGGTCGCCCTTGGCCACCCCCCGGTCGGCGAGCGAGTGCGCCGTACGGTTCACGGCGGCGTCCAGTTCGGCGAACGTGTCGCGCCGGTCGCCGCAGACCAGCGCGGTCTTGTCCGGCAGCCGGGCGGCGGTGCGCCGCAGCAGGTCGCCCAGGGTCTGTCCGCGCATGCCCGCGGGCGCCGGGAGGGCGCCGCGGGTGCCGGTGGTGGAGTCGTCCATGGGGATCCCCTTCGCGTCGCGCCTGCCCGGCCGCCGGCGTCTCAGCTCTGGCGGTACCCGCTCAGGAAGCGGCCGATGCGGCCGATCGCCGCGTCCAGGTCGTCGGCTTGCGGGAGGGTGAGGATGCGGAAGTGGTCCGGGCGCGGCCAGTTGAAGCCGGTGCCCTGCACGACCTGGATCTTCTCGCGCAGCAGCAGGTCCAGGACGAACCGCTCGTCGTCGTGGATCCTGTGCACCTCGGGGTCCAGGCGGGGGAAGGCGTAAAGGGCGCCCTTGGGCTTGACGCAGGAGACGCCCGGGATCTCGTTGAGCCTGCGCCAGGCTCGGTCGCGCTGTTCGCGCAGGCGGCCCCCGGGCAGGACCAGGTCCTGGATGCTCTGGCGGCCGCCGAGGGCTGCCTGGATGGCGTACTGCGCCGGGGCGTTGGGGCACAGCCGCATGGAGGCGAGCGTGGTCAGCCCCTCCAGGTAGTCCGCGGCATGCCGCCGCGGGCCGGAGACGACGAGCCAGCCGGAGCGGAAGCCGGCGACGCGGTAGGCCTTGGACAGGCCGCTGAAGGTCAGGCACACCAGGTCCGGCGCGAGGGCCGCGGCGCTGTGGTGGACGGCGTCGTCGTAGAGGATCTTGTCGTAGATCTCGTCGGCGAGGACCATCAGGTGGTGGCGGCGGGCGAGATCGAGGATGCCCTCCAGGACCTCCTTGGGATAGACCGCGCCGGTGGGGTTGTTGGGGTTGATGATGACGACGGCCCTGGTGCGGTCGGTGATCTTGGCCGCCATGTCCTCCAGGTCCGGCAGCCACTCGGCCGACTCGTCGCACATGTAGTGCACCGGCTTGCCGCCCGAGAGCGCGGTGACCGCCGTCCACAGCGGGTAGTCCGGTGCGGGGATGAGGACTTCGTCGCCGTCCTCCAGCAGTGCCTGGACCGCCATGGAGATCAGCTCCGAGACGCCGTTGCCCAGGAAGACGTCGTCCACGTCCACGTCGGGCAGCCCGCGCTGCTGGTAGTGCTGGGCCACGGCGCGCCGGGCGGGCAGGATGCCGCGCGAGTCGGTGTACCCGTGGGCCTGCGGCAGGCTGCGGATCATGTCCTGCACGATCCCTTCCGGCGCCTCGAAGCCGAACAGCGCCGGATTGCCGGTGTTGAGGCGCAGCACGCTGTGGCCTGCCTCCTCCAGCGCGTCGGCGTGCTCGATCACCGGTCCCCGGATCTCGTAGCAGACCCCGCTGAGCTTGCTCGACTGTCGGAACTCCATGCGGCCGCCTCCCGGTTCGTCGCTCTGCCGCACCGGCGGCAGCTGACTTGGTTTTACCAAGTTGGCACTTGGAAAGTCCAACCTCGTGTCTAGACTGAGTCGCATGCCACGCCGAAGCTACGACCAGTACTGTGCGATCGCCCGGGCCCTCGACGCCGTCGGGGACCGGTGGACCCTGCTGATCGTCCGGGAACTGCTGGCAGGCCCCCGCCGCTACACCGACCTCCACGCCGACCTGCCCGGCGTCAGCACCGACGTGCTCGC
>CAYNNX010000032.1:0-12476 GCA_964398515.1 uncultured Streptantibioticus sp. | reverse complement strand
CCTCACGCCTGAAGGACATGGAGCGCGACGCTCTCGCCGTCCGCCGCCGCCTGCCCGCGCCGGGCGCCGCCCACGTCTACGAACTCACCCCGCGCGGCTACGACTTGCTGCCCGCGCTCACGGCACTCGCCGGGTGGGGCGCCCGCGACCTGGCCGACCGGCGCCCCACGGACGCCATCCGCGCCCACTGGTTCGCCGTCCCCCTGACGGCCCGTCTGCGGCCGATCGCCGCGCATCTCACCGGCGTCGTCGACGTGCGGCTCGACGAGGGCGTCTTCCACCTGCGCCTCGGCGAACCCGGCGATTCCGTCCCGGTGTACGGGGACGGCCCGGCCGAACACCCCGACGCCGAGCTCGGGTTGGACACCGAAACCTGCCTCGCGGTGGCGAACGGCACCCTGTCCGTCGAGTCGGCCGTCCGGGAGGGCCGGATCACGGTGCGCGGCGACGGCCCCCTGGCGGCCCGGCTGCGCGGTACGCCCGGCGCCCACGAAACCCCCGCCGCGCTCGCGCTCCCGCGGTGAGCCCCGGCGCGATCACGCCGCCGACGACGGATGCGCGCCGGGGTCCGCATAGACTCGGACCGGCCGAGCGCAGAGGGGGATGGAAAGATGCCGGTCGTTCCGGTGAACGGGATTCGGCTCAACTACGACGACACCGGCGGTTCGGGCGAGCCGGTGGTGATGATCCAGGGGACCGGCGGCACCCGTACCGTGTGGCAGCTGCACCAGGCGCCCGCGCTGAAGGCCGTCGGCTACCGGGTCATCACCTTCGACAACCGGGGCATTCCGCCGACCTCCGAGTGCCCCGAGGGTTTCACCCTCGACGACATGGTCGGTGACGTGGCCGGGCTCATCGAGTACCTGGGAGTGGGCCCGTGCCGCGTGGTGGGCACCTCGATGGGCGCCATGGTAGCCCAGGAACTCGCCCTCGCCCGGCCGGAGTTGGTGCGCCAGGCGGTCCTGATGGCCACCCGTGGCCGCACGGACGCACTGCGCAGGGCCATCACCGAAGCGGAGATCGCCCTGTACGACGAGGGCGGCTCCGTGCCCAGCGGGTACGCGGCCGTGGTGCGCGCCCTCAAGTCGCTCTCGCGGCGCACCCTCGACGACGACGATGCCGTGTCCGGCTGGCTCGAACTGTTCCAGCTCGGCGGGGCGCTCGGCCCCGGCCGGCGCGCCCAGATGCCGGTGAGCATGCTGGACGACCGGCTCGAGGCCTACCGCCGCATCCGGGTGCCCTGCCATGTGATCTCCTTCGCCGACGACGTGATCTGCCCGCCGCACATGGGCCGCGAGGTGGCCGACGCGATCCCCGGCGCGAGCTTCGACCTGCTCCCGGGCTGCGGGCACTACGGCTACCTGGAGGACCCGGCGGCCGCGAACAAGTCCATGATCGAGTTCTTCTCCCGCGCGGCCGCCCGCTGAGCCGCTCGCGGCCTTCCGGCCGCGCGGGCTGCGCCGGATTCGTGATCGTGCCCGGGATCCGCGGTACGGGGCCTCCCGGCCGGGTAGGCGCCCGGCAGGAACCCGTCGGCCGTCGTGCGACGGCGGCCGAGGGGCGCCACCGGGCCCGGCACGAGAACGGAGCACACCGTGCGCGCTGCACGTCCACCGGGCGGCCACGGCCGCGAGGGAGATCCGCCGCAGAGCCTGCCGCGCCGGTGGCGCAGGGCACTCGTCGAGAAGACGACGCCCACGCAGCGCTCACTGCTGTCGGCCTGGGCCGCCTTCGGCGTCACCTTCGGCACCGCACGCCTGATCACCCACGCCATCCGCAGCGGCAAGCTGCCCTGGGGCAACGTCTCGGCGGGCGGCACCCATCTGCACCACTACAACTTCGGCATCGCCGCGCTGGCGGGGGTCGGCCTGGTGGCGGTCCGCGGCGACGAGGAGTACGTCGGCCACCCCGTCGTCGCCGCCGTCTACGGTTCCGGGGCGGCGCTGATCGCCGACGAGTTCGCGCTCCTGCTGGACCTCAGGGACGTCTACTGGGCGAAACAGGGCCGCATCAGCGTCGACGTGTCCCTCGGGATCCTCTCGGTGATCGGCCTGTACCTCACCGCGAAGCCGTTCTGGCACGAACTCGTCAAGATCACGCACCACCGCCTCGTGCGACGCTGACCTCCGCCGTCACCCGGCGCCGGGCGAGCAGGAAGGCGATGTCGTCGGTGCCGGGCGGCAGCGTGCTCAGGATCAGGTCGCACATCTCCTGCAGCGGCCTCGGCGGACCCTCCAGCACGCGCCGCAGTGCCCGGATCCCCTCGTCGATGGGGGTCTCGCGGCTCTCCACGAGGCCGTCGGTGTACAGCGCGAGCAGCGCCCCCGGGGGCAGGTCGCGGTGGACGGTACCGAACGGCACGCCGCCCACCCCGAGCGGCGGCGCGACGGGGATGTCCACGAGTTCGCCGCGGCCGTCGGGGGAGACCAGGATCGGCGGCAGGTGCCCGGCCGAGGAGAGCTCGCAGCGCCCGTTCGCGGTGTCGCACAGCGCGTACAGGCACGTGGCGATGGAGTCGCCGAGGGCCGCGGCGTCGCCGAGGTGGTGCAGCAGGTCGGCCGGGGCCAGGCCGAGCCCGGCCAGGGTGCGGGTCGCGGTGCGCAGCTGGCCCATGATCGCGGCCGCGTGGACGCCGCTGCCCATGACGTCGCCGACCACGAGGGCGACGGTGCCGTCCTTGCGGGGCAGCACGTCGTACCAGTCGCCGCCCACCTCCTCGGTCTGCCGCGCCGGGCGGTAGCGGCAGGCCATCTCCAGGCTGTCGTGGTACGGCGGCTCGCCGGGCAGCAGGCTGCGCTGGAGCGCGACCGCGGTGGCGCGTTCGAGCCCGTACAGTCGGGCGTTGTCCATGCACACCGCGGCCCGTGAGGCGAGCTCGGCGGCGAGGGTGAGGTCCTGCTCGTCGAAGGGGCGCGGGTTGACCGTGCGGAACAGGCCGATGATGCCGATGACCACGCCGCGCGCCACCAGGGGGAGCGCCAGGTAGGAGTGGAGGCCGGCGCGTGTGAGGAGCTCGGCGGCCTCCGCGTTCCTGGCGATGTGCATCACCGTCTCGGGGCCCACCTCGGGCAGCAGGACCGGACGGCCCTCGCGCACGGCCTGGCTGACCAGCCGGGTGGGTGCGTGGGTGCTGACCTCGCCGACCGCGTCGGGGGCGCGTACCGCCTCGGTGGGGTAGCCGGCGACCACGGCCAGCGCCCGGAAGGTGGCCGACCCCTCGGCGCCGATCCTGGGGTGGCGCTCGCCCCTGAGCACCTCGTCGAGGACGTCCACGGTGGCCATGTCCGCGATCCGCGGCACCACGATCTCGGCCAGCTCCTGCGCGGTCTGCCGCAGGTCGAGCGTGGAGCCGATCCGGTCGCTCGCCTCTGCGATGGCCTCCAGACGCGCCCGCGCCGCGTCCGCCTCCGCGGCGGCCTCGTGCCGGTCGGTCATGTCGATGACGCAACCGGCCAGGCCCAGCACCCGGCCCCTGGCGTCGTCGAGCCGGAACAGCGAGACCGACCAGGTGCGGTCCCGGCCGGGGTCGGCCCGGGTGCGGCCGACGGTGCGCCGGTCCAGCACCGGCTCGCCGGTCCGAAGCACCTGGCGCATTGCGGCGTCGATGGCCTCGACATCAACGTCCGGCAGCACCTCGGCCAGGTGCCGGCCCAGATGTTCCTTGGCCGGCAGGCCGTTCATCCGGGCGAGGGCCGCGTTGACCCGCACGTAGCGCAGGTCGGTGTCGAGCACGGCCAGGCCCAGCGGCGACTGGGTGACCAGCCGGTCGGAGAGGGCCAGGTCGGTCTCCACGTCGCGGATGGTGGCCACGTCGGCGGCGAGACCGAGGGCGTAGATGTTGCTGTCCATGTCGTGGAGTCGCATGTTGCGGAACTCGACATGGCGCGTGGTGCCGTCCTTGTGGCGGACCGGGAAGACGCCCGCCCAGGTCATGCCCTTGCGCACCTCGCGGAAGAGCTCGGCGGCCACCTGCCGGTTCTCCGGTGTGAGGAGAAGGCGGTCGGCGCGCTGCCCGAGCGCCTCGTCGACGGAGTAGCCGAACAGCTCCTCGGCCTGCGGGCTCCACAGCACGATCCGGCCGTCCCGGTCGAGCACTGCGGCGGCCACCCGCAGCTCGTCCAGCAGCCCACCCGGCGCACCGGCGACCTGTGCCGGGGCGGGCGGCTTCGCCGGATCGCCTGCCATTCGGGCGGCTCCTTCCCGCCAGGGGCCCGCCGCGTCGCGGGCCGCTCAGCGGGCGGCCACGACGGCCCGCCCGCTCGCTCTCCTACGATGATGCCGCTCGCCGGGGCGCCCGGCGAGCGCCCCGGCAAGCCCGGGTTGGTCAGGCCAGGGTGATGGTGGGTGCGTAGAGGTCCATCCACACGGCGAGATCGAGCGCGCGTTCCAGGCCGAGCCGGGACGCCTGGGTGGTCTGCGGGGTGTCGATCTTGACGGCCCGCTCCAGCCAGTCGCGGCTGACGATCTGGAACACCTGGTGGGAGGGGTCGGCCAGCAGCTCCCTGACGTTGTTCTGCAACGCCACCGCGTACTTCGGGTCCTGGGTGGAGGGGTAGGGGCTCTTCACCCGGTCGTAGACCGACCTGGGCAGCAGGTCGGCGGTGGCCTCGCGCAGCAGGCTCTTCTCCCGGCCGTCGAAGGACTTCAGCGCCCACGGGGTGTTGTAGACGTACTCCACGAGCCGGTGGTCGCAGAACGGCACGCGGACCTCTAGGCCCACCGCCATGCTCGCGCGGTCCTTGCGGTCCAGCAGGATCCGCACGAACCGGGTCAGGTGCAGGTGGCAGATCCGGCGCATCCGGTACTCGAAGTCGCTCTCGCCGTCGAGCCGTTGGATGCCGGCGACCGCCGAGCTGTAGTTGTCCTGCACGTAGGCCTCGAGGTCCAGCGCCTTGGTGGTCTCCTCGGTGAAGATGTCGGCCTCTTCGGCGAAGTGCCGCGAGAACTGCGGCAGCCAGGGGAAGGTGTCGGCCTGCCGGACCTCGGGGTCGAAGAACTGCTTGTAGCCGCCGAAGACCTCGTCGGCCGACTCCCCGGACAGGGCCACTGTCGAGTGCTCCCGGATGGCCTTGAACAGCAGGTACAAGGAGGAGTCCATGTCGCCGATGCCCATCGGGATGTCCCTGGCGCGGATCACCTTGGCCCGCACCTCGGGGTCGGCGAGCTGGTCGGAGTCGAGGACGATGTCCTGGTGCTCGGTGCCGGAGTGGCGGGCCACGTCGTGGACGAAGGGGGCGTCGGGGGTGGCGCGCAGCTCGTCGGCGACGAAGTTCTCGGTCTGGCCCACGAAGTCCACCGCGAAGCTGCGGACCGTCTCGCCCTCGGCGGCCAGTTGCCGTGCGGCGAGCGCCGTCATGGCCGAGGAGTCCAGGCCGCCGGAGAGCAGGGTGCAGCGCGGCACGTCCGCGACGAGCTGGCGGCGCACGATGTCCTCGAGCAGCGAGCGGACCCGGGCTATGGAGGTGGCCTGGTCGTCGGTGTGCGGCCGGGTCTCCAGCGCCCAGTAGACGTGGGTGCGGATGCCGCCCCGGCCGACGGTGACGACGGTGCCGGGCTCCACCTCGCGCATGCCGTCCCAGACCGCGTGGCCGGGGGTCTTGACGAAGGCGAAGAGCTCGCGCAGGCCGTCGAGTCCGACCTTGCGGGAGGCCAGCGGATTGGCCAGGATCGCCTTGGGCTCCGAGCCGAAGAGCACCCCGTCGGCGGTGGGGTAGTAGTAGAACGGCTTGATCCCCATGCGGTCGCGGATCATGACGAGCTTCTGCTCGCGGCTGTCCCAGATGGCGAAGGCGTACATGCCGTTGAGACGCTCGGCGACGGCCTCGCCCCACTCCAGGTAGCCGTGGAGCACGACCTCGGTGTCGGAGTCGGTGGTGAAGCGGTGGCCCCGGCCGGCCAGCTCCCTGCGCAGCTCGGTGAAGTTGTAGGCCTCCCCGGAGTACACCATGGCCACGGTGCCGCCGGGCACTTCGAGGCTCATCGGCTGGCGCCCGCCCGGCAGGTCGATGATGGCGAGCCGCCGGTGACCGAGTGCGGCCGGGCCCTCAACCCAGGTTCCGCGGTCGTCCGGGCCGCGGCAGGACATCGTCTCGGTCATCGCGTCGACGGTGGCCTGCTCGCCTCGCAGGTCGCGCTGGTAAGAGATCCATCCGGCGATTCCACACATGCTCTTCCTCCGATTCGACCGGGAGGCGTGTTGCCGTGGTGTTCCCGTGCGGTTACGCGCGGTCGTCGGTGCGCGGATGGGTAACACGCCTGCAACCGGGCTGAGTTGTGACGACCGGCGATGTAACGATCATCGGTCAAACAAGTTGCCTGCGTCAACTTATTCCCGTGTAACCGATGATCTTCGGCCAGGTCGCCCATCGGTATCCGGCCATCAGTACGCGGTGGCGGTCCGCTGGGGGAGGCGGGCGCGGTGCAGCGTGTCGGAGCTCCTCGCCAGGGTCTCGGTGTCCTTCGGCAGCGGTTCCAGCAGCGGCCCATCGGCCGTCCCCAGCGGCGTGCGACCTCGTCCGGGGCTTCGCCGGTGAGCGCCCCGGCGGCCTGTGCCGCGGCACCCAGTGCCACCGAATCCCCGGCCGCCGGGATCCGCACCGCACGCCCCGGCAGCCGGCGCACGGTGCGCTGCCCCGCATCGCCGTGCGCACCGCCGCCGGTCAGCAGCAGCGGAACGGCCGGGACCGGCCTCCTCGCCGCCCGCCCGGGATCGCTCTCGCGGCCGGGCCCCTCGCTCACCTCGTGCCGGGCGCGTCCCCTGCCCGGCACGGTGCCGCTGTCGGCGTCGTCCGCGAGCGCCTTGGCGGCCTGCGTCGAACCGTCCACGCCGATGACGATGCGCGCGGCGGTCATCACCCCTCCCGCCCGCGGGCGGGCCCCGGCCGCCCTGCGCGCCTGCTAACCGGCGCGCCCCCGGCGCACGGCCGGCGTGCGGCGGCCCGCCGTCTCGACCAGCGCCCAGCCCAGCGCCGTCGCCGCGATCGCCACGGGAGCGGAGATGCGCACCGCCACCAGCACCGCGGTACGTCCGTCGAGGAGTCCGCCGAAACCGACGAGCGAGAGTCCCAGGACCCCGAAGAGGCACAGGGTGACTCCGAGCGCCGCAGCCCAGACGCCCGCCCGCCCGCCGCCGACGGGCTCCCTCGCGGTACGGGGACGCTCGGCGGCCCGGAAGACCGCCACCAGGGCGGCGGTCACCGCTGCCGCCGCCGCGATCCGCAACGGTGCCTCGGCCCACCACGCGGCCGTGGCCGGGGCCGGGAACGGCAGCCGCAGGGCGAACGCGGCCGCGTACACGCCCAGCATCGCCGTGAGGTGCCACAGGAAGGCCGTCATGGCGACGCCGCTCGCCACGACCACCCCGCGCCACACCCGCGCGCGGTCCAGCCACCGCGTGATGGGCGCGCGCACCAGCTCGACCGCGCCGACCAGCCAGACCCCGTGGCACAGCAGCGCCAGGGTGGGCGGGGCCATGTTGGAGACCTTCTCGCCGGGCATGCCGACCATCGAGAGCGGATAGGGTCCGACCGCCACGAGCGCTGCGGCCGCCGCCAGTCCGCCTGCCGCCATCGCCGCCGGAAGGCTCAGGCCGTGCGCGCCGAGGCGTCCGTCGGCCCGCAGGAAGCCGAGCTGGTGGACGGCGAGCCAGACGAAGGCGAAGTTCGCGAAGCCCGCGAACGGCACGGCGAGCGCGAACCGCGCGACGTCCACCAGCGCCGCCGCCGTCACCAGCGCGCCGAACACGGCCCAGCCGTACCGCTCGTGCAGCCGCAGCAGCGGCGGGGTGCAGGCCGCCATGCCCAGGTATATGCCGATGAACCACAACGGCTGGGCGACCAGCCGCGCCGCCGCGTCGGCCAACGCGGCGTGCGGCCACAGCAGTTGAAGCACGAGCGCGCCCGCGCCCCACACGGCGATGAAGAGCGCGGTGGGGCGCAGCAGCCGCTGGAGCCTGGCCCTCAGGAATGCCGAGTAGACACCGCGCCCTTCCAGGCGGCGGTGGAGCGAGCGGTAGGACAGCGCGTGGGAGAAGCCTCCGACGAAGAAGAAGACCGGCATGATCTGCAGAAACCAGGTGAGTATCTGCAAGCCGGGCCGCACGGCGAGCAGGTTGCCGACCTGCACACCGCCGTCCGGGCCGACGGTCACCGCCGCCATCAGCCAGTGTCCCAGCACGACGGTGGCGAGGGAGGCCACGCGCAACAGGTCGATGTAGCGGTCGCGCCCCGCGGGCGTGGCGGCGGCGACTTCCCGGGCGGTCATGTTCATGGCGCCACGGTCGGCCATGCGCCCCCGCCGCCGTCAGGCGCCGCGTACTCAATTCCCTTGCTCCGGGCCTGAGTACGAGCGCCTGAGTAGGCGTACCCGAGCCGTCAGCGGCTGCGTGCGGGGACGCGCTCGGGGGAGCGGACCGGGGTGCGGGCGGCGCGGGCGCTGTGGCGGCCCCCGCCGCTCGACTGCTCCAGGGCCTCCAGCCGGGCGCGGACCGGGCCCAGCCCGAGCACCCCGGCGACCAGCAGGGCCGCCGCCGACGCGGACAGGAAGCCGCCCGCGACGTCAGGCAGGTAGTGCACACCCAGGTACATGCGGGCGAACGCCACGCCGCCTGCGAACACCCCGCCGGCCAGCGCCGCGAGCACTCGCCGGCGGTGCCGCACCAGGAGGACCGCGGTCAGTGCGAGGGCGGTGGCGACGGTGGTGTGCCCGCTGGGGAAGCTCTCGGCGTTGTCCGGCGGTATCACCCACAGCCGCTGCGGCGGGCGGTGCTCGTGGACCAGCGCCTTGGCGGCGAAGGCCACCGCCAGCGCGCCCCCGACGAGCAGCAGCGTGTGCACCGCGTCACGCCGCCGGCGCAGGAACCACAGCACGGCGGGCACGAGGACCGCGGCCGCCACGCCGACGGTCGAGGAGGCCGCGGTCGTGGCCGCCTTGGCGAGGGCGGTCAGAGCGCCGTCCCGCAGAGTCGCCAGATGCTCGTCGAGATGGATGTCCGCGCTGGTCAACGCGGAGGTCCTGGCCGCGAAGCCCAGCCCGAGCAGCGCGGCCAGGAACACCAGCCCCCACACGATCCTTCCTCGGCTGGACATCTTCTCTACCTCCACCGGCCATGCGACGTTCACCGCGATGTCATTTCGGGACACGCTATCGGCTGGCTCGGCGGGCGCGATCACCCGGCTTCCCCGACCGGTCGCCGGCCCTGCGACGCGGCCGGTCGGGTCAAGGGCAGGTAACGGAATTGGGGGATCGCGGGGGTGGGGGCCTATGGTTGTCAGGGCCCCGACCGGGGGCCGTGCTGGCCGAGTCGCTGCGACGCCCCGGGCGTCCTTGATCGGAGGGAGGCGTAATGGACAGTAGTCCGGGCCATAGTCGGCCCCTTCCCGTCACGTCCTCGCCGTCCTTCCGCGGTCCGAGGCAGCACCTCCTGACCTGACCTTGCAGGCTCCGCCGCCGGCCGAGTCCGCCTGACGCCCCGCGCCGGGCCCGTCGCAGCGGACGTGATGGCGTCACACGCCCGCATCAGGGAGACGGACACCGCCGCTGCCCGCTGCCGCCCGGTGCCCCGCCGTCCGGGGCAAGGGGGTGTTCACCTTGGCCACCAACACGCTGCTCATGGCCACATCCGCGCGGCTGCGCAGCCGCAGGGTACAGCTCGTCCGCCACGCGACCGCCTCCAAGGCGGTGCGCACCTCGCTCGTCTCGCTCGCCGGCCTGGTCGGTGCCCCGGTCACCAACGAGGCCGGCGAGGAGGTCGGCCGGGTCGTCGACGTGGTCGCCCGCCTGTACGGGACCGACCCGTACCCGCCGGCCACCGGCCTCGTCATCCGCGTGGGGCGCCGCCGCGCCTTCCTGCTCGCCGACGCCGTGGAGAAGATGCACGCCGGACGGGTCAGCCTGCGCACCTCGCGCATGGACCTGCGCGAGTACGAACGCCGTCCCGGGGAGGTGCTGCTCGCCCGCGACGTGCTCGACCACCAGCTCGTCGACGTCGACGGCGTGCAGGTCACCCGCGCCGCCGACCTGTACCTGGCACCGCTGGCCGACCGCATCGTGCTCGTCGGGGTGGACGTCTCCCTGCCCACCCTGCTGCGCCGCCTCGGCCCGCGGCGCTGGCAGGCCCGGCCGACCCCGGAACGGGTGCTCGACTGGCAGGCGGTGGCCCCCTTCGCCGAGCACGCCACCGCGGGACCGGCCGAGGTACGGCTGCGCGCCTCCCGCTCCGCGCTGCACCAGCTGCGCCCGGCGGACCTCGCCGACCTGCTGGAGGACCTCGGCCGCACCGAACGCCAGCAGCTGCTGGCCTGGCTCGACCCGGGCCAGGCCGCCGACGCGCTGGAGGAGATGGAACCGGCCGAGCTGGAGAACCTGCTGCGCGAGGCGCCCCCGGAGCACGCCGCCCGGCTGGTGGACGAGATGGAGCCGGACGAGGCCGTGGACGCCCTGCGCGACCTTCAGCCCGGCGAACGCGAGACCCTGCTGGCCCGCATGCCCGCCGACGAGGCCGCCGACCTGCGCGAGCTGCTCACTCACCGGGAGGGCACCGCGGGAGGCGCGATGACGTCGCTGGTGGTCACCGCCGGGCGGGACCAGACCGTCGGCG
The DNA here is from genome assembly GCA_964398515.1 of uncultured Streptantibioticus sp. Lineage (GTDB taxonomy): Bacteria > Actinomycetota > Actinomycetes > Streptomycetales > Streptomycetaceae > CAYNNX01. The sequence continues at coordinate 1,879 of CAYNNX010000032.1, read as the reverse complement.
AGGTCCGCGCCGAACTCGCCGCCCAGGCCGAGCACCGCACCGAGATCGACGCCGTCGCCGTCCTGGACGACGCCGGCCGCCTGCTCGCGGACGTCGCGCTGTTCGACCTGGCCGTCGCCGAGGACGCCACCAAGGTGGGCGAGGTGGTGGACTGGGTCGCCCAGTTCGGGCCGCCGGTCGTGGTGCGGGCCGACACCCGCATCGCGGAGGCCGCCGACCAGCTGGTCGCCGCCCGCGCCTCCTCCCTGCTCGTGGTCGACGACGAGGAGCGCCCGCTCGGCCGCATCCTGGCCGACGACGTCCTGGACGCCCTGCTGCCCGAGCGCGGGCGCCTGCACTTCCGGAGGTTTCTGCAGTGACCCGCGAACCCGACGCCACGGCGAGCACGACCGCCGCCCCCACGGCCCTCGCCGCAGCGCCGGACCTGTCCGCGGCGCCCGCGCCCGCACAAAGCGCCGGGCGTCCGCCCCGCAGGGGACTGCGGCGGCTGACCGCGATCGCCGCGATCGCCGGGCCGGGCCTGGTCGCCGCCAACGCCGGAAACGACGCCGCGGGCATCGCCACCTACGCCTCGGCCGGATCCCAGTTCGTCTACGGCACGCTCTTCTTCATGGTGCTGGTCACCGTGGCGCTGGTCATGGTCCAGGAGATGGCCGTGCGCCTGGGCGCCCACACCGGCAAGGGCCTGGGGGCGCTCATCCGCGAGCAGTTCAGCCTGCGCCTGACCGCCCTGGCCGTGTTCTGCCTGCTGCTGGCCAACACCGGTCTGGTCGTCTCCGAGTTCGCCGGCATCGGCGCCGCCTTCGAGCTGCTCGGCGTCCCCAAGTGGGCCGTCATCCCGCCCGCCGCGCTGCTGCTGTGGTCCCTGGTGCTCTTCGGCTCCTACCGCTGGGCCGAACGCATCTTCCTGATCATGTCGCTGGCGTTCTTCGCCTACCCCGTCGCCATGGTCCTGGGCCATCCGCACTGGGGCCAGGTAGCCACCCACCTGGTCGTTCCGGAGATGCGGGCCGACAAGGACTTCATCCTCCTCGCCGTCGCGCTCATCGGCACCACCGTCAGCCCGTACATGCAGTTCTACGCGGCGGCCGGAGTCGTGGACCGCGGCGCCAAACCCCAGGACTACCGGCTCATCCGCGCCGACGCCGTCCTCGGGGCCGTCTTCGCCTGCGTGATCAGCCTGACCATCATCATCGCCACGGCCGCGGTGATCGGCGGCACCGGCCCGCTGGAGTCCGCCGCCCAGGCCGCCTCGGCGCTCAGGCCCGTGGCCGGAAAGGGCGCCGAACTGCTCTTCGCCCTCGGCCTGATCGGGGCCTCCGCCCTGGCGGGCGCGGTGGTGCCGCTGTCCGCCAGCTACGCGATCGGCGAGGCGGCCGGTGTGGAGCGCTCGGTCTCCCGCAGCTTCCGGGACGCTCCGCTGTTCCTGGGCCTGTTCACCGCCCAGATCATCCTCGGCGCGGCGGTGGCCCTCACGCCGGTCGACCTGATCCAGCTGCTGATCGGAACCCAGGTGCTGCAGGGCCTGATCAGCCCCATCGTGCTGGTCTACCTGCTGGTCCTCACCAACCGGCGCTCCCTGCTCGGCAACGCGGCCAACGGGCGCCGCTACCGCATCGCCGCCACCGCGGTGGTCGCCTTCGTGGCGGTGATGTCCACCGTGCTGCTGGTGCAGACCGTGCTCGGCTGGCTCGGCCTCGGCTGACCCCGGCCGGCCGTGGGGGCGCCGCTCCCGGTCTGTTGCCCAGCAGGCCGCCCCCCAGGCCGCCGACGCCGCCGACCACGCCGGACAGCAGTCCGCCGCCCGCGTCGCCCCCGCCGTTCGCCGGGGCGGAGCCGCCGGCGGGCGACGACGGCCCGCCGGAGGCCGACGCCGGCG
>CAYNNX010000031.1:0-33553 GCA_964398515.1 uncultured Streptantibioticus sp. | reverse complement strand
TTCCCGCGGTATTTCCCGCCGTACGGGCGCCCGGTGTTGGGGGGTTTCTGTTGGTGGGGGTTGTGCCATCGTATTGGTGGGGGGCGCCCCGATCAAAATCGGGGCGCCCCGCTCGATGACACGTCGTCAGACTTCAACCACCACAGGGAGGATCATCGGACGGCGGCGGTAGGTGTCGGAGACCCACTTGCCCACGGTGCGGCGGATGAGCTGCTGCAACTGGTGCGGCTCGACAATGCCGTCGGCAGCCGACCTGAGCAGGGCTTCCTCGATCTTGCTGACGACCGGTTCGAATGCCGCGTCGTCGATACCGGATCCGCGTGCCTGGATGTCGGGGCCGCCGACGACCTTTCCGGTGGTGCTGTCGACCACGACGAAGATGTTGACGATTCCCTCCTCACCCAGGATCCGGCGGTCCTTGAGCGAGGTCTCGGTGACGTCGCCGACGGAGAGGCCGTCCACGTACACGTAGCCCGCCTGCACCTTGCCCACGATTTTGGCGACGCCGTCCACGAGGTCGACGACGACGCCGTCCTCGGGGATGACGACGCGCTCGCGTGGAATGCCCGTCGCGATGCCGAGGTCGGCGTTGGCGCGCAGATGGCGCCATTCGCCGTGGACCGGCATCAGATTCCGCGGCTTGCAGATGTTGTAGAAGTACAGCAGTTCGCCGGCCGAGGCGTGGCCGGAGACGTGGACCCTCGCGTTGCCCTTGTGGACGACGCTGGCGCCCCAGCGGGTGAGTCCGTTGATGACGCGGTAGACCGCGGCTTCGTTACCCGGAATCAGGGACGAGGCGAGGATGACGGTGTCGCCCTCGACGATGCGGATCTGGTGGTCGCGGTTGGCCATGCGGGACAGCGCGGCCATGGGTTCGCCCTGCGAGCCGGTGCAGATGAGGACGATCTCCTCGTCGGGCAGGTCGTCCAGGGTCTTGACGTCCACCACCAGACCGCCGGGTACCCGCAGATAGCCGAGGTCGCGCGCGATGCCCATGTTGCGGACCATCGAGCGGCCCACGAAGGCGACGCGGCGCCCGTACTCGTAGGCGGCGTCGAGGACCTGCTGGATGCGGTGGACGTGGCTGGCGAAGCTGGCCACGATGATCCGGCGTTCGGCCTTGGCGAAGACCTGGCGCAGCACCGGGGAGATGTCCCGCTCGTGCGGGATGAAGCCGGGTACCTCCGCGTTGGTGGAGTCGGCCAGCAGCAGGTCGATGCCCTCCTCGCCGAGCCGCGCGAAGGCGGGGAGGTCGGTGAGGCGGCCGTCGAGCGGCAGCTGGTCCATCTTGAAGTCGCCGGTGTGCACGACCATGCCCGCCGGGGTGCGGATGGCGACCGCTAGGGCGTCCGGGATCGAGTGGTTGACGGCGACGAATTCGCAGTCGAAGGGCCCGATGCGCTCGCGCTGCCCCTCCGCCACCTCGAGGGTGTAGGGGCGGATCCGGTGCTCGGTGAGCTTGGCCTCGATGAGGGCCAGGGTGAGCTTGGACCCGATGAGGGGGATGTCCGGCTTCTCCCGGAGCAGGAACGGCACCCCGCCGATGTGGTCCTCGTGACCGTGTGTGAGGACGATGCCGACGACGTCGTCGAGGCGGTCCCGAATGGTGGTGAAGTCCGGAAGGATCAGATCGATTCCGGGCTGCTCCTCCTCCGGGAAGAGCACCCCGCAGTCGACGATCAGCAGCCGGCCGCCGTACTCGAAGACCGTCATGTTGCGGCCGATCTCGCCGAGGCCGCCGAGCGGGGTGATCCGCAGGCCGCCTTCGGGCAGAGCCGGCGGGTGTGCGAGATCAGGGTGCGGATGGCTCAAAAGTCTCTCCTCACCACTCGCGCCACGGCCCCTGGTCCGGCTTGGGGGACCGCATAGGACACGTGGCGCGAGCGTAGCGTGCGTGGTTCTGTCCGTGTTCGGTTGGTATTCGGTTGTGCGGTGTTGCCGGTATGCGGTTGTGAAGCCTTTGCCTAAAGGTGTACCCCGCCTGCGGCGAGATCCTTCTTCAGCTGTTCGGTCTCCTCGTCGGACAGGTCGACCAGGGGCAGGCGCAGCGGGCCGCCGGGCAGGCCGCGCAGCGCGAGGGCGGCCTTGGTGGTGATCACGCCCTGGGTGCGGAACATGCCGGTGTAGACGGGGAGCAGCTTCTGGTGGACCTCGGTGGCCTTGGCGACGTCGCCCGCGAGGTAGGCCTCCAGCAGGGCGCGCAGCTCGGCGGTGACCAGGTGGCCGACGACGGAGACGAAGCCGACGGCGCCGACCGAGAGCAGGGGCAGGTTGAGCATGTCGTCGCCGGAGTACCAGGCGAGGCCGGAGCGGGCGATGGCCCAGCTGGCGCGGCCGAGGTCGCCCTTGGCGTCCTTGTTGGCGACGATCCGGGGGTGGTCGGCGAGCCGCACGATGGTCTCGGTCTGGATCGGCACACCGCTGCGGCCCGGGATGTCGTAGAGCATCACGGGCAGCTCGGTGGCGTCGGCGATCGCGGTGAAGTGCCGCAGGAGGCCTTCCTGCGTGGGCTTGCTGTAGTACGGCGTGACCGTCAGCAGGCCGTGGGCGCCGGCCCGCTCGGCCTGGCGGGCGAGTTCGACGCTGTGCCGGGTGTCGTTGGTGCCGACGCCTGCGACGACGAAGGCCCGGTCGCCGACGGCCTCGCGCACCGCCCTGATCAGCTGCTCTTTCTCCGCATCGCTGGTGGTCGGGGACTCGCCGGTGGTGCCGTTGACGACGAGGCCGTCGTTGCCGGCATCCACCAGATGGGCGGCGAGGCGCTGGGCGCCGTCGACGTCGAGAGCGCCGTCCGCGGTGAACGGCGTGACCATTGCGGTCAGGACCCGCCCGAAGGGGGTCTGCGGTGTGGAGGTCGGAGCCATGGGTCCAACGCTACTCGTAGCGCACACGGTCACGCCCCCTAGGGGACCCGCTCGGGGTCCTCGGGACCGTTCGAGGGGGATTCCGGCGCTGCCTGCTCGGGGGTTCAAGCAGCACCGGAATCCGCTTCTGAAGCCTAGATGAACTTCACTAATGCCCGCAATCGGGACACTTGGGGCATTGCTCCCTGCGGTGTGCCGAGGCCGCGACCGCGGGACGGGAGCCTTTGGCGGCCTACGGCGCGACGCGGCCGTTGGCGTTGAAGGCGGCGTAGGTGAGCGGCATGAGCTTGGCCCACTCCGCCTCCATCCTCTCGCCGACCATCTCGATCTCCCGCTGCGGGAACGACGCCACCTTGGCCAGCTCGTGCTGTGTGCGCAGGGCCAGGAAGTGCATCAGCGAACGGGCGTTGCAGGTGGCGTACATCGAGGAGAACAGGCCGACCGGCAGGACCGAGCGGGCCACCTCGCGGGCGATCCCCTCGTCGAGCATCCGCCGGTACGCCTCGTAGGCCTGGCGGTAGGAGGCCTCCATGGCCTCGGTGGCGGCCTTGTGCTGGCCAGGGGTGCCCTGCACGAACTCGTACTTGCCCGGTCGGCCCTGCTGCACCAGCCTGCGGTCCTCGCCGGGGACGTAGAAGACCGGCTGGAGCTCGCGGTAGCGGCCGGACTCCTCGTTGTAGGACCAGCCCACGCGATGCCGCATGAACTCGCGGAAGACGAAGATCGGCGCGCTGATCAGGAACGTCATCGAGTTGTGCTCGAAGGGGCTGCCGTGGCGGTCGCGCATCAGGTAGTTGATCAGGCCCTTGGAGCGGGCCGGGTCCTTGCTGAGCTCGTCGATGGACTGCTCGCCGACGGTGGACACCCGGGCCGCGAACAGCACGTCCGAGTCCGCCGCGCTGTGCTTGACCAGCTCCACGCTCACGTCGCTGCGGAAGCGCAGCGTGGTCTCGGCGGGCTCGGTGGGGATATCGGGCACCGGTGAGGTCCTTCCTTCTTCGTCGCCTTGTCGCCGCCTTGCACGGCCTGCCGGCGGGCGGCGCCCAGCTTACGTGGGGCCCGCGGGCGGGTGCGGCGGATCGACCGCCCGCGGGTTCGCGCCGATAACGGGCACCAATGGACGGGCTCGTACGTTTTGCCGGTACGGCACGAGCGTACGACTCGTTCGGGTCGCAGGTTGCGCACGATGCGGGAGGGAGCATCATGATCCGCCGGGGAGAGCCGGTTCCGTTCGCCTTCGTCGCCGAGAGCGAGCGTTTCCGGAGCAACGTCGCTCCTCCCCCGCGCGAGCGCCCCAGCGGGTCGCAGCTGGCCGCACGCGTACTGGCGACGGCGACGGTGATCGCCGCCCTCGTCGGCGCGGTCATGCTGGGCACGCCCGCGCTCGAGGTCCCGGGCGCGAGCGCCACCGGCCACCAGCAGGCCGACGGCGCCAGGCACCACTGAGTGCACGCACCGAGCGGGGCCGGGCGCGGACGCCGCTGATAGCCTCACCCGTCACAGCCCCACCGCTCGTACGCCCGTGCGGACGCGCCGATGGGTCTGCCTGCCGGAACCTGCCTGCCCGAAAGGGACGCGTGCCGTGCCTCTGCCCTTCCTCACCGCCGACAGCGGCCACGACGAGCACCCTGCGCCCCGCCACGACGCCGTCGCGCTCCCGGACCCGGACGCCGCCTGGCGCCGCCCCTATCGGCCGGGGCCCTGGCGGGTGGCGGCGGCCGCGATCGCCCTGGTCATCGCCTCCTACCTGCTCTTCGCCGCCTTGATCACGGCGGCCGCGGGGAGCCTTTCGGGGGCCGGCTTCGCGGCTGGCGCGGGGCTGGCGTTGATCGCCGGGACGCTGCGGCTGCTGCGCGCGGGCCTGTGGGTCAGCGGGCGCGGCCTGCGGCTGGTACGGCTGCTGCGGACGACCACGCTGCCGTGGCACGAGGTCCGCGAGGTGCGCACCGCACAGCAGCCCGTGCGCCTCCTCGGGCTGCCGCGCACCGTGCAGGGGCAGGCGCTGGTCCTCACGCGGACCGGTGCACGTGAGCCGCTCACCGTGCTGACCGACCACAACGCGGACTTCCACGGCCGGGTCGAGGCGTTCGACATCGCCGCGGACGCCGTCGAGGGCTGGGCCGCGCAGCTGTCCGGCAAGGCTTGAGGCCCCGGTCCCCCGGCGGGCTAGCGGCGCACCGGCCGGCCGTCGTGCAGGGCGATCGCGCGCTGCATCGCCTTGCGGGCCCGCGGGGTGTCGCGGGCGTCGTGGTAGGCGACGGCCAGGCGGAACCAGACGCGCCAGTCGTCGGGGGCGGCCTCGGCCTCGGCCTTGCGCTTGGCGAAGACGGCGTCGGCCGAGTCCCGGTCGATACGCCCGCCCGGGGTGCGCACCAGCTCGTCCACCGGCAGGCCGCCCTCGGCGTCCAGCTCCCTGGCGAGGCGGTCCGCGCTGCGGGCGAAGGCCGTGGTCTGCCACAGGAACCAGGCGCCGATGAGCGGGATGATCAGCACCGCGATCCCGAAGACGACGGTGACCGGGGTGCCCTGCTCGATGAGGACCACGCCCCTGCTTCCGGCCAGGACGAAGTAGACGACCAGGACGGCGGCGAGGACGCAGTAGGTGATCTTGGCGCGCACGGGGTCAGTCCAGGTCCAGGAAGTGTTCCAGCCCGAAGGTGACGCCCGGGTGGTCGGCCACCTTGCGGGCGGCCAGCAGGATGCCCGGCATGAAGCAGCTGTGGTGCAGCGAGTCGTGCCGGATCGTGAGGGTCTCGCCGGTGTCGCCGAAGAGCACCTCCTGGTGGGCCAGGAGGCCGCGCAGCCGCACGGCGTGCACCGGGACGCCGTCCACGTCGGCGCCGCGCGCGCCGGCCAGGCCGTGGGTGGTCGGGTCCTCCTGGCGCGGCAGCCCGGCCCGTTCCCGGGCGGCCGCGATGAGCTGCGCGGTGCGCGTCGCCGTGCCGGAGGGGGCGTCGGCCTTGCCGCGGTGGTGGAGCTCGACCACCTCGACGGAGTCGAAGAAGCGGGCCGCCTGCTGGGCGAAGCGCATGGTCAGCACCGCGCCGATGGAGAAGTTGGGGGCGATGAGCACGCCGGTGGCCGGGGACTTGGCCAGCCAGCCGTCGAGGATCGCCAGCCGCTCCTCGGTCCAGCCGGTGGTGCCGACCACGGCGTGGATCCCGTTGGCCACGCAGAACCGGAGGTTCTCCATCACCGCGTCGGGGTGGGTGAGTTCCACGGCCACCTGGGCACCGGCCGCGGTGAGCGCCTCGAGCGGGTCCCCGCGGCCGATTGCGGCGACCAGCTCCATGTCGTCGGCGGCCTCCACGGCCCGTACGGCCTCTGAGCCGATGCGGCCACGGGCACCGATGACGGCGACGCGGAGCTTACTCATCGTTCCTCACAATCCTGGGCAATCATGGGCGATCCGGGGTCTACGGGCGGCTTCAGGAGACGGCTTCGTGCAGGCGCGCCTCGTGCCTGCCCAGCGAGCCGATCGCGGCGAGCGACGGCCGGGTGTCCAGCACATCACGGGCGACCGCCCGTACGTCGTCGGGGGTCACCGCCTTGATCTTCGCCAGCATCTCGTCGACCGAGATCTGCTCGCCCCAGCACAGCTCGCTCTTGCCGATCCGGTTCATCAGCGCGCCGGTGTCCTCCAGGCCCAGCACGGTCGAGCCGCACATCTGGCCCGCGGCGCGGCGCAGTTCCTCGTCGGTCAGGCCGTGCTCGACGATGTCGGCCAGCTCGTCGCGGCAGATCTTGATCACCTCGCCGGCCTTGTTCGGCGCGCACCCCGCGTACACCCCGAACAGCCCGCAGTCGGCGAACGAGGAGGTGTAGGAGTAGACCGAGTAGGCGAGCCCGCGCTTCTCGCGGATCTCCTGGAACAGCCGGGAGCTCATGCCACCGCCGAGCGCGGTGTTGAGCACACCCAGCGCCCAGCGCCGCTCGTCGGTGCGGGAGAGCCCCGGCATGCCGAGGATGACGTGGGCCTGCTCGGTGCGGCGGTTGAGCAGCTCGACGCGGCCGGTGCTGCGCACCAGCTTGGTGCCCGAGCGGGGCGGCGCGGGCAGGGCCTGCGGGTCGTCGAGCGCGCCCGCGCGGTCGAAGGCGCGGCGCACCATGCGCACCACCTTGGCGTGGTCGATGTTGCCGGCGGCGGCGACCACGAGGTTGCGCGGCCCGTAGTGCTTGCGGAAGAAGCGGGCGATCTGGTCGCGGGTGAGCGCGTTGATCGTGTCGACCGTGCCGAGGACCGGGCGGCCCAGCGGCGAGTCGCCGAGGACCGCGGCGGCGAACACGTCGTGCACCAGGTCGCCGGGGTCGTCGTCGGTCATCGCGATCTCCTCGAGGATCACGCCGCGCTCGGCGTCCACGTCCTCGGGGGCGATCAGCGAACCGGTGAGCATGTCGCAGATGACGTCGACCGCGAGCGGCAGATCGGTGTCGAGCACGCGCGCGTAGTAGCACGTGTACTCCTTGGCGGTGAACGCGTTCATCTCGCCGCCGACCGCGTCGATCTCCGAGGAGATCTCCAGGGCGCTGCGCCGCTCGGTGCCCTTGAAGAGCAGGTGTTCCAGGTAGTGCGTGGCGCCGTTGAGGACCGGCGACTCGTCGCGCGAGCCGACGCCGACCCATATGCCGAAGGTCGCCGAGCGGACCGTCGGCAGCGCCTCGGTGACGATCCGCAGGCCGCCGGGCAGGATCGTGCGGCGGACCGTGCCGCCGCCGTCGCCGCCCCTGATCAGGGTCCTGGTGGTGGTACGGGGGACGGCCCGCCCCTCCGAGGAGGTGCGGGCCGTCACGCGATGCGTGCGCGAGGTCACTTGGACGACTCGTCCTCGCCGGACTCGGCGGCCTCTTCCTCGCCCTCGATCACCGGGATCAGCGACAGCTTGCCGCGCTGGTCGATCTCGGCGATCTCGACCTGGACCTTGGCGCCGACACCGAGCACGTCGTCGACGTTCTCCACCCGCTTGCCGCCGGCGAGCTTGCGGATCTGCGAGATGTGCAGCAGGCCGTCCTTGCCCGGCATGAGCGAGACGAAGGCACCGAAGGTGGTGGTCTTGACGACCGTGCCCAGGTAGCGCTCGCCGACCTCGGGCATCGTCGGGTTGGCGATGCCGTTGATGGTGGCGCGGGCGGCCTCGGCGGCGGCGCCCTCGGACGCACCGATCAGGACGGTGCCGTCGTCCTCGATCGCGATCTCGGCGCCGGTGTCCTCCTGGATCTGGTTGATCATCTTGCCCTTGGGGCCGATGACCTCGCCGATCTTGTCGACCGGGATCTTGATGCTGATGATCCGCGGCGCGTTGGGCGACATCTCGTCCGGAACGTCGATGGCCTCGCTCATCACGTCCAGGATGTGCAGGCGCGCGTCCCGGGCCTGCTTCAGCGCGGCGGCCAGCACCGAGGCGGGGATGCCGTCGAGCTTGGTGTCGAGCTGGAGCGCGGTGACGAAGTTCTTCGTGCCGGCGACCTTGAAGTCCATGTCGCCGAACGCGTCCTCGGCACCGAGGATGTCGGTCAGGGTCACGTAGTGCGTCTCGCCGTCGATCTCCTGGGAGATCAGGCCCATGGCGATACCGGCGACCGAGGCCTTGAGCGGCACACCGGCGTTCAGCAGCGACATGGTCGAGGCGCAGACCGACCCCATCGAGGTGGAGCCGTTGGAGCCGAGCGCCTCGGAGACCTGGCGGATCGCGTAGGGGAACTCCTCGCGCGACGGCAGCACCGGGATCAGCGCCCGCTCGGCCAGCGCGCCGTGGCCGATCTCGCGGCGCTTGGGCGAGCCGACACGACCGGTCTCACCGGTGGAGTACGGCGGGAAGTTGTAGTTGTGCATGTACCGCTTGCGCGTCTCGGGCGAGAGCGTGTCCAGCTGCTGCTCCATGCGGAGCATGTTCAGCGTGGAGATGCCCAGGATCTGGGTCTCGCCGCGCTCGAACAGCGCCGAGCCGTGGACCCGCGGGACCACCTCGACCTCGGCGGACAGGGTGCGGATGTCGGTGACACCGCGGCCGTCGATGCGGACCTTGTCCTTGATGACGCGCTCGCGGACCAGCTTCTTGGTCAGCGCCCGGTAGGCGGCCGAGATCTCCTTCTCGCGACCCTCGAACTGCGGCAGCAGCTTCTCGGCGGCGAGCGCCTTGACCCGGTCCAGCTCGGCCTCGCGGGCCTGCTTGCCCGGGATGGTCAGGGCCTGGGCGAGCTCGTCGCGGACGGCCTCGGTGAGCGCCTCCAGGACGTCGTCCTGGTAGTCGAGGTAGATCGGGAACTCGGCGGTGGGCTTCGCGGCCTTCGCGGCGAGGTCCGACTGCGCCTGGCACAGGATCTTGATGAACGGCTTGGCGGCCTCCAGACCGGCGGCCACGACCTCCTCGGTCGGCGCCTCGGCACCGCCCTCGACCAGCTTGATGGTCTTCTCGGTGGCCTCGGCCTCCACCATCATGATCGCCACGTCGCCGTCCTCGAGGGCCCGGCCCGCGACGACCATGTCGAAGACGGCCTCTTCGAGCTCGGTGTGGGTCGGGAAGGCGACCCACTGGCCGCGGATCAGCGCGACGCGCACGCCGCCGATCGGGCCGGAGAACGGCAGCCCGGCGAGCTGCGTCGAGGCGGAGGCGGCGTTGATCGCGACCACGTCGTACAGGTGCTCGGGGTGGAGCGCCATGATGGTGGCGACGACCTGGATCTCGTTGCGCAGGCCCTTCTTGAAGGACGGGCGCAGCGGCCGGTCGATCAGCCGGCAGGTGAGGATCGCGTCCTCGGAGGGGCGGCCCTCGCGGCGGAAGAAGGAGCCGGGGATGCGTCCGGCGGCGTACATTCGCTCTTCGACGTCGACCGTCAGCGGGAAGAAGTCCAGCTGCTCCTTCGGGTGCTTCGAGGCGGTGGTCGCCGACAGGACCATGGTCTCGTCGTCGAGGTAGGCCACGGCGGAGCCGGCGGCCTGGCGCGCGAGGCGCCCGGTCTCGAAGCGGATGGTACGGGTGCCGAAGGAACCGTTGTCGATGACGGCTGCGGCGTAGTGGGTCTCGTTCTCCACTATGGGGATTCTCCTCGTATCCGTCACCGGGCACTGGCCCGGTGACCGTCCACGGTGGAGCGCCGCACTGCGGACCGTTGGTGCCCCTCAGGGGCCATGAGGACCGGTCTTCGATCGAAGCCGCCGGGGGCGCTTAGCGTACGTCCCGGAGGCCACTACCGAGGACCGGCGCCTCTCGCACCGACGCTACGGGTCGGCGGGCGCGGGCGCTCCTCCACTGTTCACGTATGCAGTTGTCAGGCTGGTCCGATGAAGTTGTTCCGAGGCCAGCCTACAAAGGTTGCGGTCCGGCCACTACGTACGGCGACGGACCGGCGGTGCGGCAGCCGATCCGTACGTCGCGGCTGCCGATCCTTGCGGGCGCCGAGCCGTACGTACGGCAAAGGGAGCGGCTCCCCTTGGTGAGGGAACCGCTCCCTTCACGACGTCTTAGCGGACGCCCGCGGCGCCGGCGCGGATGCCCAGGCGCTCACGCAGCTCACGGAAGCGCGTGATGTCCTTCTTGGCCAGGTACTGCAGCAGGCGGCGACGCTGGCCGACGAGCAGCAGCAGACCACGACGGGAGTGGTGGTCGTGCTTGTGGGTCTTCAGGTGCTCGGTGAGGTCGGTGATGCGACGGGTCAGCAGCGCGACCTGGACCTCGGGGGAGCCGGTGTCGCCCTCCTTGGTACCGAACTCGGCGATGATCTGCTTCTTGGTTGCGGCGTCGAGCGGCACGCTCTACTCCTCGGGTCTCTGCGCCCCTCGAGCGCCCCTGGTCTTCTTCACAGGGGATCTTCGACGACTCGGGAGACGACGTGCCACGTGTGCACACGTGGCGGTCACCCAGAGTACCAGTGCCGTGCCCGGGGTCAGAACACGGGCGTAGCGGCCCCCGGCGGCGCCGGTCCCGTCGAGGCCGGCCCATGGCAGGGGGCCCTGGGTGACGGTGGCGCGTACGGAGGTGGCTGCCGTTGACCGGTGGCACGTACGGGGGAAGGTGCCGGTGACCGGATGCGAGCACATCGTACGGATGCCGTGGTGGGAGAGGCGCGTCGGTGTCGTGCCCCCGCGGCGTACGGGAGGCGTATAGGCAGTCGCCGTCCACCGCGGGCGGCCTCCGGTCGTCGGGTGCACTTCACCGCGGGCGGCCTTCAGCCGCCGGTCGTCGGGTGCACTTCACCGCGGCCGGGCAGCGGCGGCGCACGCCTGCGGCGTGGTTCCGCCGAGGGGCGGTGCCGTCCGCGACGGCCGGAGCGACCGCGCTCCCCCGTCTCGCCGCGCCTGGCGCTTCCGTCAGGTGCCGCGCTCGCGGCCGTCACCGCTCGCCGCGCGACACGTGCCGTGCCTCACCCGGACGTCATCCCGCGGGCCGCCGCGTAGACATCCAGGACGGCCAGACAGAGCGGTATGAGCGAGAGCAGGACCGCCCCTTCGGTCAGGTCCAGCAGGCGGCCCCAGAAGGGGGAGACGCCCTTCTTCGGCACGATCAGCGCTATCGCGGTGAGGACGGCGGCGCCGGCGGCCACAGCGGCGGCGAGCCAGAGGGTGTGGATGTCCGGCCGGGCGTGGTGGCCGGTGAGCAGGTCGCGCAGCACGGCGGCGGGCGGGTTGAGCGAGAGCCCGAGGACCAGCAGCGCGATCGCCCCGACGCCGGCGACCAGCAGGCAGGCGACCTGTGCGGTGTAGCGGAAGAGCCGGGCGCGCGTCAGCGTCGCCAGACCGGCGGCGAGCGCGAGCAGCTGGGCCCACGCGGACTGGGCGAAGCCGAGGACCGCCCCGGATCCGACGACCACCGCCGAGCAGCCGCCGACCAGCCCCAGCAGCATCTCGTGGCCGCGTCGGGCCAGGGCGGCGATCCGCGCCTCGTCGACGCTCTCCGGCTCGTCCGGCTCGTCGTCGCCGCGCGGTGCGCTGTACCCGATGGGCAGTCGGGCGAAGCGGGCCGACAGCGCGGGCAGGAAGGCGGTCACGCCGATCGCGGCGACCGCGCAGACGGCGGCCGTATCCGTGGCGGAGGCCTCGGTGACGATGGCCGCGAACGTGGCGATCGTGCCCACGGCCGAGGCGAACGCGGCGGCCACGAAGGGCGCGTCACCGCTCGGGGTGAAGGCGATCAGCAGCGCGGAGAACACCAGGACGGTGACGCAGCCCAGCAGGAACTGCAGCCTCCCCGGTCCGTGACCGGGGTCGGCGGCCACGATCCCGGATCCGGCGATGAGCAGGTGCGGCAGCGCGGCGAGACCGAGGGCGACGGCCGAGGTCCGGTCGTCGTAGACCCGGGCGCGGACCGCCGACAGCGCGGTCAGCAGGACGCCCGCGGCCCCCGCGACGACCCCCGCAAGGCTGTGCATGTCGTGGCGCACGGGATCGGCGAACCACAGCACGAACCCCGTGAGGACGAGCAGCAGGACACCGCCGACGAGCCCGGCCGCGTGCAGCAGGTCGTCGCTCCACCGCCGCCGGTCCTTGGTGACGGCGGAGGCGACGGCGTCGACGACGTCGTCGTGGACGGCGGGCGGCAGCGACTCGGCGAACGGCCGGAAGGCCAAAACCTCGCCGTCGAGCACGCGTTGGGCGGCGAGGGTGCGTGATCCGTCGAGCACCGTGCCGTCACGCCGTACGAGGTGCCAGCCGACGGGCGCACCGGGCGCCGCCGACCGGCCTGACAGGCGCAGGACTTCGGGGTAGACGTCGGCGAGCGGGATGTCCTCGGGCAGGGCGACGTCGATGCGGCTGTCGGGCGCTACGACGGTGACCCTGCAAAAGCCGGTCGCGGTGGTCGTGCTCACCTCGCGGCCTCCCCCTCGGTTGCTGTGGCTGAGCGAGTCGAACTCTATCGGGCGCCTCTGACAACGCCGCCCGGCGGGCAGGCACGGCCGACGCCTTGACGCTTTCCGGAGCACCGGTCGCGCCGCAGCAGCGGCGAACGCCGAACGGGCGGCACCGTCCAACGCCTCACAGGCGGCAGCGCGTTGCCCCTCGGAAGGGCGCCGGGGTGCGCCCCCAGTAGGATCGCCGGACGCGCGGAGGGAGGCCGTCGCCACGGGGGCGCCGGTAGCGCCGGGGAGCGCCGGAGCGGGGGTTTCCGCTGCGAACTGTCCGCTCCGCAGTGGGGATTGATGCTTCGGTGAGCGTGGTCGTCGTCAAGCGCCCGCCCCGGTCCGTACCGCCCGAGGTGCCGAGCGGGGAAGTCCGCCTGGAGACACCGCCAGAGCTGCCGCGCGGCCAGGATCAGGGGCTGTTGATGACCCTGCTGCCCATGGTCGGTATGGCCTCGTCGTCGGCGTTCTTCTTCCTTCCGGGATCCCAGCCCTTCATGAAGGTCATGGGCGGGCTGATGCTGGCCTCCACGGGGGTGATGGCGGTCGCTCAGGCGGTCCGGATGCGGCAGGGCCCGGGCGGGCAGATGGCGCAGGCCCGGCGCGACTACTTCAAGTACCTCTCCCAGGTCCGCCGGCAGGTCCGTCGTACGGCGGCCGCGCAGCGCGCCGTCCAGTTGCACCTGCACCCCTCCCCCGACCAGTTGTGGTCGCTGGTGGCCGAGGGCGAGCGGATCTGGGAGCGCCGCGTCACCGACGAGGACTTCGGCCAGGTCCGGCTGGGCCTGGGACCGCAGCAGCTCGCGACGCCGCTCGTCGCCCCGACGACGGCGCCGGTGGACGAGCTGGAGCCGCTGACCGCTTCGGCCATGCGGCGGTTCCTGGCGGCGCACGGCGCGGTCGAGGGGCTGCCGCTCGCGGTGAGCCTGCGGGCCTTCTACCACGTGACCGTCTCCGGCGACCGCCAGGCGGCACCGGCCGCGGTACGGGCGGCCCTGGCCCAACTGGCCACCCTGCACTCACCCGACGACCTGGTGATCGCGGTCGCCGCCGGCCGCGGTGCGGCGTCGCGCTGGGACTGGACGAAGTGGCTGCCGCACACGCAGCTGGCCGGGGCCGTCGACGGGGCCGGCAGCCGTCGGCTGTTCTCCGACGACCTGGCGGAACTGGAGGAGCTGCTGGCTCCCCGGTTCGAGGGGCGTCCGCGCTTCAGCCGTGAGACGCCGCCGCTGCTGGACCAGCCGCACCTGGTCGTGGTCCTCGACGGCGCCGCCGTGCCCGCCGAATCCGTGCTGGCCTCACCGGAGGGCCTGCAGGGCGTGACCGTCATCGAGCTCGTCCCCGGCGAACTGGACGAACCGCGCGGCGGCCTGTCGGTGGTCGTACGCCCCGGGAGGCTGCGGCTGGAGTCCCCCGGCGGCCGGTACTACGAGGGCCGGGCGGACGCGCTGGACGAGGTCCGGGCCGAGGCGCTGGCCCGGCAGCTGGCGCCGCTGCGGATCGGCAGCGGCGACGACGACGAACCGCTGCTGACCAACCTCGACTTCACCGATCTGCTCAAGCTCGGAGACGCCGGATCGGTCGACGCGGCCCGCACCTGGCGGCCCCGCACGCAGCACGACCGGCTCCGCGTTCCGATCGGGGTGGGCGAGAGCGGCGAGCCGGTGATGCTCGACCTGAAGGAGGCCGCGCAGGAGGGCATGGGCCCGCACGGCCTGTGCGTCGGCGCGACGGGTTCCGGCAAGTCCGAGCTGCTGCGCACCCTCGTGCTGGGGCTGGCCGTCACCCACTCCTCCGAAACGCTCAACTTCGTCCTCGCCGACTTCAAGGGCGGCGCGACGTTCGCCGGGATGTCGGCGCTGCCGCACGTCGCGGCCGTCATCACCAACCTCGCCGACGACCTGACGCTGGTCGACCGCATGCGCGACTCGATCACCGGCGAGCTGCAACGCCGTCAGGAACTGCTGCGCAAAGCGGGCCACTACGCCAACATCCACGACTACGAGAAGGCTCGGACGGCGGGGGCGGCCCTGGAACCGCTGCCGTCCCTGGTCCTCGTCATCGACGAGTTCAGCGAACTGCTCAGCGCCAAGCCCGACTTCATCGACATGTTCATCCAGATCGGGCGCATCGGCCGCTCGCTCGGCGTCCACCTGCTGCTGGCCTCCCAGCGCCTGGAGGAGGGCCGCCTGCGCGGCCTGGACACCTACCTGTCGTACCGCATCGGCCTGCGCACCTTCTCCGCCTCCGAGTCCAGGGCCGCGCTGGGCGTGCCCGACGCCTACCACCTCCCCCCGGTGCCGGGCTCCGGTTACCTGAAGTTCGGTACGGACACGATGGTGCGGTTCAAGGCGGCCTACGTGTCCGGCCCCTACCGCACCGGCGGCGCGGCGCTGCCGGGCGCCCCGCTGCCGGTGGAGCGGCGGCCGGTGCTCTTCACCGCGGACTACGTCCCGGTGACCTACGCGGCGCCCGCGGCGGTCGCGGTCCCGGCCGCGAAGGACGACGCCCTGGCCGACACGGTCCTCGACGTCATCGTCCGCCGCCTGGAGGGCCAGGGCCCGCCGGCCCACCAGGTGTGGCTGCCGCCGCTGGACGACGCGCCCGCGCTGGACCAGCTGCTGCCCTCGCTGGCCGTCGACCCCGATCGCGGACTGACCGCCCCGGAGTACCCGGCCCTCGGCCGACTCGTCGTCCCGGTCGGCCTGGTCGACAAGCCCTTCGAGCAGCGGCGTGACGTCCTCTACCGCGACTTCTCCGGCGCCGCCGGCCACGCCCTGGTCGTCGGCGGCCCGCGCTCCGGCAAGTCCACGCTCCTGCGCACGCTCGTCGCCTCGTTCGCCCTCACGCACACCCCGGCCGAGGTCCAGTTCTACGGCCTCGACTTCGGCGGCGGCGCCATGACGGCCGTCGAGGGCCTCCCCCACGTCGGCGGGGTCGCCTCCCGCCTCGACGGCGACCGCGTCCGGCGCACGGTGGCGGAGGTGGCGGGCATCCTCGACCGGCGGGAGGAACTCTTCCGGCGAAAGGGGATCGATTCCATCAGCACCTACCGGCGGCGCAGGGCCTCCGGGCAGTTGCCGGACGAAGTCTGGGGGGACGTCTTCCTCGTCATCGACGGCTGGCTGTCGTTCAAGACGGACTTCGAGTTCCTTGAGCCGGTGGTCACCGATATCGCCACGCGCGGCCTCGGCTTCGGAATCCACGTCGTCCTGACGGCCACGCGCTATTCGGAGGTACGGCCCGCTCTCAAGGACCAGTTGCAGACCCGCGTGGAACTGCGGCTCGGCGACCCGATGGAATCCGAATTCGACCGCAAGACCGCCCAGAACGTTCCCGTGAACGCCCCCGGCCGCGGCCTGACCCCCGAGCGCCTCCACTTCCTCGCCGCGCTGCCGTGCCTCGCCACCGCGGCCGACGACGCCGGGTACGACCTGGCCGACACCACCGCGGCCCTGGTCTCCGCCGCCGACAAGGCGTGGACCGGCGCTGCGGCGCCGAAGGTGCGCATGCTGCCGTCCCTCGTACCCGCCGACCGTCTGCCGAAGGGGTTCGAGCACCCGCAGCAGGGGGTCGCGTTCGGTATCGACGAGGCGGGCCTCTCCCCGGTGTTCGCCAACTTCGACACCGACCCGCATTTCCTGGTCTTCGGCGACAGCGAATCCGGCAAGACCGCCGTACTGCGCATGCTCGTCAAACAGATCACCGAGCGGTACAGCCCGGACCAGGGAAAGATCATCCTGGCCGACTTCCGCCGCACGCTGCTGGGTGTCGTACCGGAGAGCCACCTGGTGCAGTACGCGGCCTCAGGGCCTGCCCTCGAGCAGTTCGCCGCCTCGATCCACAAGGTCCTCACGGCTCGCGTTCCCAGCACCGAGGTGACCCAGGAGCAGCTGAGGAACCGAAGCTGGTGGTCGGGCCCCGAGATGTTCCTCGTCATCGACGACTACGAACTCGTCGCCACCGGCTCCAACCCGCTGGCCCAACTGGTCGAACTCCTGCCCTTCGCCAAGGACATCGGCCTCCACGTCATCCTCGCCCGCAGCTCCGCCGGCGCCTCCCGCGGCCTCTACGAGCCCTTCCTGCAACGCCTCAAGGAACTGGGCAGCCAGGGCCTGATCCTCTCCGGCGACCGCGACGAGGGCGCCCTACTCGGCAACGTCCGCCCCTGCCAACTCCCGCCCGGCCGCGGCTGGTACGTGAGCCGCCGACGCGGCGCGGCGCTGGTGCAGGTGGGATGGGTGGGGGTGGGGTGACAAACGGCTTCATAAGATCACTTCTTCATGCGCTGCCATCAGTTCGGGGAACGCATTGTGCGCGAAGTTGACGGGATCCACGTCAACTGCCGTTCACTTGTTCACACACGCCCGCTACGCTCGGGGGGAGGCGGGCACAAGCTGACGAGCATCCCATGCCGAGAGCAGGATGCATGGCCGGTGCACACGTAGAGGAAATTGATGGCCGACGACATTTTGGAAGCCTTCGGAACGAATGCGCCGGACAGTCAGGGGAGTTCGGGACGCAAGCCTCCGCTTCCGCCGGACACCCGGGTATTCGTCCCAGCTCATCCCCGGCACCTGGCAGACCCGTCCCGCAGACCAGAAATCGGCTTCGAGCTGCTCGGGCGGCAGGACGGTAGCAGACCGGTGCCGGTTGCCTTCACAGATGTCAGAAAGCTCGTTGCCGCATTGGGTGACGCGCAGCCCTGGATCGCTGTACCGGTACGTTGGTTTGTTGAACTGATGCGGGACAGCGGCTTCGGCAGAACCTATCTCGACCCGGAAGTTGAACCGGGCACCCCAACCTGGTCCGCAGATGCCGTGAAAGCCTACGCGGAGGCCGTTCGTTGACCGAAGACTTGAAACTTGTCATGGGAGACCTGCAGAGCATGGCCTCCACATTTCACGCTCAAGCGGAGAACTACGCCAGTCTCAAGGCTGTCGTTGTACCCCCCATCGCTCCGTCCGGCGACGCAGCCCTCGACGACGCCATCGGCTCCATGCTGGAGGCGATCGCAGGCCTCCACGCGAAGCTCGCAGGCCGTATCGAAGATCACGGTGGAAAACTGCAGTACACGCACGACTCCATCGGGCGAGGGGACGCGGGCATACATGACGCCTTCGATGATCTGATGCCGGACGGGATTTGATGCCGCGTGGGTGACAGCTGGATTGGCGGAGACATCGACGGGCTGCACGCCATGGGCAGCACGCTCAAGGCCGCGAAGGAACAACTTGACGCTGTTGTCAGGCCACTCAGTTCCGGTGTCGAGTCACTCGTCCGCGACGGCACGGACGCCGGATGGCGCGGGCGCGCAGCAAATTCATTTCGCAAAAAATGGATCGCGGACGCCGAAGCCGCCGGCGGCTTCGCGGACCTCGTAGAAGCAACAGGCCGAATTCTTTCAGATCTCGCCGACAACCTCAGGGCTGCCAACAGTGCTCTCCAGGATGCCGCGGACATCGCGACCCGCAAAGGCGTCCCTGTGGGGCCGAGCGGCGAACCCGGTCAGTGGATGGCACCACAGAACGACAACTCACCCGCTCAGCAGTCGGCGGTCAGCCATTACAGAGACTACGTCAACGCGTACAACGAAATCACACACAAGGCCCAACAAGCACGTATCGACGCAGCACAGGCACTCGACAAATTGTACGCGGCAATCGATCCATATTCTCCGATGCCGACTGGCGACAAGATCGTCGTGGCAGATCTCCTGCGTGCGCTGTGGACAGCGAAGACGGACGAGGAACGAAAATTTGGCTTGACAGCCGCCAAATCCCTCCCGGATGCGCAGCACAAACATGATACCGCACTAAAGGCACTCCAAGATGAAGAGGCGAAATTCAAGACCGCCGAGAAAAATCTTCCTAAGGCCTTCCGACTCAAGGAGGATTACCGAGCGGCTGCCAGTGAACTCGACCGACTGGACACCAGGCTCGCCCAGGCAGAGAGCGGAAGCGACTTCCTGCCGTACGACCGGGAGTTGAATTACAAGCTTGCCGACGCGTTCAAAGGTGCGGAACTCGTAGAAGGTGCTCCAGAGTTCCTCAAGGAGATCCCAGTGATCGACGTCGCTGCCACCGTGGCGGCAGGCGGGCTGGAAGCCAGAGACGATCACGACAAGGGCTGGTCCTGGGCCCACTCTCTGGCCGTCGACGTAGGTGGCGGATTGGCAGCCTTGGGGGCAGGGGCACTCGCTGTCGTAGCGGTGCCTGAAGAAGTCATTGCCGGGGGAGCCGTAGGAGCCACCGCTGTAGGCACTGGGGTCGTTCTCGAGACAAGTCTGCTCTTCGACCACGCCCTGCATGAGCATTGGAGCGAGGACATCCATGACCAGGGTGTTGTGGATGGCACCCTGCATGGGGCATCGAACGTGGTGCTCGGATCACTGCAACAGACGGGCAAGTTGGTCTCGGAACCCATGAAAGGACTATGGCACGGTGTCACAAGCCTCTTTTGAAACCGCACCCGTGCCACCGGAAAAGGTCCCTTTCATCGGCACAACCTGGGCACACAGAGGATCGTCGTACTGGCTACGTCGTGCTGGGCTGTTCATCTGCTGGATGCTCATCGAACTCATCCCGGCCGGTATGACGTACGCCCTATGGAACACCTACAACCATTCCATCAAGAGCAGCATGCTGCGAGAGGGGGCACTCGCCGGAACGTGTCTGATCCTCGCAACCAGTCTCGTCTGGGGCTGGCGAGCCGGCCGAAGAAGACTGGCACTTGTGCTATCTCCGAGTGAAGCCCGGAGTCGACGGTCGGTCAGTCAGCGCCGTGTCCTCACCTTGTCTCTCGTGGGTCGCCTCCTCTTGCTTCTCACCTTTCCCGTCAGCTTCCCCTTGGCTGCCGGTTATCACCTCGGATACGTCCTGGCCTTGACGTTCACTCGGGACTTCATGAACGAGGAGGGAGCGCGCCTCGACTATGTGCGACGCATGCGCGAGGCCGAAATGAATGCCGCAAGAGCCACAGAGGAAGAATCGAAGATCCCCATGAACCGGGCTGCCCGCAGGCGAACCCGCTGACGCCACTTGAGGGTTATGACGTTCAGGCGCTGCATGATGAAGTGTTCGGCCCAGGCAGTAGCGCTCTTCCAGTAAGACCCGAACCAAGTCGTTACAAGTCGCCCCCGGACGACTGCGGATAGCCGCGAACTCTAGCGAAGGAAGGCTTCGAGACCGCCTGCGCATCGCATCCGTCGTTCGCCTGGACAAGCCGGTGAAGCAGAGCCTCCCGCGCCGATCCGAAGAGTAGGTGCGGGAGGATAGCCGCATACCGGGTCCACACCGTCAACACGCGCAAGGTGAGTTGTAAGCCGGAAGTCGCATCGGGCGGCCCGGGCCAGGTCACCGGGAGCACCCCGACCGATGTGGCACTGAGCCAAGCAGTCACTCGAAACCCAGAACAAACGCGGCACTAGAGAAGCTCGTCAGCAGAAAGCATCACTCAGGCTGTGTGACGCCTGACGAAGACCACTCCACCGATGGCTGCTACCAGGACGAGGCCACCTCCAGCGGCGAACCACGGCCAAACGCTGCCGCCACCTGAAGGGTTGGCGCCGCTGGCAGCCTCCGAGGGGGAGGGCCCGGCTGTCGACTTCGAATCGGAGGATTTCGGAGTACCGGAAGTTACCGTAGCCAAGAGAGGGTTGACGTCCGGAGGGCCTGGATCGCCAGGGGTCTCAAGCGCGACCCGAGGGCGAACGGCACCGTAGCCGATCGCGTCATTGCGCTTGGTGCCATCCGAAGGGCCGGCTGCTGTGTTGATCAGAACACGAAGCACTTGATTTGCCGTCCAGTCTGGGTGCCTAGCCCACACAAGCGCAGCAGAACCGGAAACAACGGCTGTGGCGTCACTGGTCCCGTGGGACTTGCAGTAGCCCGTGCCGCCTGGACAGGCATCGAACATGTCCATACCAGCAGCGGATAGAGCGACTTGCGGACCTTTTTCAGACTCGGCGGTCGCGTTCCCGTTGCGGTCAAGGGCTGCGACCCCTACGACGCCAGGCAGAGCGGCAGGATACAAGCGGGGATTCGCACTGTTACCATCATTGCCCACACCTGCAAAAATCAACTTCCCTTTACCCAAAGCATATTTAATCGCGCCCTCAAGGGCCTTCGTGGAATCAAGAAACGCGAGCGAAATATTAAAGATGCGAGCATTCGAATCAGCAGCATACCGAATAGCACGGGCTAGCTGTTCCGTGAACTTGGCATCGCTTACGGCCGCGTTTTTATGCTCATCGCCAACTACGCGCAGCGACAAAATCTTCGCCTCGGGCGCCACGCCAATCGCACCGGCGCCAGCGGCTCCCCGACCAGTTCCCGCGATCAGGCTGGCCATACTCGAAGCATGAGTACGTTGGATTGAGCCTACAGGGGCTTCTATCCCTGGGCTGAAATCCCGGCCAGGCAAGATCTGTCCGTTCAGATCAGGCAGCGACGCGTCCACGCCACTGTCGATGACCGCAACGGTCACCCCCTGCCCCTTGCTGATCTGCCAAGCCTCCGGGAGTTTCATGGCATTGATGTGCCACTCCTGGCTCCGGATCGTCTCAGCATGAGCTGGAACAGCCGCCGCTCCGGAATCCAGCGCCGTCAACCCCGCAACCATGATGGCTGCCAGAACCCGGCGCGGTGATGCCGACGCCGGCCGCCAGTGCCTCATGCGGCTACTCCTTGTCTGAACTCTCTACTCCACCACCGGCGGCACGACCTTACGCCCGCCTGCAACCCACGTCGTTTCCTCTTCCACCAGATAGTCGGGACGGCGCCCTCCTGATCGCCCCCCGTGGCCTGAGGGGGTCCCGGATGGCACTCCACCGATGCCAGGCATTCCCTGCCTAGTGTTGGGACCTTCCTCCGGATTCGTTGGCATGAGGCCCGATCCCCCTGGAGTGAACTCGTCTCCTGGATTCATCTGGAGCCCACGTCGGCCACCGATGTTCCCCTCTGGTTCCGTGGCGATGCTTCTTCCACGTGGGCCTGGCAACGCACCCGCAGCCACTTGTCCGCGTCCGCCAGAGGTGTTGGAGCTCGAACCGTTGAAAGCTCGTGACAGCGGTCGCTCCTCGCCCACCACAGCCCCCTGTGAAAACCGTCGCTGGGTCCCAGGAGTATTCCGGTCTCCTGGCCGCCCACCATGAACTCCGTCATCGACGGCATCGGGGGGTGAAACTCCATCACCCACACTTTTCCGAGCCACAAGTGGCAGTTTCTCCGCCCTGTCTGCTTTTCCTTCACTCCACCGGTTGCCAATGGGAGAACGCCGGTATACGTCATCTATGACGCGGACTGGCATGAAGTCCGACGAGCTCTTCCCGTGTGGTACATCCCTAGCGCCGTCTCGGTGCGGCAGTGCCGGGACGGCGCTGGTCACGTGTGGCAATGCGCCTACTCCGTCGACGTGCATAGAAGTTCCACTGTGGTCGCTGCCTCCGCTCCCGAGTCGTTGGCGCGCAGCGCTGTCGGAATCTGCCTCCCTAGTGGGAGGTGTGCTGCCAGCTCTTCCCGTTGCGCTGCCACTTCCCGTCCCAGAGGGTGGACCAGCGGATACATATTCGATCCCGTCGATCTGCTGCCGTTGCGGTGGCATGATCTGCGGCGGCGGCGGCTCAAACACCGGCTTCGTCTCCACCGACATCATGTGCGAGGCCTGGTTGTACGCGCTGCCCAGCTTCTTCATGTGGTCCGCCGCGGCGATACGGGCCGCTTCCATCTGCGACAGCGCGTGCTGGTATTCGGCCTCGGTCGGCGGCTTGGCGGCCGGCGCGACAGCGGCTCCCGCGTAGTCGTCGGCGAATGCCCATGGACCGTAGATGCCCTTCGACTGGCGGTAGGTCGCCACCGTGGAAGCCGCGCCTTCGGGGATCGCCGGCATGTCACCCTTGACCCGGCTGAGGGTGTCGCCGACGTGGCCCATCCAGCCGCCCGCGGTCTCGCTGTAGGCGGAGAGAGTGAACGTGGCGCTTGAGACGCGGGAGCTCCAGCCGCGGAAGGTGTCGCCGGCTTGGCCGTCCCATACCACCCGGCTGGTGTGGGACTGGAGTTGTGAGCCGATGTCCACCATCGTCTTCGCCACCTGGTGGAGCTGGTCGGCAAGGGCACGGATGTTCTCGGGCTTGACGCCGCTGATCATCTCGAGCATTTCCCGATGGGACCTGCCCTCGAAATCAGTGGTCGCACTCGGTGCAGGGGCCGGACCGTCACCGGTCTCGTACATCGATCATCCCCTCCCTTCCTCAGCACGGCGCTCACAGCACCGCGGTGAGGCAGATTCCGGGCCATGGGCAGCGGTCATCCCATCTCACCGCCCGTGCCGGCGTACGAACCGGTCCGGCCCGCAGCCGTGTGCGGATAACCGGAATCGGCGCCCTGAGGACCGCACTGGGAAACCGTGGGGTCGAGCTTGGGATCGTAGTGCGCCTTCGTGCTCTGGTAGATCGCCCAGACACGGCGACGCTGTTCCTCGTCGACATCCGCGAAGTCGTTGTGGGCGCCGCCCACGGCGACCCGCATGACTTCGATCTGGTCGCCGAGGAGCTTCGAGAGCGTCTCGACCTGGCTGTGGACGTCCTGGTAGGTGCGGGTCAGCAGGCCTGCCTCGTCGAATCCCGTCCCGACGTCGGGAGCGTTCAGCTTGAGGTCGCCGACCTTGGCCCGGCCCGCGGGAGAGTCGTCCAGTTGGGTCAGGAGATCGTCGAGCTGCTGCTTGAGCTTGATGAGTTCGTCGAGTTCGGCGTTCAGGTCCGGGCCGGGCGTCCCCGGTGCCGGTGCCGGTGCTGTCTGGCAGCTGTCAGCGAACATCCCCGTTGTTCCTCCCCTGTTCACCACATTCGGGGCGGCCGCGAACCGGCCGCCCCGCCCCCGACGGGCGGGCGCTGAAGGTCGCGCCCGCCCGGATCACGGCGTGGATCAGTGCTGCCAGCGGCTGGCAGCCTTCTTGTCAGTGGCCTGGTAGTGCTCGGCGGCCTGGGTGACGGCTTTGGAGATGGCATCGAGAGTGCGGCCGAGGCTTTCCGCGTGCTGGTTCCACGCGGTCTGCGTCCTGTGGTACGCCTCCTGCGCGCTACCGCTCCAGTACTGCGAGGCGCTGTCGGCCTTCCGACGGATGTCGGCGAGCTGCGACTCCAGGTGCCGGGCCGAACCGGCGATGTCCGCGGAGGCGGCCTCCAGGCCGGCGTAGGTTACGGAAATTGTGCCGTCGGACATGGACATGTGATTCCCCTTTCAACGACGAGAGCGAGTGTGCGAGCTTTCAGCCGAATGCGTTGGTGATGGCGTCGTCGTGAGCGACCCGCTGCAGCTTCTTCAGCTCGCTCTCCTGGTGCTCGTCGCCGGCGGTGAAGTCGGCCGCCGTGTCCTTAACAGCCTCACGAATCTCACCAAGCAGCTTGTTCAGCGCGGTGAGATCGCGGTTGGCCTGGCTCTGGAGAGTCTGGTAGGCGCTACCGCCGCGACCGGCCCAAGCCGCCTGTACCTCTTCCCGAACGCGCTCAAGCTTGCTGATCATTTGGCGAATCTCGTTCTGGGCGCCGTCGATCTGATTCGAGAGCGCATCCATGTCTTGAGCATTGGCCCTCAAGTTACCGGACATCGTTCACCTTCCCCCATGATTGGAAAATCGGCCGGAGTGAACGACTGCGTCCCACCCCACCCCGACGGCATCGCCCCAGTGATGCCGGAGACCACTCTAGCGATCCTGTACGACACCCCCAACGGCGCACTGATCAGGGGTCGTTGAAACTGAAAGCGGTCAACCGGCAGGTTTCAGCGCGGCGGGTGCAGATCGAACTCGCCGTCCTTGGCGCCCAGGACAAATGCCCGCCACTCGCCTTCGGTGTAGCGCAGGACGGTGCCCGGATCCTTGGACGAGCGCATGGCGACGGCACCTCCCGGCAGATGCGCGATCTCGACCCGGTCCTCGGCGGTGCCGCCCGGTGCGCTCACCCATGTCACGTCGGAGATGTCGAGGGCGTACAGTTCTGCCTTCTCGCGGGCATCGGCCATCGTTCAAAGGTCCCTTCGGTGGCGGCGGAGACGGACTCGCGCCGGACGGTCGGTGTGTCGTGGCCCGACAGAGGCGGTCACATGCCGATCCCGGGGATCTCGACGCGATCGCCGTCGCACCACTGGACCTACTCTCCCGCAACTGCCTCTTCCGCACCGACTCCCCCGGCAGCCGGGACGCAATCGGAGCGGCCTTCCGAGCCGGCGTGGACCCGCCCCGCCTCGGCTCGGTACGGCTTCGACGATGTCGGGCCCGCACCGGACGAGCGGCGACCCGTCCGACCACCGCTCCCCCGATTGGTCTACACCCCTTGACGCCCCATCACCCCCGCGGTACCCAGGAGTGGCACAGGACACCAGAGCCAGGAAACCAGGGCACCACGGCACCACGGCACAGGGCATCAGCGCACACCACATCGTATTGCGGCATTCGATCAGCACCGGCATCCGGCGAAGGGATCGTTCGTGAGACGAGGCAGTGCTTGGCGAGGGCTCAGCTCTTCCGCGGGGGCAGCGGTGGCGGGCGGGCGGGTGTCGCGGGTGTTGTGCGCCGTGGTCACCGTCGCTGCCATGGGTGTCGGGACGGGGAGCGCGGCGGCGGAGACGACCGTCCGGGC
This sequence comes from uncultured Streptantibioticus sp., assembly GCA_964398515.1. Classification (GTDB taxonomy): domain Bacteria; phylum Actinomycetota; class Actinomycetes; order Streptomycetales; family Streptomycetaceae; genus CAYNNX01. The sequence goes on along the minus strand of CAYNNX010000031.1, from coordinate 8,224 downwards.
TGCGATTCCCAGGCCGCTCGGCCAGGTCGTCCCCGAACCCGCCTCCGTTCACCCGAACGGCACCCCCTACACGCTGAGCCGGCGCACCCGGATCAACGTACCCGGCGGTTCCGGCGAAGCCGGGCGGATCGCGGAGTACCTCGCCGGGGTGCTGCGCCCCTCCACCGGGTACGCCCTGCCGGTCACGCACACTGCGGCGGGCCGCGGCATCACGCTGCGCCTGACCCGGGACCGCGGCCTCGGCGACGAGGGGTACCGGCTCCGCAGCGACAGCCGTGGTGTCGAGATCGACGCGGCGCGGCCCGCTGGGCTCTTCCACGGGGTGGAGACGCTGCGTCAGCTGCTGCCGGGGAGCGCGGAGCGGCGCACGCGGCAGCCGGGGCCGTGGAGCGTGGCGGGCGGGACCATCACGGACACCCCGCGGTACGCCTACCGCGGCGCGATGCTGGACGTCTCGCGGCACTTCTTCACCGTCGCCCAGGTCGAGCGGTACATCGACGAGCTCGCGCTGTACAAGGTCAACCGGCTCCATCTGCACCTCTCGGACGACCAGGGCTGGCGGATCGCCGTCGACTCCTGGCCGCGGCTGGCGACTTACGGCGGGTCGACGGAGGTGGGCGGGGGCCCGGGCGGCTACTACTCCAAGGAGCAGTACCGGCAGCTCGTGCGGTACGCGGCGAGCCGCTATCTGACCGTCGTGCCCGAGATCGACATGCCGGCGCACACCAACGCGGCCCTCGCCTCCTACGCCGAGCTCAACTGCAACGGGGTCGCTCCCCCGCTCTACACCGGCACCAACGTCGGCTTCAGCTCGCTGTGCGTGCCGAAGGAGGTGACGTACCGTTTCGTCGAGGACGTGGTGCGGGAGGTCGCGGCGCTCACGCCGGGGCCGTATCTGCACATCGGCGGTGACGAGGCGCATGCGACCAAGCCCGCGGACTACGTGGCGTTCATGGACCGGGTGCAGCCGATCGTGGGCCGGTACGGCAAGGGCGTGATGGCCTGGCACCAGATCACCGACGCGCATCCGGTCCCGGGCACGATCGCCCAGTACTGGGGGACGGCCGGAGACGAGACCAAGGTGGCGGCCGCGGCCAAGGCGGGCACGAAGCTGGTCATGTCCCCGGCCAACCACGCCTATCTGGACATGAAGTACAACCCCTCGACGCCGCTGGGGCTCCACTGGGCCGGGTACATCGAGGTGAAGGACGCGTACGACTGGGACCCGGCGACCTTCCTGCGCGGCGCGCCCGCATCGGCGATTCTCGGTGTCGAGGCGCCGTTGTGGTCGGAGACGATCTCGACCGACGCCCACATCGGGTACATGGCGTTCCCGCGGCTGCCCGCGATCGCCGAGTTGGGCTGGTCGCCGGCGGCCACGCACGACTGGGCATCGTTCCGGGTGCGGCTGGCGGCGCAGGGTCCGCGCTGGGACGCGCTCGGCATCGACTACTACCGCTCCCCGCAGGTTCCCTGGCCGACGGCAGCGGCACGCCGATAGGGCTCGCGCGACAAGGGTTGCGCGGCGAATGTTGCCGTACTGTCGCCACTCGCCCATCAGGTGGCGACCGTTCGGCACATAGGGTGTCGGCCATGTCTTGGCCGCAGAATCCGAACGACCCGCAACAGCCCCGGCAGCAGCCCAACCCCGCGCAGGGGTACGGCCCGCCGCCGAACTGGGGGCCCGCAGGGGGTCAACCACCGGCCGCCGGGCCCGCCCCGGCCGGGCCGTACGCAGCGCAGCCGTACGGGCAGCAGCCTCCGCCGCCGCCCGGCGGGTTCGCCGCACCGCCCCCACCGCCCGGGATGCCCGGGCCCCCTCAGACGCCCCCGCCGGGCCCGCAGGGCAGCCGCAAGGGGCTGTACGCCGCGATAGGCGCGGTCGCCGCGGTCGCCCTGGTGGGCGGCGGCGTGGCGTACGCCGTCATGGGAGGCGGATCGAAGAAGGACAACGCAGGTTCGTCGCCGTCCGCCTCCGCGTCGCAGCCGGCGGCGCCCCCGGCGACCGACGGGCCCAACGCGGCCACGGGCACCGACAAGCCGCTGATCGCGGGGTGGCAGACGCAGGCCAACGCCACCAACGGCTTCGCCTACGACGTGCCGCCGACGGCGCAGTCCTGGAAGGTGGCACCCACCAAGAACATCGTGTCGTACGTGGACGACAGCGGACAGCCGATCGTCGCCATGGAGGGCACCTCCGTCTACCGGGAGGGCGGCTGCCCGTCGCGGGCGAACCCGAACGCGTTCGGCACCGCGGGCACCGGCCAGCTCGCCACCATCGGCACCCAGGGCGGCCAGGGCGATCTCGGGGAGAACGCCCAGAACGTCGCCGGCAACTGGGCGTTCGCGTCCTACGGCGGCAAGGAGCACAAGCCGCACATCCGGATGAGCAAGCCCATGCCGTGGAAGCACAACGGCATCGACGGCTACACGGCGACCGCCGACGTCACCCTCACCTACCACCCGAGCGGCTGCGTGCCGGCGCGGGCCGTGGCGCGCGGCATCGCGTACAAGGGCAAGGACGGCGTCGTCCACTGCTGGGTGATCTACGCGGACCAGGGCGTACCGAACGCCCTGACCGCGGCTGAGATCGACAAGATCATGAGCACCGTGCGCCCGTACGGCGGCCAGTGACGCGGCGTCCGGTTCACGTGGTCGTACGGCGGCGCCTGGCGTCCCGTACGACCACGGCTGCGCCGGCGATGGCGGCGATGAGCACGGCGGCGGCGCCGAGGGCGTAGGCGGCGGTGCGTTCGGCACGCTGCTGCGGGGTCTCGCCGAGGGTGAGGGCGGCCGGCCGGACGCGGCTGCCGTTCCTGACCGGTCCCTTGTCGGGCGCCGGATGGTCGGGGGGCGCGGCGTCGTCGGTGAGTGCGCGCACCGGGTCGACCACACCCCAGCCGATGAAGTCGTTGCGGCCGCGGTCCACGCGGTCGGCGGTCTGCTCGATCTGGGCGACGACCTGATCCTCGCGCCAGTCCGGGTGCTTGGCGCGGATGAGGGCGGCGACACCCGCGACGTAGGGGGCGGAGAAGCTGGTGCCGTTGTCGACGCACTGGCCGCCGTAGGGCACGGTGGAGACCATGTCGACGCCGGGTGCGGCGACGCCCACGAAGGAGCCGGGCTGGGAGAACTCGGCGCGTTCGTTGTTGCGGTCGGAGGCACCGACCGCGAGGACGCCGGGGTAGGCGGCGGGGTAGGTGACGCGCCGGGTGCCGTCGGCGCCGCCGTTGCCCGCGGAGGCCACGATCACCACGTTGTGGGCGAGGGCGGACCGCACGGCCTGGGCGAGCGACGAGTCGGGCGGCATCGCCTCCGTGGTGTCCTGGGAGATGTTGATGACGTCGGCGCCCGCCGCGACGGACTTCGTGATCGCCGCGGCGAGTCCGGCCGGGGTGCCGTGGCTCTGGTCGTCGTTCTGCCGTACGGGGATGATCACGGCCTGCGGGGCGATGCCGACGAAGCCGGTACCCGGGGCCGGGCGTGCCGCGATGATGCCGGCGACCTTGGTGCCGTGGCCGACGGTGTCGGCGGTGCCGTCGCCCTTGCCGTCCAGCACGTCGATCCCGGCCCGCTTGTCGACGGCCGCGGCCAGTTGCGGGTTGTGGGTGTCGACTCCGGTGTCGATGACGGCCACGCGCACCCCCTTGCCGCGCGTGTCCTGCCACAGCCGGCTGAGCAGCACCCGTTGCAGCGACCAGGGCAGGCCCTTGATCTGCGGTGCGGGGTAGGTGCATTCGCCGCTGTCGTCGAGCCTGACTGCCTGCCGGTGCGCGGAGGGCGCCGGGGCGGGAGCAGCAGGGCGGGCGAGGGCGGGAGCAGCAGGGCGGGCGAGGGCGGGAGCGGCGGGGAGAGCGAGGGTGAGCGCCAGGGCGGCGGCAGCGGCCGGGGCGGCGAGTCGCGGCGGCACCCCGCCGGGTCGGCGGGCCGCCATCAGGACCCCGGCGGCTGGCGGGCGTCGGTGGTGGCGAGCGTCGGGCCCGTGGGGCGGAACGACGACCACGCCTGGGGCACCGGGACCGGCTGCACCTGGGCGTATCCGAGCCGCGCCCGCGCCTCGTCGGCCTGCTGTGCGCCGCCCGGTCCGTTCTGCTGCTGTCCCAGCGGGGCGGCGCCGGTGCCGGGGGTGGCGTGGGCGCTGTCGTCGTTGGACTGCACGGCGTAGCGCAGACCGGTGTCGGTGACCAGGAAGACCTGCCCGCTGTCGGCGGTGTTGGCGCCGGAGACCTGGCGGTAGAGGAGCCCGGAGCCGGGGGTGACGTAGGCGCTGGTGCCGTCGACGACGGGGGCGGGGTAGGCCGGCCCCACCCATACGCTGACCTGCGGGCGGCCGTCGGGGCCGATGGTTCCGCGGTAGACGCTGCACGCGGTGTGCGCGCCCGCGGTGTTGGCCTGCCGCGGCGGCTGCTGGGGCCAGCCGCGGTCGCCGTAGAAGGCCGCGGCGTCCGGGGTGAAGTCCTGGGCGGCGACGGGCTGCGGGGCCGGGCGGGCGCCGGGGTACATGGCGGTGACCGGCCGTGCGGGCAGGTCCCGCATGTTGAGCAGGAGTTTGCCGACGAGGGCGGAGACCGGGGCGACCTTGCCGCGCAAAACGACGTACTCCTGGTCGCCGGTGCCGCCGGGCGCGGAGATGACCATGCCGATCTTGTCGACCGCCGGGCTCAGACCGCGCACCCCGGCCGGGGTGCCGACGCCGTCGAGCTGCGGGAAGTCCAGCGGCCGCCCCTGGTTGAAGGTCTTCAGCCAGTCCGCCGACACCACCTGCGGCTGGGCGCCCTGCCCGAACAGGACGCGGACCAGCAGGTTCAGGTCCTCCTTGCTCGCGGTCCGCCAGGAGGTGCCGCCGATGAGGTAGGAGGTGCCGTCGGCGTCGACCAGATAGCGCGCGCCGTCCGGTCCTTGGACGTACAGCGCCTGGTCGCCGTGGAGCCGCCCGCCGCCGTCGACCTTGGGCGCGTCGCGGTCGGCGAGCACGAAGGCGGCCTTCTGCACGGAGTTGGCGTCGCCGCCGTCGGGCTGCTCGCACACCGACCACAGCTTCGCGGTCCCGGCGTCGGAGCCGCTGGGCAGCCGGTCGGGCGCGTAGGGGATGCCGAGGGTCGGGCCGTGCGGGATTCTGCCGCTGTCCAGGATCGACTCCTGGATCTTCAGCACGCCGAACTTCTGCGGGTCGAGGAGGAGTTTGGCCGAGGCGAGGTTGAGGACGGGGTGGAGTTCGGGCTTGCCGTCGGCGTTGCGCAGGATGACGTAGCGCGTGGTGGACTCGCTGCCGACCAGGACCTTCTCGCCCGGCTTGTTCCACCCCTGCGGGGCGCCCGGCTTGATCATCCCCCAGGCTCCGAAGCCCGCGAGCAGCAGCGCTCCGGCCACCAGTGAGGGGCCCACCGCGTGCAGCGGCCGCGGGGCGCCCTCCTCCGAGCCCGAGGGCGAGGGCCGCAGGAAGGCGGCCACCGTCCGCTTCCGGGCGAAGGTGTAGGCGTTGAGCTCGTCCCGCCGCGAAGCCATGCGCTGTTCCGTCTCCCCCACGTGTGTACGGCCGTCGGTACGGTCCCTGCGGTGCCAGGCCGTCCCGCCGGAGTGCCTGCGGACAGGCTTGCGGCGGCCGTTGTCGGACCGGCCCTCTACTATGCCGGGTGACGGTCGGCGTCCGCCGTGCGGGTGTGGTGGACAGGCCGTCAACCGGCCACGGTTTCCGCGGAGATCCGGGACAAGAGGGGGGCGACGGGGAATGGCCAGCGCGACCACGTGGCGGGCGGAGGGGTCCGCGCCGGGCACGACGCCGCCCGGTGCGCCCGACGGCGCCAGGACGCCCGGTCCCCGCCCGCGCGACGAGGCGGCCGTGACGGCGGTGCCGCGCCCGCAGCCGCGCTCGGGACGGCTGGGCCCGCTGCGCGTGCAGCAGTTGGTGCTCATCGAGGCTGCGGCCGCGCTGCTGCTGCTCGCCTGGATCGCGCAGCCGCTGCTGCTCATCCCGGCCTGCGTTCCGGCCGCCGCCCTGGTGGTGCTGGCGGTGGTACGGCGGCACCGGCGTCCGGCCCCCGAGTGGCTGTCCACCGCGATCGCGCTGCGGCGGCGCAGGCGGCACGCGGTCGGGCCGCTGCCCCAGGGCACCGATCCCGGGTTCGCGCCGGCCGTCGAGTGCGATCCGAGCCTGCGGACCTACGCCTACACCGATCGCGAACGCCGCGAGACAGGCATGGTCGGCGACGGTACGTTCCTGACCGCCGTGCTCCAGGTACAGGCCGCCGACACCCCGCTGCGCCCGCAGCGCACGGCCCGCCCGCTGCCGCTGGACCTGCTGCACGCGGCGCTGGAGGTGGACGGCATACGGCTGGAGTCGGTCCAGGTCGTGCAGCACACGCAGCCGGCACCCGCACCTCATCTGCCCGAACAGGCGGTGGCCGCCCGCAGTTACGCGCCGCTGCAGGCCCTCTCCGGCTCTCCGGCGGTACGGCTGACGTGGGTCGCGCTCAAGCTCGACCCGGAGCTGTGCCCCGAGGCGGTCCGGGCGCGCGGCGGCGGGCTCGGCGGCGCCCAGCGCGCGCTGGTGCGGGCCGCGGACCAGTTGGCGAGCCGGCTGTCGGCCGCGGGCTTCGCGGCGACCCTGCTGACCCGCACCGAGCTCATCTCCGCGATGGCGACGTCGAGTTGCGTCAACCCGCTGGCCAACGCACAGGCCGGCCGCACCGACGCGCCGCCGCGCCGCACCCAGGAGACGCCGCGTGCCTGGCGTTGCGACGACCGGTGGCACACGACGTACTGGATAGGCCGCTGGCCGCAGTTGGGCCCGGGGGCGACCCCGGTGCCGAACCTGGTGGCGCTGCTCACCTCGATCCCCGCGCTCGCGAGCACCTTCAGCCTGACCGTGGGCCGCGGCAGGGGCGACGCGCCCGTGCTCACCGGTCACCTGCGGATCACCGGGCGCAGCGACGGCGAACTGGTCGCGGCGCGGCGGCGGTTGGAGCACACGGCTCGCGGGGTGAAGGTCGGCCTGGTCCGGCTCGACCGCGAGCAGGTGCCGGGCGTGCTGGCGACGCTGCCGCTGGGAGGTGCGCGCTGATGGCGGTTCCGGCTTCGGCGGCGCAGGCCGCCCCCGCCGCATCTGCCGCGCGGGTGGCGCCGGGTGCGCCGGCCGCGTCCGGTGGCCGACGGCGCCTGGGCTTCGGGCTGCTGGGGCCGCGGCGGTCGCGCCATGTGCTGCCTGCCGAGCAGTTGGCGGCGGTCGGGCTGCCGGTGGGCGACGACGGGGTGGTCATCGGGGTGGACGCCCAGGGACGGCCCGCCGTGCTCGGGGTCAGCCGTCCGGCGCCGCTGGAGGTCGTCCTGGTCGGCGGCTTGTGGACCGCGCAGGTCATCGCCCTGCGCGCGGTGGCCACCGGAGCGCGGGTGGCCGTGGAGACCGGACGCCCGCACGTTTGGGCGCCGTTGGCGCAGGGGGCCGGCGGCGGTCAGCAGTGCGTGACCGTCCACGAGGTCGGCCGGGTCCCGCCGCAGGGGGCGTCGGTGGCCGGCCCGGTCCTGGTCGTGCGGGACGCGGGGATCCGCCCGCCGCGCGGCAGGGTGGCGGCGGCGCCGTGGCAGTCGGTGCTCACGCTGCTGCCGTATCTGGGCCCGACCGCGCCGCGGTTCCTGGAGAACGCGTCCGTCGTGGGCGTCCAGCGCGTCTCGCCCGACGAGGCACGGCTGATAGGCCGCATCATGGGCCTGCCGGAGCAGGACCGTGAGGCGCTTCCGGCGCTGGGTGACAACTTCGCCCTGTGGTGCACGCGTTCGCACCGCGAGTTCGTGATGACCGAGCCCACGGACGCGGAGACGGGGCTGCTGGGGGCGCCGCGGCGGGTGGACTGAGGCCGCCCGTCCCGCCGCCCGGCACGGCGGATTCGGCCCGTTGCGGGGCCTCGGCGGACATTCCGGTCAGCGCGTTGTGCGTGGGACCGGGCCTGACATGGAGGGGGCGCGCACGATTAGGCTGTCCTCCAGAGCGGCAGGAGCATATGAGGGCAGGTACCCGGGAAATCGGGCTCCGCGGTACCCCTGGGACCGAGGGGATCACGGAGGGCCGGCCGGAACGGGCTGCCGCGGTACGGGGGAGGTCGCACGGTGGCGCAGGGCGTCGCCATGGCCCGCCCTCAAGCACCGCGCACCCGCGTACGCCATGGCCGTTCGCGAGCATGACGGCGATCCAGGAGGCACAGTGAGCAGCGATCGGGACGAGAACCGCGTC
>CAYNNX010000030.1:28187-33780 GCA_964398515.1 uncultured Streptantibioticus sp. | reverse complement strand
GCGATTACCCCTCCGAGCGAACGCGTACGAGACCCGTTCGACAGCAGCGGGTTAAGTATCAAGCTGAGGCAAGGTTCGAGATCAGTACGCCGCCGCGGCTGCCGAACGCGATGCGCGCTGGCCCCGGAACAGCTGTGACGTGCTGTCACTGAGCGTACGCTGGGGGTGGTGCTTCGCTTACGATGACGCGGTGAAGTTCGTGATGGTGCCAGGTGGTTGGCAGGGCGGGTGGGCGTTCGACGCGGTGGCGGCCGAGTTGCACCGCGACGGTCACCAGGTCGAGGCGGTGACCCTGGCGGGGCTGGAGTCGGACGGTCCGGTCGACGTGGACCGGCCGCCGAATCTCGACACCCACATCGACCAGGTGGCCGGGATCATCGGCTGCGGCGGTGAAGGGCCCCTCGCGCTGTGCGGGCACAGTTACGGCGGGATGGTGATCGCTGGTGTCGCGGACCGGCTCGTTGACCGCCTCGATCAGCTCGTCTTCATCGACGCCTACGTCCCGGAGGACGGTGATTCGTGCTGGTCGCTGACGAGTGACCGGTTCCGGTACCTGTTCATGGCCGGTGCCCGCGGCGACGGCCGCTGGGTGGCGGTCCCCTCCGGGGCCGACCCGCGCGCGCGACCACACCCGCTGGCGAGCTTCCTGCAGTCGCTCAGGCTGCGGAGCGGCCCCGGACGCGCGGTCGGCCGCACGTTCATCAGCGGTGGCGCGTGGCCAGGCAGCCCGTTCGTAGCCGTGACCGAACGGCTGCGCCACACCTCGGGCTGGCGGGTGCACGAGATTCCCGTCGGCCACAACATCGCCCGTCGCGATCCGGGCGGTCTCGCAGCGGTCCTCGGGGCGCTGCCGCCGGCTGGCGGGGGCGCGTGATGCTGATGCGCGGCCCTGACCTGGAGCGGGCGCGCAGCTCGCCGCCGCCGGGGCCCGCGGGTCACTCGCGGGCCGCCGCCGTGCTGCTCATGTCCGCGTAGCGGGTGCCGGCCACCTGCGCCGCCAGCGGTTCGAGCGCGGCGAGTTCGGCCGCGGACAGGGCGAGCGCCGCCGCCGCGGCGTTCTCCCGCAGACGGGCGGACCTGCGGGAGCCGGGTATGGGGAGGACGGTGAGGCCGTGGACGCGGGACTGTTGGTGCAGCCAGGCCAGCGCGATCTGTGCGGGGGTTGCAGCGTGGTCCGCGGCGATCGCGCGGACGGTCTCGAGGAGCGCGTAGTTGGTGTGAGCGTGCTCGCCGGTGAACCGGGGCATCGTCAACCGGGTGTCGCCCGCGCTCAGTTCGCTGCTGTCGGGGAGCGCGCCGGTGAGCAGGCCACGGCCGAGGGGCGAGTACGCGACGAACGCCACGCCGAGTTCCGCGGCCGCGGGGACCGCCGATGTCTCGACGTCGCGGCTGAAGAGCGACCACTCGGACTGCAGCGCGGTGATCGGGTGGACGGCGTGGGCCGCGCGCAGTTCGGGGCCGGTCACCTCGCAGAGCCCCAAGTGGTGGACCTTGCCCTCCTGGACGAGCTCCGCCATCGCACCGACGGTCTCCTCCAGGGGGACCGAAGGGTCGCGGCGGTGCGCGTAGTACAGGTCGATCGTGTCGATGCCGAGGCGCTTCAGGCTCGCGTCGACGCACTGGCGAACGTAGGTACGGTCGCCGCGGACCTGGTTCCAGGTCCGCTGGCCCGGCTGCCGCACGATGCCGAACTTCGTGGCGAGGAAGACCCGTTCGCGGTGGACGCGGACGAAGGGGCCGAGGAGCACCTCGTTCTCGCCGTGTCCGTACAGGTCTGCGGTGTCGAACATGGTGACACCCGCGTCGAGGGCGGCCCGCAGTGTTTCCTGCGCCTGGGCCGGTGTGCTGGGTCCGTAGAACTCGCTGAAGCCCATGCAGCCCAGGCCCTGGGCGCCGACTAACGGGCCGCTGGTGCCGAGGCGAACGACCGGGAGGGTGAGGGCAGACATGGGAAGGGCTCTCCTCGTGTGGCGGTGGGCGGCCGGGAGGGCGCGAATATCACGCGTGGACGGGGAGGACGACGTCGATGATCTCCTGTACACGGTCCGTGAGATCCTCACGATTGTGCTGGATCCAGGAGATGTGCTGGCTGCCGAAGAACGCGGCGACGACGACCCGGGCCATGGAGGCGACGCCGGCGGTGGGCCGCAACGTGCCCTCGTCCTGGGCCTGTGCCAGTAGATCGGTGACGAGCTGGGTGAACCCGCTGAACGGCGTCGGCATGTCGGCGTCGATCAGGTTCCGCTCGATCTGCAGCCGGGCACCGGCCTGCATCACCGGGTTGTCCCGCAGGGCGACCGCGGTCTGCAGGAGGAGCTCGGCGACCGCGTCGAGCGGCGGGAGCTGCCTGGCCGTGACCGATTCGGCAATGGTGGGCAGCTGTGTGTAGAACTCCTCGGTGACCGCGACGGCCACCGCCTCCTTGTTCGTGAAATGAAAGTAGACGGCTCCTTTGGTCACCTCGGCGCGGTCGGCGATGTCCTGGAGCGTGACGGTGGGGAACCCCTTTTCAGCGAAGGCTGTGGCGGCGGCGTTAAGGAGCTGCCTCCGGGTGCGGCTGGCCCGTTCCTGCTTGAGTTCCCGCGGGGGCGCGGCCTTGGCTCCGGCGGCTGTCCGGAGATCGCTGTTCAGGTTGCTCATGATTCCTCTTCCGTACGCCTCGACGGTGCCTGGTGCGAATGCCCCGCACGAGATACTCCTTGCAAGATACCTCTGCGAAGGTATATTTTCACGTCGCGCCACCACGGTATTCCCAAACCCGATGGGGGAGAGACCATGGACCAGTTGTACGAACTGTCGACCAGGGTCCCAGGCGAACCGGGCACGGCAGTAGTGGATGCCTCTCTGAAGTTTCTTCAACCAGTCTCCCGACAACTGGTCCACCGGGCCGCGGTCGCGGAGGTCTTCATCACGGACGCCCTGCAGGTGAGCGAGGGCCGGTTCCTCGTGGGAGCCCAGTGGCCTCGGGACCACGCACTGTACTATCCCGACGCTCAGGGCATGTCCGACCCGCTGCTGCTGACCGAGACGGTGCGTCAGGCCTTGGTCTACCTGGCGCACGAGTACTGCGGGATCCCGCTGGGACACCGCTTCGTCGGCAGCGACACCCACTTCGAGATCACGGACCACGAGGCGCTTCTGGTCGGCGACACCCCGTTGCACGTCACCTTGGAGGCCCAGTGGTCGTGGGTGGCGAACAGGCCGCCCCGGCGCTTCGGTATGCGGGTGGACGCAGTGGTGTCCGTGGCCGGGCGCGAGTGCGCCCGGGCCGGGCTGAGCGTCTACGCCGTCGACGAGAGGCTGTACCGGCGGCTCCGCTGGCGGGGGGCGGAGGGGCAGGGCCGTGACGAGGTCGCCCGCGTCGAGCACTCCGCCGCAACTCGCCTGCCGGCGGCCGACGTCGGCCGTCTGCGGGCCAAGGACAGCGTGCTGGGCCGCACGGAGGCGGGGGAGTGGCGGCTGCTGGTCGATCTTCACCACGCCGTGCTCTTCGACCACCCCGGAGACCACATACCGCTGATGGTCACCCTGGAAGGCGCCCGTCAGTTGGGCCACCACCTGGTCCACCGCCGCCACGACGCCCCCGCGGGAGCGGTGCTGCGCGCCGTCCAGATGGACTGCCCGGCCTTCGCTGACCTTGACGAACCGGTGCGGCTGTGCGCCGAGTTGGAGCCGTGGGCGACCGCGTCGGACGTCACGAGGCTGCGCATCACGGCCGTACAGCGGGAGGACACCGTCGCCACGGTCACCATGGAGTGGCTGTCCCGAGTCCTGCCCGCCGCGCCCGAGGGGGTCACCTTCTCCCGTGACACGGTCGGCTCCGGCGCGGCGGTGTAGCGGTGAGCACAAGCCGGCGACCCTCCCTCGACCGCGGCCGCGGTCTCCGATGTGCGGGGGAACCAAAGACCCGCCGCGCCCTGTGAGTTGTGCGGACCACGTCGGCCGGCTGACGCCCGAACTCGAAGCGGCGTCGATCAATGGGCCGGACTTCACGGCCGCGAGTGCCTCCCGTGGCGGGACGTGCGCCGACGCGTACGTGCGCAGGGAGCGTTCCTGCTCTCGCGGCATCCGCACCTCCGACTAAGAAACCGTTAAGAAAGTATTTTTTCACATCCCGTCCGGCTCGACAAGGAGCTGAGTGATGCTCGATTATGCTGAGCCGCAAGAAAAGCAGCGATCCGGCCTGCCCCTTCCGGAGCGAAGAGGCGGCACGCTCGCCGAGGACGCCGTACTGCGGGCCGCCCGGGCGGCAGGGCGTGCCGCCTCGGCGGCGGACCGAGACCGGCGGCTGGCTCCCGCGGTCGTGACCGCGCTCAAGGAGGCGGGTGTCGCACGTCACTTCGTGCCCCGCCGATGGGGCGGCCCGGAAGGCGGCTTCGCCGACCTGATCACCGCCACGGCGCTGATCGCCGGACAGTGCCCCTCGGCCGCATGGTGCGGCATGCTCTGGGCCGCGCACGGGCGGTACGCCGCCAGGCTGCCCGAAGACGGACAGCGGGAGCTGTGGGGGAGGGGCCCCGACACACTGATCGCCGCGGCCCTGGCCCCGCCCGCCGGAACGGCCCGCCCGGTACCGGGCGGCTGGCTGCTGGACGGCCGGTGGGACTGTGTCAGCGGCGTGGACTTCTCCCACTGGGTCCTGCTCGCGGCCCCGGTCGACGACACCCCGGTCGCGGCCGGTGTCACCCTCGCCGGTCCGGCGCAGGCCGCGGCCTGGGTGCTGGCGGTGCCGCGCTCCGAGGTGATCGTGCGCGACACCTGGCGCAGCACTGGGCTGCGCGGCACCGGCAGCAACTCCGTCGACGTACGCGGGGTGTTCGTCCCCGACCGGCGCGCCTGCCCGCTGGGCGACGTGCTCGCCGCCGTGGTCGAGCCCGGCGCCTCACCGGCACGCCAGGCGCCCGCGCATCTGGCCGGCGGCCCGATGTTCTGCGCGCCGGCGCTCGGCGCGGCCCGGCTCGCTCTGCGGTCCTGGACACGCTGGGCGACGACCCCGCCCGCCGGGCGCCCGGCGGCCCTGGGTGACACGGCCGTCCAGCGGGTGCTGGCGCGCTCCGCCGCCGAGATCGACGCCGTGGCCCTGCTGCTGGACCGGGCCGGAGCCAGCGCCGACGCCGAGCCCACCGCGCCGCGCGTCGAGGCGGTCAACCGGCGCGACGCCGCGGTGGCGGCCGAGTTGCTGGTGGAGGCCGTCGAACGGCTGTTCAGGACGGGCGGTGTCCACGCCCGGGACGACACCAGCGAGGTCCAGCGGGCTTGGCGGGACACGCACACGGTGGCGGCGCACGGCGCCCTGCGGCTGGACGCCTCGGCCGGCGCGTACGCCGCCTGGGGCGAGGGCGAGTGGTCGGCGCCGATGCCGTGGGGGCCACGGTGAGCCGGCCGGCCCGCCTGGTGTTCAGCGACGTCGACGAAACGCTCATCGCAGTGAAGTCGATGTTCGACTTCCTCGCGTACTACTTCTGCGGCACCCGCGGAACGCGAGGTGCCCGCCTCGCGGCGGACGTGCCCCCGGGCCGGTGCCCGCGGACGGACGCCCGCGCAACCCCGGGACCCCAGTACCCCCGGTAAAACCCCACCAGGGGGGGCGAGC
>CAYNNX010000030.1:0-28177 GCA_964398515.1 uncultured Streptantibioticus sp. | reverse complement strand
CGGGCCCCCCCGCCGCCGCGCGGGGCCCCCCGGGCGGGGGCGCCGCGCGCGGCCCCCGGCCCGGCCCCCCCCCCCCCCGGCGCTCCCCGGGAAGCCATGAACCGCCTGTACTACCGCACCTGGGCGGGCGAGCCCGCCGCCCGGGTCGCGGGTCTGGCCGAGGCCTGGTATGCCGAGCGGTCGAGGGCTCCCGGTTTCTACCTGGCCGCCACACGCCGGGCGCTGGAACTGCACCGCGATGCAGGGGACGCAGTGATCCTGGTGTCCGGATCGTTCCCTGCGGTCCTCGCGCCCATCGCCGCCGAAGTGGGTGCGACGCGCCTGCTGTGCTCGGTCCCCGGGACTCATGATGGAGTGCTGACCGGCCAACTCGTGGGCGATCCCTGTATCGGAGAGGCGAAGCGCGCAGCGGTCCGTGACACGCTGCGGCGCTGTCCGAACGTGGACCCGGCGCGGTGTTACGCGTATGGGGACCACCTGTCCGATCTGCCGATGCTGGCGGAGGTGGGGCACCCCGTCATCGTGGGCGGCTCGGCGGAACTGACGGCGCGATTGCCGCGGGCGCGGGTGCTGGACCCCCACGCCGCGCTCGACGTCCGTGCCCTGCTCTCACCCGGTCCGGTGGCCGGCGCCGCCTCTCGCCGGGACGGCGCTTGACCGGCCGTACAGATGGTCGTGCGTCCTTGGCCGGGCCCGCCCGTCTCCACCGGAGCCGAGCGGCCGGCCGAGGACGGACCGGCGCTTCAGCGCTCGTGCAGGCCGGCGGCCCGTCCGTCCTTCGGTGGCCCGGACACGGCCGCCCACAGGTCGTCGAACCGCCGCGCGGCGTCGGCGTCGTCACGCGGCACGGGATGAGGAACCCCGAAGAAGACCGCCAGCAACAGGCGGGCCACGGCCTCCGGGGGGTATCCGCCGGTGCTCCCGTCACCGGCCTGTGCCTCCGTGACGGCACAGGTCAACGGCAGGCAGATCCGCTGGACCAGCCCGGGGTCGTGCCGGTCCAGATGAGGGCTCTCCACGGCGAGGCGCAACGCGGACCGGGCCCGCGTGTCCTGGCGGAGGTGCCGGGCGAGATCGAGCACGGTCTCCCGCAACGTGTGCACCGCCGCCCCGTCCGGCTCGCCGGCCCGTGCCGCCCGCGCGCTCAGCTCGTCCCCGGCCTCCTCGATCAACGCCGCCGCCAGCTCCTCCTTCGAGGAGAAATGCCCGTACAGTGCGCCCTTGGTCATGCCGGTGCGCTGGATCACGTCGAGCAGCGTCGTGCCCATGTAGCCGTGCGCGGCGAACTCCTCCGCCGCAGCGTCGAGCACCTGCTCCCGGGTGCGGACCGCACGCTCCTGAGTCACACGGATCCTCCATTCCAAAGAAAAAACCTTCACAACGGTATGTTCTTGTTGAGCAAACGCGTCTCGACACGGACGCATGCACGTGATCATATCCACGCACGACCCGGATCGCGTGGCGATATCCCGCCACAGCCCGGCCGGCCCGGGCAACGGGCGCGGCCGGGCTGTGTGTCAAGTCGATGACACGTACGGGGACGGCACCAATCGCCGACAGGTAGGAGCCGTCACCACAGCGGCCCAGGACGGGCAGTCGGCGGCCGCTCTTCACTCGGACCAGCACGTGCGCGCCGGTCTTGGCCATGGCGCTCACCAGCGCCTGGGCGGCGAAGTTCCGGTCCAGCAGCACGACCATGCCCTCGCGCATGCTGTGGAGCAGGCGCGGTGCATACGTCGTCTCGCCGTCGGTGGTCGGGCCGAACACCGCGTCGATGACCGTGCGGGTGCCGCAGGACACCAGCACGAGCAGCCGCAACGCCGGATATCCCGAACCACCGTTGTTGCAGCGGTGCTTGGTGAACGCGGCCAGATTCGCCGGGCTGTCGGGCACCGCCATGGTCGTGCCGTCGATCGCGCAGACCGGCAGCCCTTCCAGGCCCGCCGTCAGCCGCTGCCACACCTGCCGCCAGCCCAGCCCGGGGAACAGACACCCGGCCAGCAGCAGATACACCACCACCCGGGACGGCAGATCCCGCACCCGTTCCTGCACCCTGCCCGTCTGCGTCAACGCCTCATCGACCATATCGAACGGGACAAGCCGGGTCAGCTCGCCCAGATGGCCGGGCGCGAAAGCCCCGCAGCAACGGCAATCTCACGAGAGATGACAGACTGGGCACCCAACGGAGCTCCCGCCGAAGAGTGATCTTGGTCGACACGGTTCTAGCAGGAGCTCCGTCCTCTTGCGGTCGACTTGACGCACTCCGCCCCACGCCCATCTACACGCATTGGTACTAGATGAGGCCCAGGTGCCGCAGGTCCGCCACGTACTTCTCGATCAGCGGCCGGGACAGGTGCGGGATGTCCCGCTCGGCGCCGATGCCGACGGCGCGCACCGCCGCGCGGAACCGTTCGGCGGGCAGCGCCGACGTCGTGCGAGGGACGAACGGCTCCCGCCAGGCGGCTATCAGCGGCAGCAGGGAGTACGGGCGCTGCGCCTGCGGCAGCGTCTGCAGCGCGGCCTCGAACTGCTCGCACCACTGCCGGTGGCCGCCGACCCGGCGGACGGTGATACCGCTGTCGGCCAGCCAGTCGACCACGGTGTCCAGCGAGATCCCGTCGTCGTGCGGATTGACCACGTTGAACGTCCGGTATCCGTCGGTACGGAAGCCCAGGGCGGCCACTGCGGCGGCGACGAAGTCCCCCGGCAGCCCGTCGTAGTGCGCCCGCGGGCGCGGTCCGCCCTCCGCGCCGCTGTAGAACGACTCGGGTGCGATCCCCGTGGCGATCAGGCTCAGCAGCAGGCGGGTGAAGGTGTCGGGCACATTGAGCTGCCCGGCGTACCGGGCGTGCGCCAGGATCATGCCGGAGCGGAAAACTGTCACCGGCAGCCCGCACAGGTCGTGGGCCTCGCGCAGCAGCACCTCGCCTGCCCACTTGCTGGTGGCGTAGCCGCCCGCGTGCCTGTCGTCGATCGCACGTTCCGGGCTGTCGACCCTGATGTCGGTGTCCTCGTCCGCCGTGGCCGCGCCGTGTGCGGCCACGGCCACGGTGGACACGAACACGACCGGCTTCAGCCGGGTGGTCAGGGCGGCGCGGACGACCTCGGCGGTGCCGACCACGTTGGGCTCGAACAACTGCCGGTACGGCAGCACGTGGTTGACCAGAGCCGCCGGGTGCACGATGAGGTCCACCGTCGCGGTCAGGTGCTGCCAGTCCTGCTCGCCAAGGCCCAGATGCGCCGCGCCGATGTCGCCGGCCACCACACGCAGCGAGCCGTTGGCCGTCAGTTCGGCGAAGCGGCTCTTGAGGGCGGTGTCCCCGCTGTCCAGGGACTTCTCCAGGCGCTGCCGGGCGGCGCTGTCGTCGGCGGCGCGCACCAGGCAGACCAGCGTGCCGCCCACCGGGGCCAGCCGCTGAAGCCACTCCAGGCACAGCAGGCGGCCGAGGTAGCCGTTGGCCCCGGTGAGCAGCACCGTGCGCGGCTCGCCGACCGGCCGGGGGAGTGCCGTGCTCGCGGTGAGGGTCGCAGCGTCGATGAACTTGTCCAGAGTGAGCTCCCCGGCCCGCACCGAGAGGGCGTGCTCGCCGTGGACGGCGGCGAAGGTGGCCTGCTGGGCCGCGGCGGCGCCGCGCAGCCGCTCCACGTGGGCGGTGATCTCGCCGAGGGTGTTGGCCGGCCCCAGGACGGTTCCGGCCGAGACCTCGATGCCGAAGATCTCCCGCAGCAGGTTCGCGAACGACAGTGCCGACAGCGAGTCTCCGCCCAGATCGGTGAAGCGCTGCTCCGGCTCCGGCTCGATGTCGAGCCCCGGCAGCAGCGCCTGCGCGGCGCGGGCGACCGTCTCGGCCACCGGGCGGTCGTGGTCCTGCCACACCGCGCGCAGCTCCGCGGCCTGACCCGCGGCGAGTTCGGCGTAGCGCTGTTCGAGCTGTTCGCCGTACCGCTCCTTCAGCCGTGGGCGCAGCTGCTTGGTCGAGTCGGTCAGCAGACCGTTGTCCTGGCTGAACGGCACGGTCTCGACGATCAGGTCGCGCGGGACCTCGTACGGCGCCAGTCCGGCCTGCGTGGCGACGCTTTGCAGCGACCGGCTCACCGCCGCCTTCAGCGCCGCCTCGTCACCGGCCTGCGCGATCGCCTCGGGGGTGGGCACCACCACGGCGAGCAGGTACGCACGGGAGCTGTTGCCGTACACGAAGATCTGCCGGACCAGCGGGCTGGCGACGAGCGCCGCCTCCACCTTGGACAGTGCGACGAACTCGCCCTGAGAGAGCTTGAGTACGTTCTTGCGCCGGTCGACGTAGACCAGTTCGCCGGGCGCGGTCTCGGCCATGATGTCGCCGGTGCGGTAGTAGCCGTCCTGGTCGAACACCCCGGCGGTGTCCTCGGGGCGCCGGTAGTAGCCGGGGGTGATGAGCGCGGTCCTCACCAGCAGTTCGCCGCGCGGGTAGGGGGAGTCGGTGGTGGAGTAGCCCAGTTCGGGCACGTCCACGAGCTTGTAGTCCAGTACCGGGGGGCTCTGCACGCGGTGGTCCAGCATGACCAGACCGGTCTCGGTCGTGCCGTAGCTGTCCAGGAGGGGGACGTCGAGGGCGTCGCGGAGGAACGCGGCCAGCTCCGGGGCGAGCGGGGCGGACCCGCAGGGGGCGTGGATGACACGCCCTCCCAGCACGTGGTCCCGCAGGTGCGCGATCACCTCGGCGTGGTCGGTCTCGCTCAACTGGCCGCGCGCCGCTCGCTGGTTCAACTGGGCGTGGTAGCTCTCGAAGAGCAGCTCGCAGACCCGCGGCACCATGGCGATCTCGGTCGGCCGGATCAGCGACAGGTCGTCCAGGAGGGTGGACAGGTCGCTGTTGGCCACGAAGTACGCGGTGCCGCCGGTGGCCAGCGTCTTGATCACCAGCCGCCTGGCGACCAGGTGGCTCTGCGGCAGGAAGTTGGCCGTGATCAACGGGTACTGGTTGTCGGGTCCCGCGGGCGGGCGCCACATCAGGGACACGGTCGACTCCGGGAACATCACGCCCTTGGGCGTGCCGGTGCTGCCGGATGTGTACACCAGTGCCGACAGCGCGCCCTCGGCGCTGCTGTCCGGGGGCAGTTCGGGCGCCGGCGGCAACGAGCCCGCGCGGGCGAGGACGTCGGACAGCAGGTCCAGGGACATCGGGGCGCTTGTCGCGTCCAGCAGCCGGGCGGCGGCCGCCAGTGCCTCCCGGTGCTCGGTGAGCTCGGGGTGGTGGTCGAAGACGAGGATGCGCTGCACGCAGCTCTGCCCGGCCAGCGCTTCGAGCACGGTTGCCAGTCGGTCGGTGCTGGTGGCGAAGACGCGCGGGGCGGCCTCCGCCACCAGGTGGCGGATGTGGTCGACCGAGGCGTTGGTGTGCAGGGGCACGGCGACCGCCCCGACCTGACCGCACGCCAAATCGACTGTGGTGTAGTCGGTGCCGGCGAAGCCCAGGATCGCCACGAAGTCGCCTTCGCGCAGCGGGTGTTGCGGGTGGTGGTACCAGTCGGCGGCGACCGCGCTCAGCCGCTTCCATAGCTCGCCGTACGAGATGGTGTCGAACCGGGGCAGCAGCCGCGCGGTGACGCGGCCGTCCACGCTGACGTACTGTCTGGCCCGCTCGCCGAGTGCGAGCCGGTCGGCGTACGCCGCGAGGGTGCGCCTGACGATCTCGGACAGGCGCGGCCCCCGTCCGGCGGTCTCCTCGAACACGCCGGCCACCGGCATGCTGTCGGCGAGCTCCGGCTCGGCCCGGAACAGTTCGGCGATGCGCTGCTTCCGGCTTTTCCCTGTGGAAGCGCGCACAGTGGTGCCTGGTGAGTCATTACCCATGACCACGCCTTTCTGTGACCGCGAATTCTTTCCGGCACATGAGCCCGGCTGAAAGCCGAAGAAGACCACCACGGGCCGGGCCGGCGCATGGGAGCAGACGGCTCCGGTGGCCAAGGCGCGGTCAGCTTAGCGTGCGGAAAGAAACGGACGCCAGGTTGTCGGGGTGGCGGGGGAGAGGCGGGGAATTGTGCTCGTGGCATCGTTCAGAATTCCGCCTGCGCGGATGGGTGCGCGATTCCCACGGAAATCACCGCGCACCGCGTGCGGCTCCGTATCCGGTGCCGTGCGGTCGCCTCGCCGCACCGGGGCCGCCCGGGCTACGCTGCGTCCGGCGGCCGTCGCACGGTCCACCCCCGAGGCTGTGCGGCGGCCTCCGTCTGTCTGCTTGCCGGTGCGGTCCCCCGCTCGCCGGCGGCGGGTTCTCCTTGCTGCCCTGGCCGGGGCGCCCCAGCACCGGCTCCCGCGGTCGCCCGGTGTGCAACCGGGGAAATCCCCGGTTGCACACCGCGCCGGATGCCGCGGCCCGGTGCAAAAAATACCTTGCGGAAGGTATTCTTATGGTGGGTCGTCGGAGTGCGCACAGGCTCCGCGACCCCTGACCGACAGCGGCAGGTGTGGCTGAGGAGTGGTCGAACGTGACAGACAGCGAAGCAGTGCTCCAGCGACCAGACGCGCGCGTCCACCCTCCGGATCGCGTGGACGCCGAGGCGCGGTATGCCGGATCGGACGCCGGTACGGACACGGAATGGATCCCGATCACGGCGCTCGACCTGTCCCACTCGCCGCGCTCCGCGGGGGAGAACGGCGAGCACATACGGGTCCTGGCGGAATCGCAGGCCGACCTGCCGCCCATCGTCGTGCAGCGCGGTACCAACCGGGTCATCGACGGCGTGCACCGGGTCCGCGCAGCCCAATTACGAGGTGAAGAGGCCATCCGGGCGCACTGGTTCGACGGCGACGACGCGAGCGCCTTCGTCCTTGCGGTGCGGCTGAACGTACGGCACGGACTGCCGTTGTCGCTGGCCGACCGCAAGGCGGCCGGCACCCGCATCCTGCGCGAACAGGAGGGCTGGTCCAACCGCGCGATCGCGTCGGCCGTCGGGCTCTCGCCCAAGACGATCGCCGCCCTGCGCGAGGCGATCGGGCGGCCGGGCGGGCAGGCCAGGCTCGGCAGGGACGGCCGCGTACGGCCCGTCAGCACCGCCGCCGGGCGGGAGCGCGCCAAGGAGATGCTCCTACGGGAACCCGCCTCCTCCCTGCGGGCGGTGAGCGCGGTCGCCGGCGTGTCCCCGGGCACCGTCCGCGACGTGCGCGACCAGCTCCAACGGGAGGCCAGGGCGGTGATCCCCGATCAGCGGCGCACCCCGCCCGCGCGCAATGCAGAGGGACCTCGCATCCGGCCCGCGCGCAAAGCAGAGGGACTGCGCACCCCGCCCGCGCGCTACGCGCAGGCGCCGCGTGTGCAGGCCGCGACCGCGGTGCCTGGCAAGCTCGACAGGTCCACCGCGCTGCTGCGCTCCCTGCGCACCGACCCCTCGCTACGGTTCAACCAGTCCGGCCGCCTGCTGCTGAGCATCCTCGCGGTGGCCGCCATCGACCCGCAGGCGCAGGACGGGCTCGTCCTCGACCTGCCCGACCACTGCCTCGACTTCGTCGCGGAACTCGCCCAGGCGAGCGTGCAGGCGTGGCAGGACCTTTCCATGCGCCTGGCGCAGCGCCGGTCGAAGCCGCCCGAGCAGAGGTAGCCGGCGGTAAACGCTGAAAAGCGGGAAAATCGCAGGGCTTGACGGGTCGGCGAATTCCTTGGTTTGGTCATTAAGGCAACACCGGAAACACCGCAGAAAAGCTTCCGTAGAAAGCGCTTCGAATGCGCACCGGACAACTGATCTGGTCATCTGGGTTTGGGACGGGGTGTTGAATAAAATGACCGATGCATACGGCTGGACCGGAAAGGACCGTCGGGTTCAGCGAATTGTCCACTCGGCTTCCGGGACGACGTTCCTGGTTCCGCTCGACCACTCGCTGGCCGACGGCCCGGTGGCTTCCGCCGCCGGATTCGCCGGGCTTGTCGAGGAGATGGCCGCCAACGAGGTGGACGGGATCATCGTTCACAAGGGGCGCGTCCGGTTCCTGCCGACCGATGCGCTCGGGCGGCTGGCACTGATCGTCCACCTCAACGGCAGCACGCAGCACGCGCCGGACGCGGACGCGAAGATCCTGGTGGGCGACGTGGAAGAGGCGGTCGCCCTGGGCGCCGACGGCGTCAGCGTGCACATCAACCTGGGATCCAGCACGGAGGCCGCACAGCTCACCGACCTCGGCGCGGTCGCCGGCCACTGCGCCCGCTTCGGCCTGCCGCTGCTCGCGATGGTCTATCCGCGAGGCCCCCGCATCACCGATCCGGCCGACCCCGTCCTGCTGGCGCACGCCGCGAACGTCGCGGCTGACCTCGGCGCCGACATCGTGAAGCTGCCGTATACCGGCTCGCCCCTGACGATGCGCGAGGTCGTCGAGGCCAGCCCGATCCCGGTCGTCACCGCCGGCGGCGGCGTGCTGGAGGACACCGGGAAGTTCCTCGACCTCATCGACAGCACGATGGAGTCCGGCGTGCTCGGCGTCGCCGTCGGACGCAACGTCTTCCAGGCGCCGGACCCGGGCGGCCTGGCCCGCTCGGTGGCCCGCCGCGTCCACGCCGGACCCCGGTCGCTCGCAGCCCTGGCCGCCCTGGGCCAGGAGCTGTCCGAGGCGACCGTCTGACAGGCACCCCCGGCCGCCCCACCCGGCCATTCCTCCTCCGCACACCGTGACGACCCGTCACCGACAGCCAGGCGCGACCACGACAGGCAAGCCACCCACAATCAAAGGTGCGAACATGAAATCCGCATGGATCGACCTCCGCGGCACCGCTTCCGAACTCGCCACCGCCATCGTCGAGGAAAGCACCCACATCGGCATCGAGACCGTGGTGCTGGACGCCCCCGAACTGGCCGGCAAGGTCCCGCCGAACGTGCACAAGGCCGCCGTCGTCACCGGGGAGACGCCCACCACCCTGATCGACCAGCTCGTCGACGTGGTCGACATCCTGATCGCCGACCACAGCATCGCCGAGAAGTTCGAGGGCCTGCGCCCCGACCTGCGCTCCGGTGTCCTGGTCAAGGTGGTGGACGAGCAGACCCTCGACCTCGCCTGCCGGATCGCCAACGAGGCGGAGCTGACCCTCGTCGAGTTCCGTCAGGACCCCAGCAAGATCCCGCTGGAGATCTTGCTGGCCGCGGCCGACAAGGCCAAGGGCTCCATCGTCACCGTCGTCGAGGACGTCGAGGACGCGGCCACCACCCTCGGGGTGCTGGAGCGCGGCTCGGACGCGGTGCTGCTGGCGCCGAAGCGCGTCGGCGACGCCACCGAGCTGATGCAGGTCACACGGGGCGAGGCCGCCTCGCTGGAGATGGAGGAGCTGGAGATCGTCCAGCTCACCCACCTCGGCCTGGGCGACCGGGTCTGCGTCGACACCTGCTCCCACCTGCGGCCCAACGAGGGCATCCTGGTCGGGTCGTACTCCACCGGCCTGGTGCTCGTCAGCAGTGAGACCCACCCGCTGCCGTACATGCCCACCCGTCCGTTCCGGGTGAACGCGGCCGCTCTGTCCTCCTACACCCTGACGCCCGGCAACCGCACCCAGTACCTGTCCGAGCTGCACTGCGGGTCGGAGATCCTGGCCGTCAGCACCGACGGCAGCGTACGCACCGTGGTCGTGGGCCGGATCAAGATGGAGTCCCGTCCGATGCTGCGGATCGAGGCCCGCACCCGCAGCGGCCAACTCGTGGACGTGGTCGGTCAGGACGACTGGCACGTCCGGGCGCTCGGCCCCGGCGGCAGCGTGCACAACTTCACCGAGCTGCGGCCCGGTGACGTCATCCTCGGCCACACCATGACCGACCAGCGCCACGTCGGCTACGCGATCCGGGAGTTCCTCCACGAGCAGTAGAGGCCGCGCCGGTCACGTGACCGCCGCGGGAACCGGCGGTCACCGGGGCGCTCGGGCAACGTCCTCCACGTCCCACGGATTTGAAGGAAGAGAGTGCGTGAGATGGCGCTCATAGTGCAGAAATACGGCGGAACATCGGTCGCCACACCTGAAAAGGTCATCGAAGCTGCACGGCAGATCCGGGCGGCATGCGAGGACGGGAACCAGGTCGTCGTGGTCGTGTCCGCCATGGGCGGGGCCACCGACGAACTGCTCCGGCTGGCTTCCGCGGTGACCGCCCGCCCCGACGCACGCGAACTCGACGCCCTGCTGTGCACGGGCGAGGCCGCGTCCGCCGGTCTGGTATCGCTGGCGCTCAACCACCAGGGCGTCGCGAGCCGCTCGTTCAGCGGTCCCGAGGCGGGCATCCGCACCGACCACCGCCACGGCCGGGCCACGATCGTGGAGGTGGACCCGGGCAGGCTGCGGGAGGAGCTCGCCAGGGGAGCCGTCCCCGTCGTCGCGGGCTTCCAGGGCGAGTCGATCGTCACCGGGGCCCGCACAACCCTGGGCCGCGGCGGCTCCGACACCACTGGCGTCGCCCTGGCCGCCGCGCTCGGCGCGGATCACTGCGAGATCGTCACCGACGTCGCCGGCGTCTACACGGCAGACCCCCGCACGGTCGCCGGCGCCCGTCGGCACACTGCCCTGCTGTACGAGGAGATGGCCGAACTGGCCGTCAGCGGCGCGAAGGTGCTCGCCTCCGACTCGGTCGACTACGCGCGAACCCACGGCGTCGATTTGAAGGTGCGCTCCAACAGCGCCGCGATCGGCCCGCAGACCTGGGTCGGCGACGGCCGACGCGCCGCCGGGGCGGCATCCGGGGAGTCGTGGACTCCCGCAGGCCGCCTCCACCCCATCGCCGGGGTTGCGGGGCGCTCCGGCCTGGTCCGCTGCGTACTGCGGCGGATCACCTCCGACCACGTCCTGCGCCTGCTCGGCGAACTGGTCGAGCGCGAGACCGAGGTCGAGCTGCGCCGCTACGGCAACCTCGGCACCGAGGACGCCGGCGACATCGCGCTCACGCTGCCCGAGGGCAGCGTGGAGGAGATGCGGGAACTGCTGGCCGACACCGACCGCGGCATCCGCCTCGACGAGGCGCACTGGACGTCGAACCTGGCCCGGCTCTCCGTCGTCGGCCTGGGCATCGGCCGGCGGCCGTACGCGCCGGTGCGGCTGCTGGAAGCCCTGCGCTCGGTCGGCGCCGCGCGCACCGACCTCCACGTCACCTCCAACCGGCTCAGCGTGCTGACCGGTCGCGGCGACCTGGCGGCGGCCACCCAGATCGTCCACGACACCTTCCTGTCCGAGCCGGTGACGCCCCTGGTCCACCCGGCGGACCCGGACCACGCCGGCACCGCCTGGCCGCTGGCCGCCGGGCGCGGGCAGCTCGCCGCGGTGCCCGCTCTGGCCGCCGCCGAGTGACCACGGCCCCACACCACGAGGGAGAACACCGATGTCCGTCATCCGACGCGACCCCGGCCGTCCGGGCGGGCCGACATCGCGCGGCCCCGCCGGCAGGCCGCGGCCGGAGGGCCCCCGATGACCGCCACGCCGGCCTTCGACCCCACCTCCGACGAGCAACTGGCCGACCCCTACCCCGTCTACGCGCAGATGCGCGCGCAGTGCCCGGTGCTCCACGACCGGGACCGGGACATCTGGATCCTCACCCGCCACGAGGACGTGGTGCGCGTCGTCCACGACCCCGAGACGTTCTCCTCCGAGAGCGCGGTGCGGATCGCCGCGGGACCCGAGTCCGACGAGGTGAAGCAGGTCCTGGCCGAAGGCTGGGCGCTGACGCCGAACCTGACCGAGAGCGACGGCGAGGAGCACACCCGGCTGCGCGTGGCGGTCAACCGCGTCTTCACACCGCGGCGCGTGGCGGCGCTGGAACCCTTTGTCCAGGACACCGCCGAGGAACTGATCGCCCGGTTCGCAGCGGACGGCTCGACCGACATCATCGAGGGCTACGCCTGGCCCCTGCCGCTGATCGTCATGGCGCGGATCCTGGGCGTGCCGTCCCAGGACGTGCCGCTGCTGCGCCAGTGGAGCTCCAACTGGCTGAAGCTGTCCGTCGGTACCGGCGAGCCGGCCGAGCGGGTCGACTGGGCCCGTGACGTCGTCACCATGCAGCACTACGTGATGGGGCTGCTGGACGACACCGACCGGACCGGCGAGGACTCGCTCATCTCCTCGCTGGCGCAGTACGGCGGCGAGCACGGACTCGACGACGTGGAACTGATGCGCATCGTGATGAACCTGATCATCGCGGGACACGTCACGGTCACCCGCGCCATCGGCAACGGCCTGGTCACCCTGCTGCAGAACCCCCGCCAGCTCGCGGCCCTGCGCGCCGGCGAGGCCTCCGCCGAGGCGATGGTCGAGGAGATCCTGCGCTTCGAGTCCCCGGTGCAGGGCCTGTTCCGCACCGTGACACGGGAGACGGAACTCGGCGGCAGGCGCCTCATGCCCGGCGACCGCGTGATGGTCCACTGGGGCTCCGCCAACCGCGACGGGTGCGTGTTCGACAACCCGGACGAGTTCGCCCTGAGCGGCAGGCCCCGCCGGCACCAGATGGCCTTCGGCCGCGGCATCCACGCCTGCCTCGGCGCCTCCCTGGCACGACTGCAGCTGCGCGTCGCCATCCCGCTGCTCTTCGACCGGCTCCCCGGGCTGCGCCTGGGCCCCGCCGACTCCCGCACCCGCGAACGGCTGGTCATCGCGCGCGGATTCGAAGAACTGCACCTCCACTGGAACGTCCCATCCCTGCGAGAGGCCGCATCATGACCGCACCAGCGCTCGACCCGCGACGCGTCGCCGGCCGACCCGGGTCCGTGTAGGCGGCCGCCATGACCTACGACGTGATCGTGATCGGCGGCGGATCCGCCGGCTGCGTCCTCGCCAACCGGCTGAGCGCCGACCCGCGGCGCTCGGTGCTGCTCCTGGAGGCGGGCCCCGACTTCGCCACCACCGACGACACACCGCCGGACATCAAGGACGCGACCTACGCCCCGTACACCTACGACTGGGGCTACCGCTCCGTCCCGGACGCCTTCGGCAACGAGGTGCCCGTTCCGCGGGGCCGCGTCATCGGCGGCTGCTCCGCCGTCAACGTCTGCGTCGCCATGCGGGCCCGGCCCGCCGACCACGACGCGTGGGCCGCCGCGGCCGGCCCCGCCTGGGGCTACGCGCAGATGCTTGCCCTCTACCAGGACATGGAGCACTACCCGTACGGCGAGGAGAAGTACCACGGCCTGGGCGGCCCCTACCGCATGACGCTGGGCGCCCCGGAGGACCTCGGACAGCACGCCGTCGCCGCGCAGCAGGCCGGTGTGCGCCTCGGACACGCGGAGGTCGCCGACTTCAACGCGCCCGGGGCGCCGGGATTCGCCCGCACCCCGCTCAGCGCGGCCGACGGCATACGGCTGAGCACCGCCATCGGCTACCTCAACCCGGTCCGTGACCGTCCCAACCTCCAGGTGCGCGGCGAGACGCTGGTCGACCGGGTGCTGTTCAGCGGCACCCGGGCCCGGGGCGTGCGGCTGGCCACGGGGGAGGAGATCCCCGCCCGGCATGTCGTGCTCAGCGCCGGCGCCTACAACTCGCCCGCCGTCGCCCTGCGTTCGGGTATCGGCGCCCGCGGCGACCTGACGGCGCTCGGTATCGGTGTGGTGGCCGACCTTCCCGGGGTGGGGCGCAACCTCACCGAGCATCCCGCCTACTGGAACGTCCACGCGGCCAAGCCGCCCCGGGCCGAGGCCCGGTCGGTGTTCGGCAGCGTCCTCAGCGTCGCCACCGGGCCGGACGAGCCCGACTTCGACGTACAGATCCTGCCCTCGGCAGCCGTGCCGGCAGGCAGCCTGCCCGAGCAGTTCGTGCCGCGGGCCGAGAACCACCCCACCGGCTGGGACATGGTCTTCTTCGTCTCCTGCGTTCAGCCCCGCTCCCGCGGGAGCGTCCGGCTGTCGTCGCGCGACCCCGAGGACGCGCCGACGATCGACCTCGGCCTGTACACCGCCGCCGGCGACGCCGAACGGGTCGCCGACGGGGTACGTCTGGCCCGCCGCCTGGCCCGCACCCGCCCGCTGGCCGACCTGCTGTTCGACGAGCGGGTGCCGGGCCCGGACATCAGCGACCGGGAACTGGCCGACGCCGTCCGCCGCGCGCCGGCGCACTACAACCACGGCAGCGCCACGATGCGCATGGGGCGCCCCGACGACCCGACCGCAGTGGTCGACGCCGACGGCGCTGTACGCGGCGTCGAGGGACTGACCGTCGCGGACGCGTCGGTGTTCCCGGCGATGCCCCGCGTGGCCACGAACGTCCCCGCCATCGTGGTCGCCGAGCGGATCGCCTCGGTGCTGTGCGAACGACTCGCCCCACGCAACTGAGCCCCACCACCAGCCGAAGCCGGGCGAGCCCGGCGCACTATCAGGAGGATTGCGTGTCCACGACCGTCGAAGCCGTACAAGTCCTGCGTACCCGCTGGTCGTCCGAGAACGAGGCCGACCGGTTCACCGTGGACGACCCGGCGACCGGCCGGCCCCTGACGGTCGTCCAGGGGGCCGACGCCGACCGGGTGGATGAGGCGGTCAGGACCGCCCACGAAGCCCACTACGCGTGGAAGGCCCGCACCCCGCGCGAGCGTGGCCGCTGGCTGTGGAAGGTCGCCCAGGTGATCCGCGAGCACGCCGACGAGATTGCGGCGCTGGAGTCCAGCGACAACGGCAAGCCGTTCACCCAGGCGCGCCAGTTCGACCTGGAGGGCGCTGTCACCATCTTCGAGATGTTCGCCGGCCTGTGCGAGGCGATGCCCGGCCAGGTCCGCGACGCGGGCAGCATGCTCGACGTCACGGTGCGCGAGCCGTTCGGCGTGGTGGGCGCGATCGTGCCGTTCAACTGGCCCCCGCTGCACACCGCGGGCAAGCTCGCCCCCGCCCTCGCGGCGGGCAACGCCGTGGTCATGAAGCCACCGGAGCAGGCGCCGCTGTCGGTGCTGCGCATCGCCGAGCTGGTCCAGTCGGTACTGCCGGACGACGTCGTGCACATCGTGCCCGGCGGCGGCGAGGTCGGCGCCCACCTGGCCGGCCACAAGCTGGTCGGCAAGATCTCCTTCACCGGCGCGCCCACCACGGGCCAGGCGGTGATCAAGACGGCCGCCGACAACCTGACGCCGACGCTCCTGGAACTCGGCGGCAAGAACGCCCTGATGATCTTCGAGGACGCGGATCTGGAGTCGGCCCTGCCCTGGGCGGTCGAGGGCGGCTACTTCAATCAGGGCGAGGCGTGCACGGCCTCCTCACGGGTCCTGGTCCACGCCGACCTGCACGACGAGGTGGCCCGCCGCCTCGCGTCCGCCGTCCGGCGGCTGAAGGTCGGCGCCGGCTCCGACGCGGGCACCCATGTCGGGCCGCTGGTGAGCACCGCGCAGCGGCAGCGGGTGCTGGACTACCTGGAGATCGGCGTCGGCGAGGGCGCCACCATCGCCGCGCAGGCACCCCTGCCCACCGACCCGGAACTGGCGGACGGCTACTACGTGCCGCCGACCCTGTTCACCGGCGTCACCCCCGACATGCGGATCGCGCAGGAGGAGATCTTCGGGCCGGTCGTGTGCCTGATCCCCTTCCGTGACGAGGCCGAGGCCGTCCGCATCGCCAACGGCACCGAGTTCGGCCTGGTCGCCGGCGTGTTCACCCGCGACTCCGAGCGCGCCCTGCGGGTCAGCCGCGAGCTGCGGGCCGGCGTGGTGTTCGTCAACCACTACAACCGCGCGTTCACCGGCACGCCGTTCGGCGGTGTGGGCGCCAGCGGGTACGGCCGTGAGCACGCCCTGGAGACGTTGCAGGAATACAGCTTCAGCCGCAGCCTGCGCCTGCCCTCCGGCCGCGAGTCGATCCCCCGCTGGGCGCCGTCCCTCGACGTCGTAGACGAAGCCTGACCGGCATCCGGACATCCGCAAGGTGGTGGCATGTGAGTACGACGATGCGCGCGGCGGTCTGCGTGGAGGCGGGCGGTCCCGAGGTCCTGCAGATCCGCGATCTTCCCATCCCCGAGGTCCGCGACGGCTGGAGCCTGGTCCGCGTGCAAGGCGCGGGCCTGAACCGCTCCGAGCTGAGGACCCGTCAGGGGCACTCCCCGAGCGTCTCCTTCCCCCGCGTGCTCGGCATCGAGTGCGTGGGTACCGTGGCCGACTCCACCGACCCCCGGCTGCCGGTCGGGACGACGGTCGCGGCGGTGATGGGGGAGATGGGCCGCCAGTTCGACGGCGGCTACGCGCAGTACGCGCTGCTGCCGAACGCCCTGCTGATGCCGGTGACCACCACCCTGCCGTGGGAGATCCTGGCCGCGTTGCCCGAGACCTACCTGACCGCGCGCGGCTCCCTGGACGCCCTGGGAATCGCACCCGGCGGACGGCTGCTGATCCGCGGCGGGACCTCCTCGGTGGGGTTGGCGGCGGCGCAGATCGCCGCCGCCCTCGGCGTCGATACCGCGGCCACCACCCGCAACAGGGGCAAGGCCGAGGCGCTGAAGGCGGCCGGCGTCGACCACGTCCTGCTGGACGACGCCCGGCTGCTGGCGGACGCCGTGCACGCGCTGTGGCCCCACGGCCCCGACCACGTCCTGGACCTCGTGGGGACCAGCACCGTGCTGGACTCGCTGCGGCTCGTGCGCCGCGGCGGGACGGTGTGCGTGGCGGGTTCGCTCAGCGGCTGGCTGATCCCCGACTTCGAACCGATCGCCATGATCCCGACCGGGACCAGGCTCACCGCCTTTCACAGCGACACCCTCAAGGGCAGCACCGGTCAAGGGCTGTTGCAGCGGATCGTCGACGAGGTCGAGGCAGGCGTCTACCGGCCCAACCTCGACCGCGTCTTCGCCCTGGACGACATCGTCGCCGCCCACCGCTGCATGGAGGCCGACCAGGCCACCGGCAAAACGGTCGTGCTGCCCTGGGCCCACGCCAACGGTGCGTGAACCGACCCATGACGCACCACCGCGTGACGAGAAACCACATTCCCAGCGGACCAGGAGCGCTGCCATGATGACCGAATTCGTCGAGACCGCCGTCGTCGGAGGGGGCCAGCAAGGCTGCTCGGTCGCGGGCTCACTCGCCCGCCTCGGCTACCGGGCGGTGGTCTTCGAGCGGGGGGAGATCGGCCAGGCCTGGGCGAAGGAGCGCTGGGAGAGCCTGCGCGTCAACACGCCCAACCGGACCGTCACCTTCCCCGGCATGCCCTACGACGGCGACGACCCCGAGGGGTACATGCCAGCCCGCGAGGTCGCCTCGCGGCTGCGGCGCTACGTGGCCGAGGCGGGCATCGACGTGCGCGAGCACACGCCCGTGCGGTCGGTCGAGGCACCCGTCGACGCCCCCGCCCACCCCGACGCACGCTTCCGGCTCCACCTGGAGAACGGCCAGAGCGTCGAGGCCCGCAACGTCGTCGCCGCCCTCGGCGGCTACTCCTCGCCGCGCCTGCCCGAACTGACCGCCCGGATCGACCCGTCGGTCACCCAGCTGCACACCCGCTACTACCGCGATCCCCAGTCCCTGCCGCCCGGCGCGGTGCTCGTCGTGGGCTCGGGCAACAGCGGCCAGCAGATCGCCGAGGACCTGCGCGACTCCGGCCGGCAGGTGTACCTCGCGGTCGGCCGGCACAAGACCTCGCCGCGCCGCTACCGGGGAGCCCAGGTCCTGGACTGGCTGCAACTGCTGCCGCTGGAGGGCAACTTGGAGTCCGCATCCGGCGGGCGCGGCAACTCGCCGGTCCTGCCCGGCGTGTCGGTGCTCAGCGGCAAGGCCGGTGGCCGCGACCTCAGCCTCGGTGTGCTGGCCCGCAAGGGCGTCACGCTCGTCGGGAGTGTCCGCGGTGTGCAGGGTGGCATCCTGCTGCTGGAGGACAACGTCCGCGCGATCGCACGGGACGCGGCCCGCGCCGAGACCGAACTCCTCAAGGCCATCGACACCGCGATAGAGCAGTACGGCCTGGTCGTTCCCGAGCGCACGCCCGTACCGCCCTTCGACGCCTCGCAGTTCGCGGACTACGGGGAAAAGCTGGACCTGGCCGCCCAGAACATCACGACGATCGTGTGGGCCACGGGATTCGTGCCCGACTACGGCATCCTGCCCCGCACCGCCCTGGACGACAGCGGCATGCCGGTGCACCGCGCGGGGGCCGGCACCCTGCCGGGGCTGTACTACGCGGGCCTGCCCGAGGGCGGCTCGGTGATGCCGCTGCTCATCGCCTCTACCCGGATCCAGGCGGAACGGGTCGCCCGCGGCATCCACCTGGACAACACGCTGCGCCACCGCTCGCCGGCGGCGCTCGGCCGGCTCTGGGGTTGACCACGGCAACCAGCACAACGCAGGCAGCGGCGCCCGGCGGGTTCTCCCGCCGGGCGCCGCTGCGTCGACTCCGCCCCGGTCGTGCTTCGTCCCCGCCCTGCTGCGCCGCTGTCACTCCCTGCCTCGTCGCTGGTGCGTCGGGTGCTGCCGGCCGAGCCCGCGTCCACCCACGTCGGTGCCCGTGCCGGACAGGACCGGCGAACGGCGCCGGCCGGGATGAGATCCCGGCCGGCGCCGCGGTGGAGCGGGTCGGGCGACCCGGCCGACGACATGGACGCGCCGCCGGCGCCGTACCAGGTTCTCGAGGCGGACGCCGGCGGCGCGGGCACGTCATGCCGGTCGGGGCACGACCTCCAGGCCCAGGGGGCCGTTGATGATGAAGGACTCCACGCGCGCTGGCTGCTGTCCGGGGTGCGCCAGGGCGAGATCGGGCAGCCGGCTGAAGAGCGTGCTCAGGGCGACGTCCGCTTCGAGGCGGGCGAGATGCGCGCCGAGGCAGAAGTGGGGTCCGTGACCGAACGCGAGGTGTTCCTTGCTGGAGCGCGTGGGGTCGAAGCGCTCCGGGCACTGCGGGTGCAGCTCGGGGTCGCGTCCGGCGGCCGCGAAGGCGACGGTGATCGCATCTCCCTTGCGGATGACGACGCCTTCACCCAGGTCGATGTCCTCCAGGGCGCAGCGCATCGGTATGTGCATGATCGGGCCCTCGATGCGCAGCGTCTCCTCGATGACGTCCTGCCAGCCGATGGTCCCCTCCTGGATCCGGGTGAGGGTCTCGGGGTGGTTGAGCACGGCGTGGACGGCGCTGGTGATGAGGTTGACGGTGGTCTCGTAACCGGCGCCGATCATGAGGAACAGCGTGCCGAGCAGGACGTCCTCCGACACCGGCTCCTGACCGGGGTCGGAGGGCAGCAGCAGGTCGCTGGTCAGGTCGGCGGCCGGATGCTCCCGCTTGTACCGCAGCAGTTCGCCGAGGCGCTCGTACAGGTTGTTGTTGGCGGCCAGTGCCTCTTCCGGCCCGAGCGAGGAGTTCAGCACCGCGTCGATCCCTGTGCCGATCTTGGTGCGCAGGTGGTCGGGGACGCCGAACAGGTCGCAGATGACCGTGATGGTCAGCGGCAGAGCCAGGGCCTGGCGGATGTCGGCGACGGCCCCCGGGGGCAGTTCGGCCAGGGCGTCGATCAGGCGGTCGGCGGTCGTCTGGACCTGCGGACGCATGCGTTCCACCTGCCGCGGTGAGAACGCGGGGGCGACGCGGCGCCGGGACCTGCGGTGCTCCTCGCCGTAGAAGTTGAAGAAACTCTGCTGCAGGGCGAGGGCGGCGAGCGGCCAGCTGTCGGGCATGTGGGCCAGGTCGGGCCAGTGCTGGCGTATGTCGCGCGAGACGCGTGGGTCGTTGGTCAACGCCTGGATGACGCTGTGCCGGGTGACCGCCCAGGCGCGGACGGGGCCGGGAAGCTCCACCAGCACGGCCGGCGCTTCGCGCAATGAGGTGGCCTCGGCGTGCATCGCCCGGCCGGTGGGATCGAGAACGGGGCAACTGGTGGTGGACAGGGACGACATGGGGGACTTCCTCACTGGAGATCGAACAGGGACGTGCGCCGGTTGCTCTCAGCTCCTGGTGGTGGCGACGTCGGCAGGCGCGGCCACCGTCAGTGCGGCGGCGGTGTGTTGCACCGGCGAGCCGGCGGGGCGCTCCCGCAGGAACAGCGATGCGGCCAGGCCGATCACACCGGCCGCCGCCATGTACAGGGCGATGGGCGTCCAGCTGTGGTACTTGCTGAGCAGGGACGTGGCGATGAGAGGGCTGACGGCGCCGCCGAGCAGACCGCCCACGTTGTAGCTGATGGACATCGCGGAGTACCGCAGCGCCGTGGGGAACATCTGCGGGTAGAACGCCCCTTGGACGCCGTAGTTCGCGGCGAACCCGGCGAACAGCGCCAGGAAGCCGAGTGCCATCAGCGGCAACGACCTGGTCTCGAACAGTGGGAACCAGGCGAACGGGGCCACCGTCATGACGACGATGCCGCCGACGAAGACCGCCTTGCGGTTGCGGCGGTCACCCAGCCGGCCGAACAGCGGCATGGCGACGATCAGGAAGACGCACGACCCGGCGAGCAGCGTCAGCATCTCCGACCGGCCCACATGGATGGTCGACGCGTATTTGAGCGAGAACACCGACCCGAGGTAGAACACCAGGAACATCGGGAGCGCCGACAGCGACGCGCACAGGGTGGGCAGACCGTGCCGCGACACGACCTCGAGCGCCGGTACGGTACTGACCGCGCCCTCCGACTTCACCTGCTCGAACTCGGGGGTCTCGGCGAGGCGCAGCCGGACGCGCAGCGCGAAGGCCACGAGGAACGCGCTGAACAGGAACGGCAGTCGCCACCCCCACGACAGCACCTGCCGGTCCGGCAGCAGCGTGACGAGCAGCAGGACGCCGTTGGCCAGCAGCAGCCCCCAGGCGTTGCCGGTGCCGACGACGGCGGTGAGGAAGCCGCGCTTGTTCGGCTGGGCGTTCTCCAGTGCCATCAGGAATCCGCCGCTGGACTCGCCGCCGAGCGACCACCCCTGGACGAAGCGGAGAACCGTCAGCAGGATCGGGGCGGCGACACCGATCGTCCGGTAGGTGGGGAGCAGGCCGATCAGGACCGTCGCGCCGCCCATCACGGTGAGCGTGGTGATCAGCGTCGTCTTGCGACCCAGCCGGTCCCCGAAGTGCCCGAAGACGAAGGCGCCCAGGGGCCTGCCCACGAACGCGACCGCGAAGGTCGACAGCGACAGCAGCGTTCCGGTGGTGGGGGCGAAGGAGGGGAAGAACAGTTTGCCGAAATACAGCGACGAGAACGACCCGTAGATGAGGAACTCGTAGAACTCGATGCTGTTGCCGATGAGGCTGCTCAGTACGGCTCTTCTGCGCTGCCCCTCGGATGTGAGGACACGATTCATGGCGTCTCCGAGGCTCAATGGTCGACTGTGCGGTGAGGTTGTGGGGCCGAGGGCCGGCCGAGCGGGCTGCGCCGGTGACAAGTCCGCCGGCGGCGCAGCCCGCTCACCCTTGGGATGAAGTGCGCCTGATGCGCGGCAGACGACACCGCACCGGCAGCCACACCCGCTGGAGCGGGGAGCTAGTGCCGCATCAACGTTCGCCCTGTCGACTACCTCGCGTAGTTCTTCATCGGTGGCGTGCTTGCAAGGCCCCAGGTCGAATACGGCAGGCCGTGCCCGGTCGGCTTGGACTTGGCGATCTTCTTGATCTCGCGCCGCTCGGGCAGAGTGAACGTGCTCGGCCGGCCGCCCTTGTACTTCGGGTAGAGCGCCTCGAAGCCGTCGACGTTGACGTTGTGGATCACGTCCCGGACCCGGTCCGTGCTGGTGAACGTCACCTCGGCGATCTTCGCCACGGGCATGCCCTGCGCGGACAGCAGCACCATCTGGGCCCTCCGCCAGGTCACCACCGACCCAGTGCGTCTGCGGATGATCCGCAACAGGCGCTGCCCCTCGTCATCATCGATCTCGCGGACGCGTACTCGCTCTGCCACCGGACAGCCTGACGACACCGCGCCGTCCGGATCACATCCAACGGCCCGTCACATCACTACGAGGCGAGGTTCTTTCTGATGCGGCACTAGCTGTGGAAGTCCTCCTCCCACCACTCCTGCGCCGAGCGCGTGAGCCGCTGCTCCTCGCGCCTGCGCAACTCGGCCCGCTGTGTCTTGCCGGAGATGGTCTTGGGCAGTTCGGCGAACTCGATCCGGCGTATCCGCTTGTAGGGAGCGAGGTGTTCGCGGGCGTGCGCGAGGATCTGCTGAGCGGTCTGGGCCTCCGGCCGATAGTCGGCGGCGAGCGCGATGTAGGCCTTGGGTACGGCCAGCCGCAGTGGCTCGGGTGAGGGCACCACCGCGGCGTCGGCGACGGCCGCGTGCCGCAGCAGCACGCTCTCCAGTTCGAAGGGGGAGATCCGGTAGTCGGACGCCTTGAAGACGTCGTCACCGCGTCCCTGGTAGCAGAAGAGGCCCTCGGCGTCGCGGGTGGCGAAGTCGCCTGTGTGGTAGTGGCCGCCGTGCATGGCGCGCGCGGTCGCCTCGGGATCGCCGAGGTACCCGCTCATCAGGCCGAGCGGCCGGCCGGCCAACGGCAGGCAGATCTCGCCTTCCGCGGAGCCGTTGTAGACGGGGGTGTTGGTCTGCGGGTCCAGCAGCGCCACGTCGTAGCCCGGCAGGGCCCAGCCCAACACGCCCTCCACGACCGGCATCCCCGGCGGGGTCCCGATCTGGGCGGTCGTCTCGGTCTGCCCGTAGCCGTCCCGTACCGTGACGCCCCAGGCGTCGCGGATGCGGTGCACGATCTCCGCGTTCAACGGTTCTCCGGCGGCCACCGCTTCGCGCAGCGACATCGGCCAGCGGGTGAGGTCCTCCTGGATGAGGCTGCGCCACACGGTGGGCGGAGCGCAGAAGGAGGTCGCCGCGCAGCGCGACATCATCTCCAGCAGCGGACGCGCCGCGAACCGCGGCTGGTTGACGACCAGGGCCGTCGCCTGTGCGTTCCAGGGGGCGAACAGGCAGCTCCAGGCGTGTTTGGCCCATCCGGGCGAGGAGATGTTCAGGTGCACGTCACCGGGGCGCAGACCGAGCCAGTACATGGTCGACAGGTGACCGACCGGATAGCTCAGCCCGGTGTGCCCGACCATTTTGGGACGGGCGGTGGTACCCGAGGTGAAGTAGATGAGCGACGGCTCCTCGGGCCGGGTCCGTACTGCCTCCCGTAGCGGTGCGGCGGCGTAGGCCCGCTGGTAGTCCTGCCAGCTCGCCACCCGGTCCCCGACGGCGACGCGCGTCCAACCGCCGCGCAGGCCGTCGAGCTTGGGGGTGAGGTCGGCCTGCGCGATGACGTGCCGCACCGCGCCGCGCTCCAGCCGTTCGGCCAGGTCGTCGGGTGTCAGCTGGGCGGCCGCGGGGATCACTGCGGCGCCCAGCCGGAACGCGGCCAGCACGCACTCCCACAGTTCCACCCGGTTGCCGAGCATCAGCAGGATGCGGTCCCCGCGCTGGACGCCGATCGACCGCAGCCATCCGGCGACCCGCCGGGATCGCTCGGCCAGTTCGGCGAAGCCCAGCGCCGTGTCGGCGAGGACCGTGCCCTGCCGGTCCAGGTCGACCACGCGCAGCGCGGTGGCGTCGTTGCCGTCGGAGATGACGTCGAACCAGTCCGCTACCCAGCTGAACGTCTCGCCGAGGTCGGGCCGGGGAAAGGCACGGGCGCGCGGCAGGTCCCCGTAGGAGGACAAGAGGTGGTCGCGGGCGCGCTGGAACTCGCCGGTCGCTGTGTGCATGGCGGCTACCTTCCGTTGAAGGTCGCTCGGCCGGGCCCGTCGGCGGCGAATCCCCGCATGCCGGTCAGCCGGTCCTCGGTGGCGAACAGGGCGGAGAACACCGACCGTTCGATGGCCAGCCCGGCGGCGAGGTCGGTCGCCAGACCCTGGTCGACGGCTGTCTTGGCGGCGTGCAGCGCCAGCGCGGGGCCCTTCTCGAAGCGCCGAGCCCACCGCAGCGCGGTCTCCAGCACCTGGCCCGTCGGCACGACCTGGTCCACCAGGCCCAGCTCCAGCGCCTCGTCCGCACCGACCTGGCGTCCGGTGAAGATCAGCTCCTTGGCCTTGGCCGGACCGATCAGCCGCGGCAACCGCTGGGTGCCGCCTGCCCCCGGGATGACGCCGAGCAGGACCTCGGGCAGCCCGAGGCGTGCCTCGCTTCCGCAGATGCGCGCGTCGGCTGTCAACGCCAGCTCGCAACCGCCGCCGAGCGCGGGGCCGTTGATCGCGGCCACCACCGGTTTCGGGATGGCGGCCACCGCATCGAAGGCGCCCTGGAGCACCGCCGCGTGCCCCACCATTTCGGCGTGCGTCATCGCGGCCATCTCCTTGATGTCGCCGCCCGCCGAGAAGGCCTTGGGCCCGCCGTGCAGAACCACTGCGCGGACCCGTTCGTCGGCCGCGGCCTGCTCGGCCGCTGCGCGCAGGGCGTACTGCGCCGCACGGTCGAGCACGTTCAGCGGCGGCCGGTCCAGGTGCAGGATGCCCACCGCACCGTCGATGTCCAGCCACGCGGAGAGGTGTTCCGCCGTAGGTACGGTCGTCATGACCACAGGAGGCCTCCGTTCACCTCGAGGACGTGGCCGTTGACGTAGCTCGATTCGGGACCGGCCAGGAACACCGCCGCGTCGGCGGCTTCGTCGGCGCCGCCGGGCCGGCCGAGCGCCAGCCTGGTCCGGTAGCGCGCCCAGATCTTGTCGTTCTCGGTGAGCTGCTGGCCCATGCCCTCGTCGAGGATGCCCGGGGCGAGGGAGTTGACCAGGATGCCGCGGGGGCCGAGCTCGATGGCGCTGACCCGGGTGAACATCTCCACCGCGGCCTTGGTGGCGCAGTAGCCGGCCGCCCCGATGGCGACCCGGGTCGCCATGCTGGAGGAGACGTTGACGATCCGGGGAGCCGAGCTGCGTTCCAGGTAGGGAATGGCCGCCTGGGTGCACAGGAAGACCCCGGTCAGGTTGGTGGCCACCATGTCCTGCCAGTCGGTGACCGCCAGCCGGTCCACCCGCCCGTCCCGGCTCACACCGGCGTTGGCGACCAGGATGTCCACGCCGCCGAAGCGTTCGGCGGTCTCGGCCATCAGCGCGGTGACCGAGTCGTTGCTGGTGACGTCGACCGGGATGTACGCGCCGCGGCCGGGCGAGAGGTCGAGGACTTCCTTGATGTCGTACGGGTTGCGCGCCGCGCACACCACCCGCGCGCCTTCCAGCAGGTAGCGTTCCGCGATGGCCCGGCCCAGTCCCCGGGAGCCCCCGGTGATCACGGCTGTCTTTCCGGCGAGCCTCATCATGATCCTCCTTGCCTGACGTCGGGGACCGGGAGCACGGCGGAGCAGCCGGCCGTACCGATCACATCGAAGGGCGAGCCGCAGCCGCGGCAGTCGTAGGGCACCTTGCACACCGCGCCGCCGAAGCGGCCGGCCCGCACGACGTCGTCGCCGGCGCAGTAGGGGCACCGGGGAGCGTCACCCGCCACGCGGTATCCGGCGTCACGCAGCGCGTCGTGGCCGGCGGTGGTCACCGCTGCGGGCTGCCATGCGCCGCGCTCCCACACGATCTCGATTCCGTGCCCCGGCGCGGCGTCGGTGAGCGCGGACCGCACCCGCCGGGCGATCTCGCCGCGGGCGGGGCAGCTGAGCCGGGTGGGGGCGAGGTGGACCACGATCCGGTCGTCGGTCCTGGACACCGAGCGCACCACTCCGAGGTCGCCCAGGCCCACGTCGATCTCCGGGTCGCGCACGTCGGCGACCACGCCCGTGAGCGGATCGGGGCTCACTGGAAAACCTCCGGGGCGTAGTGCTCGCGGACGAGGCGGCCGCGCGCGAGGCAGTCGGCCAGGACGCTGCCGCCCCTCCCTGCGGCCCGCGGCACTGGCAGGTGCGGCAGGCACGATCCGGGGCCGCCGCTGTCGCTGACCAGCGCGGCCAGACGCTCGTGCAGCGCACCCGTCAGGGCGTCCTGCGGGCCGGCGCCGAACAGGTCGCCGGCGCGCTGCGTCACCTCGGCGTACGCCTGCGTGAATTCCTCACCTGTCTCGGGCCAGGCGGCGAGCGCCCGCGCCCAGCGTCGCCAGTGGTCGAGGTGGACTCGTTGCTCGTCGCGGATGGCGGCGATCGCGGGGTCGTTCGCGGCGCGCTCCTCGGCGAGTACGGTGACGGCCGCGGCGATCACCAGCCCGCACACCACGGTGGACGGCCAGTCGCCGAGCCGGCCGATGACACCGGACACCTGCCACTGCTCCTGCGGCCGTTCGAAGAAGTGGGCGTCGGCGGCGGACTCGTCGAATCCGTGCAGCGACAGGACCGTTTCGGCGTGCGCCAGCGCCTCCTGTCCGATGGAGCCGACCGCCAGTGACTCCTCCAGGTCGATGTAGTCGACGATGCGTTCGCCCAGTCGGTTGCCCAGGAGGAAGAGGTCGTCGGCGAGGGCCAGCCACAGCCCGGTCAGGGCGTGGTCGGCGGCCCCGCGTGCGTCGTCGGCGTGCTCAAACGCGGTGCCCCCGGGGCGCTGCTGCAGGGCAGCGGCGGTCTGCGGGGCGACGGAGCGGTCGCGGCGG
Source organism: uncultured Streptantibioticus sp. (assembly GCA_964398515.1). GTDB lineage: Bacteria > Actinomycetota > Actinomycetes > Streptomycetales > Streptomycetaceae > CAYNNX01. The sequence goes on along the minus strand of CAYNNX010000030.1, from coordinate 1,833 downwards.
CGTGTGGTGGGGAAGCCGGGCTGGCGGTGCGGCATCCGGGTTTTGGCGGCGAGCAGGTCGCGGTCTTCGGCGCTGGAGACGATCAGGTCGGTGCGCCGTACCACCCAGAGCCGGGAGAGGTCGTCGCGGCGCCCGTAGGTCTCCTTGGCAAGGTGCCAGGCGGCGTCCCGGCGCGGCGCGACGATGGAGCCGACGTGGTTGAGCGGCGAGCCGCTGCCGGTCTGCGCGAACACCTCGTAGACGTCGGTGTCGGTGGGAACGTGCGGCATCACGCCACCCCCTGCAGTGCGCGCCGGTATCGCGTGTTGCGGTCCAGGGCGCCGCGCACCCAGTCCAGCCGGCGCTGCGACGCCGGGCCGCCGTTGGCGATGACCTTCTTCACCTCGGCCCAGTCGGGCATGGCGAACTGCCACTCGCCCGAGGGCGTCTGACGGGCCAGCGCGGGGTCCACGTGCACGCCGAGCTTCTGGAAGACTGGAATGATCTTGTTCAGCCAGGCCTGGCGCAGCTCGTCGTTGCCGTCGGGCTTCAGGCCGATCTGGTGCATGCGATTGGCGTGCAGTGTCTCGGTGTCCGGCGGACCGAGGTACGCGAGCACCCGCGGCAGCCACATCTCGAACCCCTCCTGCACCCGGCGGCGCTGGTCGGCGTCTCCGTGCGTCAGCACCTCGTGGGTCAGGTCCAGGGCGTGCTGGTAGTGGAAGGACTCCTCGCGCTCGATCTTGCGCAGCGCCCGGGCGTAGGGCAGGTACACGCCCTTCATCAGTGACCGGAACTGCAGGATCGCCGCCGAGTTCATCAAGAGCAGCCCCGGGCCGAACTCCTCCCAGGACGCGAAGGAGTAATGGAAGATGTTGTGCACCTTCGAGCGGCCCTCCAGATAGTCCAGGAGGATCCGCTCGCGCGGCATGCCCAGGTCCTCGGCGACCCGAGCGGCCACGTGTCCGTGACCCACCTCGTCCTGGACCTTGGCCATCAGCATCTGCCGCCTGGTGTAGCTGGGCGCGCGGTCCAGCCACTCGGCGAACGGCAGCACGCCCACCAGCTCGTTGAGGGCCTGTACGGTGGCGAACCGCCTGGCGCCCTCCCGTACCTCCTCGGGCATCGGGTCCCACAGTTCGTAGCAGCGGAGTCCCGCCGCTGTCGCTGTCGGCATGTGTCATTCCTTTCGCAGCGCTCGCGTGGTTTGCAGCGGTGTGGCGGGGAGGGCTCAGTACCAGCGGACGACCACGGCCCCCGCCGTCATGCCGCCGCCCACTCCGGCCAGCACCAGGCGCTCACCCCGCCGGAACGGCCGGAGTTCGTTCTCTGCGCGCAGGGTGAGCGGGATGGAGGCCGTGGCGGTGTTGCCGAACTGCGGTGCGGTCAGCGGCACCCGGTCGGGGTCGACGCCGAGTTCGCGCGTACACGCTTCCACCAGGCGGGTGTTGGCCTGGTGCAGGATGAAGCGGTCCACGTCCGCCAGCCGGATCCCGGCCGAGTCGAGCGCCTCGCCGATGACTTTGGGCAGCACGCCGAGCGCGTAATCGCGCACCTCGCGGCCCCGCATGCGGAACAGGTGCTCGCCGGCCTCCCGGCTGCGGGCGTCCAGCGGCGTACGGGTGCCGCCGGCGGGCACTTCGACCAGCTCGCGGTGTTCGCCGTGGGCGACCAGCCGCCAGCCCAGCACGCCGTATCCGTCGGGCACCGGGCCGAGCAGCACCGCACCGGCCCCGTCGCCGAAGAGGCTGACTGTGCGCTTGTCGGAGCGGTTCATCAGCGAGGAGTACATGTCGGTGCCGACCACCAGGGCGTGGTCGCTGCCCTCTCCGGCCAGCCGCGCCGAGAGCATCG
>CAYNNX010000029.1:18015-34532 GCA_964398515.1 uncultured Streptantibioticus sp. | reverse complement strand
ACTCGCGCGACCTGGTCGACGGCTCCGAGGTCCCGTCCCGCCCGGCGACCCAGTACAAGGCCAAGCCGCAGGACGACTCGATCCGCGCCTTCCGCGACGAGGTCGTCGACGCGATCGGCAAGCTCAACCTGGTCGACGTGCGCTCGCCCGACGAGTTCTCCGGAAAGCTGCTCGCCCCCGCCCACCTGCCGCAGGAGCAGTCGCAGCGCCCCGGCCACATCCCGACCTCGCACAACATCCCGTGGTCGAAGAACGCCAACGACGACGGCACCTTCAAGTCCGACGAGGAGCTCAAGGAGCTCTACGAGACCGTGGGCGTGGACCTGTCCAAGGACACCATCGCGCTGTGCCGGATCGGCGAGCGCTCCTCGCTCACCTGGTTCGTGCTGCACGAGCTCCTCGACCAGCCGAACGTGAAGAACTACGACGGCTCGTGGACCGAGTACGGCTCGCTCGTGGGCGTGCCGATCGAGCTCGGCGCCAACTGAAACCGCTGACCCGCTGACGTCAAAAGGAAGTACATCCATGTGTGGAGCCAAGGCCGGCGGCCCGGACGCCTCGACCATCAAGCCCGGTGAGACCACGATCCAGGGTTCGCTGACCCGCGACGGCGAGCCCGTGGCCGGTTACGTGCGTCTGCTGGACAGCACGGGCGAGTTCACCGCCGAGGTGCCCACCTCGGCGACCGGGCAGTTCCGCTTCTACGCGGCCGAGGGCACCTGGACGCTACGCGCCCTCGTGCCGGGCGCCACGGTGGACCGCACCGTCGTCGCCCAGCAGGGCGGTCTCGCCGAGGTCGCCATCGCCGTCTGACGGCGCCGCTGCCGCACAGGGCCGCACCCCGGGTTGGACGCCTGATGGGGTGCGGCCCTGTGCGCTGGGCGGGGGCGCCTCGCCGACGTACCGTTGACGTATGGCCGCCCGTCGCCAACACCCACGCAGCCGGGGCACCGTCGAGCCGTACGTGCAGCGCCGGCACCGGTACTTCGCACTCATGGGGACGTGCATCGGGTTGTTCGTGCTGGCCTGGGGCGTGGTGCGGCTGTGGTCCGTCCCCGCCGCCGTGGCGATGTGCCTGGTGGCGATGGTCATCCCGCCGTGCGCCGCGATCGTGGCCAACCGGCGCGGCCCCGGCGACACCTGGTGGGACGTGCCCGACGACAGCTGGCTGAAGGACGAGCCGGAGGACGACAGCTGGCGCGAGCGCGAACGCGCCGCCATGGAGCGCCTCAACCGGGGCGACGACTCCCGTCCGTGACCCGGTTCGCCACCCTGCGCGGTCAGTAGACGAGCGCCTGGACGCCGTCCGCCAACGCCTCCTGGACGAAGACCTGCGCTCCGGCGATCCGCACGCCCTTGATCACGTCGTCCTCGGTGATCCCGCGGCGGGCCGCGCACTGGGTGCACAGCGTGATCCGCCCGCCGGCCAGGATGCCGTCGATCAGATCGGGGAGCGGTGCGGCGTGCGGGAGCTCGAACTCGGCGGCCCGGCCCGGCAGGGCGAACCACGACGACTCGCCCGTCAGCCACAGCGAGACCTCGACGCCGCTCGCCACGGCCACCGCCGCCACGGTGAACGCCTGCGAACACCGCTCGGGCGCGTCCGCCCCCGCGGTCACCTTGATCACGAGCTGCTTGGTCACGGGATCACCCTACGCCCCGGCGGCGGCCCGCGCGGGGGCGGCCGCCGGACAGGTCCCGGGTGGGGGCCTCACGGCGCCGTCGCGCCACCGGCCCACTAGACTCGGACGTGATCGCTGTGTCCACAAGCCTGCCCGAGGAGCACCGACGTGCTTGAGGTTTTCTTCGAAGTCCTTCTCGTCCTGGTCGGCGTCGCCGTCATCGCGTTCGCGGGACTGTCCGTGAAGAAGCTGTACGAGGGCCAGCGCTGACCGCCGCAGACCCTTCGTAGCCCGTCCGCCCCTCGACTCACAGATCGCCTGAGCCCCATGATCGAGATCCCGTCCGACCTCCACCCGGACCTCGTCCCGCTCGCCTTCCTCCTCGGCAACTGGGAGGGCGCGGGTGTCTTCGACTTTCCCGGCGCCGAGAAGTGCAACTTCGGGCAGGAAGTGACCTTCACGCACGACGGCCGGCCGTTCCTGGAGTACACCTCGCACACCTGGGTGCTCGACGGCGACGGCAAGAAGGTGCGCCCGCTGGAGAGCGAGAACGGCTACTGGCGGATCGACGCCGAGCGCAGGGTCGAGGTGGCCATGGCCCGCGACGCGGGCGTCATCGAGATCTGGTACGGCGAGCTCGCCAAGAACAAGCCGCAGATCGACCTGGCCACGGACGCCGTCGCCCGGCTCGCCTCCGCCGACGAGTACTCCGGCGGCAAGCGGCTGTACGGCTACGTCAAGGGCGACCTGATGTGGGTCGGCGAGAAGGCGACCCCGGAGGTCGCGCTGCGGCCGTACATGTCGGCGCACCTGAAGAGGGTCGTCGACCCCTCCGAGTGGGCCAAGGACATCAAGGACCTCCCGGACGACGGCATCGCCTTCTTCAAGTAGTCCGTTCGGCCGGTCCTTACACTGGTCGCGTGGTGAGCACCGACTGGAAGAAGGACCTGCGGGAACGCGGTTACCGGCTGACGCCCCAGCGGCAGCTGGTGCTCGAAGCCGTCGACAGCCTCGAACACGCCACCCCGGACGACATCCTGACCGAGGTCCGGCGCACCGCCAGCGGCGTCAACATCTCCACCGTCTACCGGACCCTGGAGCTGCTGGAGGAGCTGGGCCTGGTCAGCCACGCCCACCTCGGCCACGGCGCCCCCACCTACCACCTGGCCGACCGCCACCACCACATGCACCTGGTGTGCCGGGACTGCGGCTCGGTCGCCGAGGTGGACGTCTCGGTCGCGGCGCCGCTCACCGACGCGCTGCGCCGCTCCCACGGGTTCGACACCGACATGAAGCACTTCGCGATCTTCGGGCGCTGCGCGCAGTGCTCGCACAAGGCCGCCGAGGGCGCTTCCGCCGCGCCGTAGGCTGGTGCGCATGACGACGAGTCCCCTGCTCTCGCTGCCCGGCGCCGTCCCCGCCGAAAGCCCCGACGAGGGTGTCGCCGCCCATTACGGAGACCTCTTCCGCGAGCAGCGCATGCTCGCCGACGGGACCGGCTTCGTGGACCTGTCGCACCGCGGTGTCGTCACCGTCACCGGGGCCGACCGGCTCTCCTGGCTCCATCTGCTGCTCACGCAGCACGTCAGCGAACTGCCCCCGCAGCAGGCCGCCGAGGCGCTGATCCTCTCCGCTCACGGGCACATCGAGCACGCCCTGTACCTGGTGGACGACGGGACCACGACGTGGATCCACGTGGAGCCGGGCACCCAGGGCGATCTGCTGGCGTACCTGGAGAGCATGAAGTTCTTCTACCGGGTCGAGACCGCCGACGCGACGGACGCGTTCGCCGTCGTCCACCTGCCGGCCGGCTCGATCACCGAGGTGCCCGCCGGGTGGACCGTGCGCGAGACCGCCTACGGGCGGGACGTGTTCGTACCCCGCGGCGAGCTGGAGCCCTTCTCCCGCCTGTCGCCCACCGCCACCCCTGCGACGAAGGGCTCCGCGCCTTTCCTTTCGCAGGCCGGGCCGCCGGTCGGCGTGCTGGCGCTGGAGGCGCTGCGCATCGAGGCGCACCGGCCCCGCCTCGGCCTGGAGACCGACCACCGCACCATCCCGCACGAGGTGGGCTGGCTGGAGAGCGCCGTCCACCTCGACAAGGGCTGCTACCGCGGCCAGGAGACCGTCGCCCGGGTGCACAACCTGGGCCGCCCGCCGCGCCGCCTGGTCTTCTTGCACCTGGACGGCAGCGAGGTGAAGCTGCCGGGCCACGGCGCACCCGTGCGGCTCGCCGAGGAGGGTCCGCAGGGCCGCCAGGTCGGCTTCGTGACCTCCTCGGCACGCCACTTCGAGCTGGGGCCCATCGCCCTCGCCCTGGTGAAGCGGAACACCCCCGCGGACGCCGTGCTGCTCGCCGACACGGTCCCGGCCAGCCAGGAGGTCGTCGTCGCGCCCTGAGGCCGGCGGCTGCCGCCCCTACACCTCGATGATCACCGTGAACGGGCCGTCGTTGGTCAGCGACACCTTCATGGCCGCACCGAAGCGGCCCGTCTCCACTGTCGCCCCCAGCGCACGCAGCCGGGCCACCACCTCGGCGACGAGCGGCTCGGCGACCGGGCCGGGGGCGGCGGCGTTCCAGGTGGGACGGCGGCCCTTGCGGGCGTCGCCGTAGAGGGTGAACTGGCTGACCACCAGCAGCGGGGCGTCGACGTCCGAGCAGGACCGCTCGTCGGGCAGGATCCGCAGCGACCACAGCTTGCGGGCGAGCTGGGCGGCCTTCTCCGGGGTGTCGTCATGGGTCACGCCGACCAGGACGGCGAGACCCGGTCCGGTGATCTTGCCGATGGTCTCGCCGTCCACGGTCACGGCGGCCTCGGTCACTCGCTGGGCTACGGCACGCATGGGCACCATTCTCGCGCCGCGCGCACCCGGATCACTCTCCAGGGTGAATTGATATACCACGCGCCCCCGCGTGTACGCCGGGTGCCAGCGAGGTCGCCAAGAGCGCCGGGGCCGTTCGGGTGCAGGCCCGGTGCGCGGGGCCGGGGGCGATGGCACGATCTGATGCGACGCGGTGCACGGGGGCCCGTGCGGCACCGCCCGAGGAGGGGAACACACGCGGATGACGACGCGGATGACCACGCCCGGGACCGGACGGACAGCCGGCAGGACGACACGGCCCGCCGCGACCGCCCGCGCCGCCGGCTGCGGTATCCGCGACCCCGGTATCCGCGGCATCGGCGCCACACGTATCCGCGCCACCCGCATCCGCGACATCACCCACATCAGCTACACCGGCATCCGCGACACCCGTTCCGGTGACGCGGGCACCGCCCCGCTCTCCGTCCCCGCAGCGGCCGGCGATCCGCCACGTCGGATGAGGCCGGCCGCCCCCACCGCCTTGTCACCCAGTCCCGAGGAAGGCCGCATGCTGCAGGCCGATGCACGCAACCCCCGCCCCCCACGGCCGCCGATCCCCGGCCCCGACGCCCCGGCCGGCCGTCCCGCCGACACACCGGTGCCCAATCTCGACGGGCTGGCGCTGCCCGAGCTGCGCACGCTGCGCCGGGACGCCCAGCAGGAGGAGGCGGACCTGTCGTATCTGCGGCGGCTGCTCCAGGGCCGGATCGACATCCTGCGGGCCGAGCTGGCCCGGCGCACCGCCCCCGGGCCCTGCCCGCCCCCCGCGGAGGTCCCCGGTACGCCGCCCGCCGCGCCTGCGGGCGAACCGGAGGGCGCGGTGCTCGACCGGCTCCCGGAGATCCTCGCCGACGGCCCCTCCCGGGTGCGCTCCGCGCGGCACGTCACGTTGGGGCCGCCGCACAGCGAGGAGTGCCGGCTCCTCGCCGACCAGATGCTGGCCGACGTCGAGCTGTCGGACCTGGAGGCCCGTACCGACCACGAGCTCGGCGAGGCGATGGGCCGGCTGGTCCGGCACGAGCAGGACGTCTCGCAGCGGCGCAGACGGCTTCAGGCGACGGTGGACGGCTGCAGCGCGGAGATCGCCCGCAGATACCGCGAGGGGGAGGCGCGCGTCGACGACCTGCTCGCCGGGGGATGAGCCGACTCGGCGCCGGCCCGGTCGCCCCGCGCGCCCGCCCGGGCGCCGGGCCGGAAACCGAGTGCGGTCACCGGGTGCGGGGACCTAGCCTGCGGGCATGAGCAGTGATCGCCGGGACATCGACGTCCGCTTCATCGACGAATGCGACTTCAGGGCGTGGACCCTCGCGCTGGACACGGGCTTCCTGCGGGAGCCCGCCGAGCGCAGCGACGAGGAGGTCGAGACGACGGCGCGGTCCATCATGGCGATCGACCCGGCGCGCACCCAGGGGGCCTTCGACGCGGGCCGGTGCGTCGGCACCTTCCGCACGATGCCGCGCCGACTGACCGTTCCCGGCGGGGCGTTCCTGGACGCCGACGCGGTCACCAACGTCTCGGTGACGGCCACCCACCGGCGGCGCGGACTGCTGACCCGCATGATGGCGAACGGCCTGGCGGCGGCGAAGGAGCGCGGCGACGCGGTCTCCGTACTCGTCGCCGCCGAGTACCCGATATACGGCCGCTTCGGTTACGGCCCGGCGGCCTGGACGACCGAGTGGACGGTGGACGTCCCGCGGGCCCGCGTGGCGCCGCCCGCACCGCCCGCGGGCGCCCGCATCGACCTGGCCGACGGCGCCGAGGTCCGCAAGGTGGGCCCCGAACTCCACGACCGGGTACGGCGCCTGATCCCGGGCGCGATCGACCGCCCGGAGCATTGGTGGCGGGTGAACACCGGTGAACTGCGGCGGCCCGGCGAGCGGTGGACCGAGCCGTTCCACGCCGTCTACCGGGACGCCTCCGGCCGCGTGGACGGAATGCTCTCCTACACGGTCGACGACGTGTGGGACGGCAAGCTGCCGCAGGACACGCTCACCGTGCTGCGGGCGATCGCCGCCACCCCGGAGGCCGAGCGGACGCTGTGGCGGTACGCGCTGTCGGTGGACTGGGTGACCCGGCTCACCTCCGGCAACCGGGCCCCCGACGACGTGCTCCCGCTGCTGCTGGGCGATCCGCGTGCCGCCCGGATCACCTCGCACGCCGACTTCATGTGGCTGCGGGTGCTCGACGTCCCCGCCGCCCTGGCCGCGCGGGGTTACGCCGGCGCCGGCGAGCTGGTCCTGGAGGTGACGGACGCGGCCGGGTACGCGAACGGCCGCTGGCGGCTGTCGGCGTCCCCTGAGGGCGGCGAGGTCCGCGCCACCACCGCCGAACCCGAACTCACCATGAACGTCGGAGAGTTGGGCACGCTCTACCTGGGCGACGAGTCGGCGGTGCGGCTGGCCGCGCTCGGCCGCGTCACCGAGCACCACCCGGGTGCGGCGGCCCGCGCGGACGCCCTGCTGCGCACCCCGCGCCGCCCGTGGTGCCCGGACGTCTTCTGAACACCGTGCGACCGCAGCGCGCAACTCCCTTACCCCGCAACGGAATCGACCGAGAGGACCCGCCGTGATCGTGGTGACCGGAGCGACCGGCAATGTCGGACGCCCCCTCGTGGACCTGCTGCTGAGCGAGGGCGAGTCCGTACGCGCCCTCACCCGTGCCCCCGAACGCGCCGGCCTGCCGCAGGCCGCCGAGACCGTACGGGCGGACTTCACCGACGGCGCGACGCGGTTCGAGCCGCTGCTCGCGGGGGCGGACGCGCTCTACCTCAACATCGCGGGCACCGGCAGCGAGGCGGCGGCCGCCCTGGTGGAGGCCGCCGCCAAGGCCGGGGTGCGCCGGGTGGTGTTCCTGTCCTCGGCCGGTGTGACCGACACCCCGGCCGACGACGACAACGCCATCTCGCACATGCACGCCGTCGTCGAGCGGGCGATCCGCGACAGCGGGCTGCGGTGGACCTTCGTGCGGCCGGGGATGTTCGCCGCCAACACCCTGGCCTGGGCGGAGCAGATCCGGCGCGGCGGCGTCGTCCGCGGCCCGTTCGCCGACGCGGTCGCGGTGCCCGTGCACGAGGCCGACATCGCGGCGGTCTCGGCGGCGGCGCTGACCGACCGCACCGGCGCCCACGACGGCGTCGTCCACCATGTGACGGGCCCGGCCGGGCTCACCTCGGTCGAGATGGTCCGCACCATCGGCGAGGCGATCGGGCGCGAGCTGCGCTTCGAGGAGCTGACCCGGGAGGAGGCGCTGCGGTGGATGACCGAGGTGCAGGGCGTGCCGCGCCCGATCGCCGAGGCGGTGCTGAGCTGGACGGGCCGCGAGGAGGCGGCCCGGGTCACCCCCGACGTGGAGCGCGTGACCGGCCGCCCGGCGCGCACCTACGCCCAGTGGGTCGCCGACCACGTCGAGGCCTTCGCGTTCACGGACCGAGTCGGGTGACTGAGCCCACCGGCTGAGCTCACGGACTGGGCTCACGACCGAGTTCACGGACTGAAACGGACGCGACGTGCGGCGACGCGACCCTGCACCATGGGTAGACAGGCCGGGGCCGGCCCGCCCGGCCGTCCCGCTGAACACGACACCGAGGGTGGACGCGCATGAAGGTCGGAATCGTCGGAGCGACCGGGCAGGTCGGCGCAGTGATGCGCCAGGTGCTCGCCGAACGGGCCGCGGAGGGGCTCGGGCTGCCCGTGGACCAGCTGCGGCTGTTCGCCTCGGCCCGCTCGGCGGGGCGCACGCTGCCGTGGCAGGGCGGCGAGGTGGTGGTGGAGGACGCCGACACCGCCGATTACCGGGGACTGGACATCGTGCTGTTCTCGGCGGGCAAGACCGCCTCGAAGGTGCTCGCGCCCCGCGTGGCCGAGGCCGGCGCGGTGGTGGTCGACAACTCCTCCGCCTGGCGCCTGGACCCCGAGGTTCCCCTGGTGGTCTCCGAGGTCAATCCGCACGCGGTGACCGACCGGCCCAAGGGCATCATCGCCAACCCCAACTGCACCACGATGGCCGCCATGCCGGTGCTGCGCCCGCTGCACGAGGAGGCGGGGCTGGTCTCCCTGGTCGTCGCCACCTACCAGGCGGTCTCCGGCAGCGGCCTCACCGGTGTCGCCGAGCTCGCCGAGCAGGCGTCGGCGGCCGGGGAGCGGGCGCGTGAACTGACCTTCGACGGTGGAGCGATCGCCTTCCCCGACCCCAAGGTCTACACCCGCCCGATCGCGTTCAACGTGCTGCCGATGGCCGGATCGCTGGTCGACGACGGCTCGGGCGAGACCGACGAGGAGCAGAAGCTGCGCAACGAGAGCCGCAAGATCCTCTCGATCCCCGATCTGCTGGTGGCCGGGACCTGTGTGCGCGTCCCCGTCTTCACCGGGCACTCGCTGCAGATCAACGCCCGTTTCGCCCGCGAGATCACCCCGGAGCGCGCTCACGAACTGCTCGGCGCCGCGCCCGGTGTCGCGCTGTCCGACATCCCCACGCCGCAGCAGGCGGCGGGCGAGGACCCGACGTTCGTGGGCCGGATCCGCCGGGACGAGACGGTGGCCCACGGCCTGTCGCTCTTCTGCTCCAGCGACAACCTGCGCAAGGGCGCCGCGCTGAACGCCGTCCAGATCGCCGAACTGGTGGCGGCGGAACTGGCGTAGCCGCCGCCCGACGCCCACGGGGGCGGCCGCCACCGCGCCCGCCCCCGCCCGGGAAACATGGATGCAACAACACTTTTGCAAGCGCCTGCTTGCAAAAGTTAGCGGCACGTGGCACGGTCGAGACATGGCATCACTGAACGTCGGCAATCTCGGCGAGTACCTGCGCGAGCAGCGGCGCAACGCACAGCTGTCGCTGCGTCAGCTCGCCGACGCCGCTGGGGTGTCGAATCCGTACCTGAGCCAGATCGAACGTGGGCTGCGCAAGCCGAGCGCCGACATCCTGCAGCAGCTCGCCAAGGCGCTGCGGATCTCCGCCGAGACGCTCTACGTGCAGGCGGGGATCCTCGACGAGCGGGACCGGGACGGGATGGAGGTGCGGACCGCGATCCTGACCGATCCGACGATCACCGAGAAGCAGAAGCAGGTACTGCTGCAGATCTACGAGTCGTTCCGCAAGGAGAACGCCGTCGATCACAGCGCCCAGGCCCGCGCTTCGGAGGCCCGGGCCGAACAGGCCGCGCCCGCCGACGGCGGGGGCGTCGTGAAGGGCATACCCGCGAAGGGCGCGCGCGGCGCCCGCATCCGGCGCGGTGAGCGCGGTGAGCGTGGCGATGCCGGCGGCAAGGGAGTCGTCGGCGTCTGAACGGCACGTTGTCCAGGACCCATAACCCCATTACGCCATTTCCTTACCGGAGGACCCTCATGGCGATCGCCGAGAGTGTACGCAAGGCCCTGACCGACCCCGCCCCGCTGTACGCGGCGGCGGGCACCGTCGATCTCGCGGCAGAGAAGCTGCGCGAAGTGCCGCCGCTGGTGGAGCGGGTGCGCGAGCAGGCGCCCGAGCGGCTCAACAAGCTCCGGACCACCGACCCCAAGGTGGTGCAGGAGCGGGTGGCCCAGCAGGCCAAGGACGTCCAGACCAAGATCACCCAGAAGCTGGGCGGCGTGGAGCTGGACCTGAGGAAACTGCGCGACAACGCCCAGGACTTCGCCCTCCAGCAGGTAGGCCGCGCCGCCGAGTACGCGGTCAAGGCCGGCGAGACCTACAACGGCCTCGTGGACCGCGGCCGGGTGGCGGTGCGCATCTGGCGCGGCGAGGCCGCCGACGAGGTCCAGGACATCGCGGTGGCCATCGAGCCCGAACCGACGCCGGCCTCGCAGGCGCCGGCGTCGGAGCCGAAGACGGACTCCGGCGCGGCGGCACGCAAGGCCGCGGCGGCCCGCAAGTCCACCACGCCGAAGCGGACGACCCCGGCCAAGTCCGGGGAGTGATCCCGCCTGATGCGATGAGCCGGGCACACTCGGGGTGCCCGGCTCGTTGTACGGGTACGGTGGCGGCGAAGGCTCGCCGGCGGCGAGGCGGCGGACGACAAGGCGGTGGACGGCGTGCTGGTTCTTGGTTTCTACGGTGTTCTGGCCCTGATCTCCTGGGCGCTGTTCGCCTTCGCGCTCTTCGCGTTCATCGACGCGGCGATCCACCGTGAGGACGCGTACCGCGCCGCGGACAAGAACACCAAGCCGTTCTGGCTGATCATCCTGGGTCTCGCGGCGATCGTGATGAAGCTCTTCTCGATCTTCTCGTTCCTGCCGGTCATCGGCCTGGTGGCCACGATCGTGTACATGGTCGACGTCCGTCCCGCCCTGAGACAGGTCTCCGGCGGCCGCGGCGGACGCCGGGGCCGGGGCAGCAGCAGCGACGGGCCGTACGGGCCGTTCAACCGCTGACGGACGGCTCCGGCGGCGCCGCCGGTTACACCGGCTCCGGCGTGCGGCGGTCGAGCAGCACCACGGCGACGTCGTCCGTCAGCTCGGCGCCGTTCAGTTCGCGCACCTCGGCCATCGCGGCGTCCAGCAGTTCCTCGCCCCACAGCCCCTCGGCCAGGTGGCGGCCGACGACCTCGCTGAGCCCGTCCGAGCCGAGCCGCGCGGCGCCCTCGCCGATCCGGCCCTCGATCAGGCCGTCGGTGTAGAGCGCCAGGCTCCACCGCTCGCCCAGCTCGACCCGCCCGCAGCCCCACCCCGCCTCCGGGAGCAGCCCGAGCGCCGGGCCGCCGTGCTCGTACGGGAGCAGCTGCGGCGGCAGGCCGGGGCGCATGAGCAGCGGCGCCGGATGGCCCGCCAGAAAGACGTCCGCGTGACGGCTGTCGGCCGCGATGTCGACGGCGCACAGCGTCGCGAAGATCTCGTCGTCGGCGCGTTCGTTCTCCAGCACCTGCTGCAGTGTGCCGAGGAGGCGGTCGCCGCTGAGCCCGGCGAGCGTCAAGGCGCGCCAGGCGATGCGCAGTTCGACGCCGAGCGCCGCCTCGTCGGGGCCGTGGCCGCACACGTCGCCGATCATCGCGTGGACCGTGCCGTCCGGGGTGCGCACGACGTCGTAGAAGTCACCGCCGAGCAGGGCGCGGCTGCGGCCGGGACGGTACCGGGCGGCGAACCGCAGATCGTCGGCGCCGTCCAGCATGGGCGTGGGCAGCAGGCCGCGCTCCAGGCGGGCGTTCTCCCGGTGGCGCAGCCGGGTCTCGGTGAGCTGGCGCTGGGCCACGTCGGCGCGCTTGCGTTCCACGGCGTAGCGCATGGCCCGGTTGAGCAGCGAGCTGTCGAGCTCGTCGCGGAAGAGGTAGTCCTGCGCTCCGACGCGTACCGCCTCGGCGGCGAGTTCGGCGTCGGCCTCACCGGCGGCGAGCGCGAGCACGGCCGTCGTCGGCGCCATCCGCAGCACCTCGCGCAGGACGGCGAGCTCGCCGGATCCCGGCGGCTCGAGGTCCAGGTCGAGCAGGACGCACGTCACGTCGTCGGTGAGCAGCCGATCGGCTTCGGTGAGGTTGCGGGCCCGGCGGATACGCACCCGGTTGCCGAAGGCGTCCAGCAGGTGCGGCTCGGCGAACGAGCTCGTCGGGTCCTCGCCGATCACGAGCAGGGTGAAGGGGGCGGGCGCCTGCGGCGCCGAGCCGGTGGAGGCCGCAGCGGCAGCGGTCTCCGCGGAGGCCTCGGAGCCCGTTGACGCCACGGACGCCGCAGGCTGCGGCTGGGCGCCACGCTGGCGCGGGACCGGTGCGGTCCACGGCACGGTCGGCGCGGCGGGTGCGGGCAGGGGCGAGCCCAGGGACGGCGTGCGGTCCCCGGCCTCCGGTGTCACCTGTGTCCCTGTTTGTGCCGATATCTGGTTAGAGGTCGTGGCATGCAGCGGTGTATGCGGCTGTATCTGCTGTAGCTGCGCCTGTGATGCGTTCGGGTGCACCGGCCCCGCGAACCCGCCGGGACGCTGGTCGGGCGTCCCCGCAAGGTTCTGGTCTGACTGCCGGTCGGTGGACCGCCCGGTAGCGGACATGACTCAGTTTCCTTCCCTCCCCCGAGGGCGTGGCGGACGCGGTGGGCGCTCCGCCGGACCGGGCGTCGGGGCTGACGTGCTCCGTACCCCCGGCCGCTGCCAGGCGACCATAGCGGGAGGAGGCCGGGGTGCGGGAGTGCCCTTCGACGCGATGCTTTTGGCATATGCGCTTGTGAAGAGGGGGTTTCCGGCCGGTAGGGCGGTTTTGGGCATGACACAGATCACGTGCCGGACCGCCCGAGAGACGGAACCGCCCCGCCCGTGCGGCCGCCCGAAGTGAAACCGGTCACGTGCGGCGCCGGGGAGCGTCAGCCCGGCCGGACGGCGCCGAGGATCGGCATGGAACCCGCGCCGGCGATGCCGATCGGGCGGCCGGGGCGCGGGGCCTGGATGATCGCGCCGTCGCCGATGTAGATCGCCACATGGCCGGCGTCCGCGTAGTAGAGGATGAGATCGCCCGGGCGCGCCTGGTCCATGGGGACGTGCGGCAGCCGGGCCCACTGCTCCTGCGAGGTCCGCGGGATCGGCACGCCCGCCGCCGCCCACGCCATCTCGGTGAGCCCGGAGCAGTCGAACGCCGACGGCCCCTGCGCGCCCCACTCGTACGCCTTGCCGATCTGCGCGGCCGCGAAGGCGACCGCACGCGCACCGGCCGCGTCGGCCGCGCCGTGGGCCGCGGCCAGCCTCGCGCCCGTACCGCTGCCGAGCCAGGAGATCTGCGACCGGTAGGCCGCCTCGTCCTCCATCCGCCGCAACCGCTGACGCTGCTGGTCCTCCAGCGTCGCCAGGAGCGCCTCGGCCTGTGCCAGCCGCCTCTCGATCTCCCGCTTCGCGTCGGCCTTCCGCTTCTCCTCGGCCACGAGGCTCGCCCACCCGGCGGTCTCGGCCTTCGCGTAGCCCTCCAAGTCGCGCTTGGTACGCCGCAGTTCGCTCAGCGCGGTCGCGGCGGCGTGGGCGCCCTCGGCGGCGAGCCCGGCGGAGTCCAGGAGCGACACCGGGTCGGGGGAGAGCATCAGCTGCGCCTCGACGGGCAGTCCGGCGCCGCTGCCGTCGCGGTAGGCGGCCTCGGCCACCGCGCCGACCTGCCGGGTCAGCCGGTCGGCCCGCGCCTGGCCGGCGACGATCGCCCGGGCCAGCGTGACCAGGTCCTTCTGCTGCCGGTCGACCTGCTCGACGGCCGCGTCGTAGGCGCCGGTGGCCACCTCGGCCTGCCGGTAGAGCCGGTCGACCTCGGCGCGGACCGCGGTGAGCGTCCTGGGCGCCGCCGCCCGCGCGCCACCCGGCACGGCCGCCAGCAGCCCCGCCGCACACACCATGGCCGTGGCCGCCACGGCCGTACCCCGCGTCCGTATCCCCATGGGGCCACCTCCGCCGCCAGAAACCTGACGAACCGTCATGTGGATGCGGATGGTGCCACGGTGAGCCGCAAGTGGACAGAGCCGTCACCGCGTTCGGCGGTCGCCGGTTCCCGGCCGTTCAGCGGGCCGCGGCAGGCGCCAGCGCCTCCCAGCGCACGCTCACCTCGCCCTGCCGCCAGCGGCCCGGGCCGTCGGTGAGCGGCCACCCGGCCGCCCGCAGCTCCTGCACGGAGCGGATCCAGCGCTGGCGCGCACCCAGCGCGGCGAAGGGCGCGGCGGCCGCCCACGCCCGGTCGAAGTCGGCGAGGAAGGCGTGCACCGGCTCCCCGGGGACGTTGCGGTGGATCAACGCCTTCGGCAGCCGCTCCGCGAGGTCCGAGGGGCGCTCCAGCGAGCCGAGACGGGCGGCGAAGGTCAGCGTCCGCGGGCCCTCGGGACCGATCGCCACCCACACGTGACGGCGCCCTATCTCGTCACACGTCCCCTCGACCAGCAGACCGCCCGGCGCCAGCCGCTGCCGCAGCCGCGCCCACACCGCGGCGACCTCGTCCTCCTCGTACTGCCGCAGCACGTTCGCCGCCCGTATCAGGACGGGACGGCGCCCCCCGGGCAACGGCACCTCGAAGCCGCCGTGCGCGAAGGCGAGCCCCTCCCGCGCGTACCGGGCCGCCGCCGCGACCCGCTGCGGATCGATCTCGACGCCCACGACCTGCGCGTCCGGCCGCGCGGTACGCAGCCGTTCCAGCAGCTCGACCGCGGTCCAGGGAGCGGCGCCGTACCCGAGGTCGACGGCGACCGGGTCCGCGGCCCGGCGCAGCGCGGCGCCGTGCGCGGCGACGATCCAGCGGTCCATCCGCCGCAGGCGGTTCGGATTGGTCGTGCCCCGCGTCACGCTGCCCACGGGACGCCGGGGCGGCGGGATGAGAGGGGACATACGCCGAACCTTAAGCGCACCGGCCGGTGATCCCGGAACCGATCCGGCGAACCCGCCCCCCGGGCAGCCCTCGGGCACCGGTCGTGTGCGAAGCGTAACGCTTTGGCAAAGACGTAACGTTGCGGAAATGCTGGAGCCCACGGCGACGGTTGAACGGGGTCGGACGGGATACGGGTGCACGGCCGGAGCCGAATCCGTGGACGACGAAGGAGGCAGCGCCCGGTGAGCCAGTACGTGTCGCGCCTGGGCGGACGTCTCGCCCGCACGCACGGCGTCCCGCGACGGCTGCGCCGCACGGGCGTGCCGCGCCGGATCGCCGTGCTCAGCGTCCACACCTCGCCGCTGCACCAGCCGGGCACCGGTGACGCGGGCGGCATGAACGTCTACATCGTCGAGCTCGCGACCCGCCTGGCCGAGATCGGCATCGAGGTCGAGATCTTCACCCGCGCCACCAACGGCGCCCTGCCCCCGGTGGTCCGGCTGGCCCCGGGCGTGCTCGTGCGCCACGTGGACGCCGGCCCCTACGAGGGCCTGGCCAAGGAGGACCTCCCGGCCCAGCTGTGCGCCTTCACCCACGGGGTGATGCAGGCGGAGGCGTCGCAGCGCCCTGGCTACTACGACCTCGTGCACTCGCACTACTGGCTCTCCGGCCACGTCGGCTGGCTCGCCGCGGAGCGCTGGCGGGTGCCGCTGGTGCACACCATGCACACCATGGCGAAGGTGAAGAACGCCTCGCTGGCCAAGGGCGACACCCCCGAGCCGGCGGCGCGGGTGATCGGCGAGACGCAGATAGTCCAGGCGGCCGACCGGCTGATCGCCAACACCGAGGGGGAGGCTGAGGAGCTGGTACGGCACTACGCCGCCCCCCGCGAGAAGGTCGCCGTCGTCCACCCCGGGGTCAACCTTGGCCGCTTCCGCCCGGCGGACGGCCGCGCCGCCGCCCGCGCCCGGCTCGGCCTGCCGCAGGACGCGATCGTGCCGCTGTTCGCCGGGCGGATACAGCCGCTCAAGGCCCCGGACATCCTGGTACGGGCGGTCGCGCTGCTGCTGGACGAGGCGCCGCAGTTGCGGGACCGGCTGATCGTGCCGATCGTCGGCGGGCCCAGTGGCAAGGGCCTGACCAAGCCGGGAAGCCTGCAGAAGCTGGCCGCCCGGCTCGGTGTCGCCGACGTCGTGCGGTTCCACCCGCCGGTCGGCCAGGACCAGCTGGCGGACTGGTACCGGGCGGCGACCGTGCTGGTCATGCCGTCGTACAGCGAATCATTCGGCCTGGTCGCGATCGAGGCGCAGGCCTGCGGGACGCCGGTGGTGGCCGCGGCCGTCGGCGGACTGCCGGTCGCGGTGCGCGACGGGCACAGCGGGGTGCTGATCCCCGGCCACGACCCCGCCGACTACGCGAAGGCGCTGAAACGGTTCGCCGACCATCCCGGGCTCACCGAGACGCTGGGCAGGGGGGCGCGTGAGCACGCGCAGGGCTTCGGCTGGGAGGCGGTCGCGGGCGCGACGGCGGAGGTGTACGCCGCCGTGCGGAACGCTGCCACCGGGCTGAGCCGTTAGCCCCGATCCCGGGTTCACGCTCCGCTGGGTTGAGGCGTTAGCCCCGGTCCCGGGGTCGGGCTCCGCTGGACTGAGCCGTTCGTGCCGGTCCCGGGTTCGCGCTCTGCTGGGTTGAGGCGTTCGTGCCGGTCTCGGGTTCGGGCTCTGCTGGGTTGAGGCGTTCGTGCCGGTCCCGGGGTCGGGCTCTGCTGGGTTGAGGCGTTCGTGCCGGTCCCGGGGTCGGGC
>CAYNNX010000029.1:2214-17915 GCA_964398515.1 uncultured Streptantibioticus sp. | reverse complement strand
TCCCGGGGTCGGGCTCTGCTGGGTTGAGGCGTTCGTGCCGGTCCCGGGGTCGGGCGTGCCCGCCTGGGCTTGGTCGCCTCGGGGTGCCCCCGGTCTCCGGTGGGGAGGGCAATCGGCCTGCCGGGACGCCCGATCGCGGGATCGGCGCTGACGGCTCACCCCAGCGGAGCGCGACGCCGGGATCGGGGTCATCCGCGGTCGCGCCGCAGGCGATCGGCTTACGATCGCCCCATGGACCCGCACGCGAGCATCACCCAAGCCCTGAAGGCCGCCGGCCTCGAATGGGAGAACCCGGAGAACTCACCGGACACGTACGTCGTCCAGCTCCCCGGCACGCGCAAGCTGTCGACCACCTGCTCCCTCGCCGTCGGTCGGCACACCCTCTCGGTGAACGCGTTCGTCGTGCGCCGGCCGGACGAGAACCACGAAGCCGTCTACCGCTGGCTGCTGGAGCGCAACACCCGTATGTACGGGGTGAGTTACGCCATCGACCGGCTCGGTGACGTCTACCTCGTCGGGCGCCTCCCGCTCGCGGCCGTCACTCCGGACGAGGTGGACCGTCTGCTCGGAGCGGTCGTGGAGAACGCAGACGGGAGCTTCAACACGCTTCTGGAGCTGGGATTCGCCTCCGCCATCCGCAAGGAGTACGCCTGGCGGGTCGCCCGCGGGGAGTCCACGCGGAACCTCGAAGCGTTCACGCACCTGACCCGCGACGCCTGACACCGCTGACACCGCCCGGCCGGAGGGCGTTCCGTTTTCCGGCGGGCGACAGGCGTGCGGGGAACCGCCCGTAATCGGCCGAGGCGTTGCGCAGCAGGACCGCGTACCCCACCGCGACCACCACCCCGATCACCGCGCACACCGGCCACATCCGGGGTCCCCAGCGGTCCAGCGCCATGCCCCCTGCCAGCGGGCCGGCGAACGTCGCCGCCGACCAGGCAAGCGAGTACACGCCCTGGTAGCGGCCCCGGGCATGGGTGGGGGAGAGCTCGGCGACCACCGCCGTCAGGGTCGGAGCGTAGATGATCTCGCCCAGCGTCCATACCGCGACGGTCAGCGCGTAGAACCACGCGGTCGAGGCGAACGCGGTCAGCCCGAAGCCGGCGCCGATCAGCAGGGCGGCGGTCACCAGAAGCCGTGCGCGGCTGCGGTGGCGCATCAGTCGGGTCAAGGGGATCTGCAGCAACACGATGAGCAGGCCGTTCAACCCGATGACCAGGCCGTACTGACTGGTCGTCAGCCCGGCGCGGCCCATGGAGACCGCGAGCGTGTTGGAGCTCTGCTGGAACACCGTGGCGAGCAGGAACGTCAGCCCCACCACCGCCATGAACCGCCCGTCGCGCAGCACCCGCCCGAGCCCCGCGTCCGGCTCCCCGCCGGCCGCACCGTCGGCGCCCGGGGCGGGCTCCGGCCGGGTCTCCGGGACCTTGGCGAAGACCACCAGCGCGCACAGCAGGGTCGCGGCAGCGTCGCCGAGGAAGAGCGGCAGATAGCCGTGCGAGGCGATGAGCCCCGCCACGGCGGACGAGACGCCGAAGCCGATGTTGATCGCCCAGTAGTTGAGCGAGAACGCCCGCACCCGGTCCTCGGCTGGCACCACGTCCGCCATCATCGCCTGCACGGCCGGGCGGGAGGCGTTGCTGGTCACCCCGATCGCGCAGGCGACGGCAGCGATCGCCGCGGGATGCGTCACGAAGCCGAGGAGCGCGGTCGTGGCAGCCGCCCCGAGCTGGGCGATCAGCATGGTCGCGCGGCGGCCGATGCGGTCGGTGAGCACTCCGCCGACGAGCGAGGCCGCCGTGCCGCCGAGCCCGTAGAGCGCGGCGACCAGGCCGGCGAAGGAGGCGGAGAAGCCGCGGTCGACGCTGAGGTACAGGGCGAGGAACGTCACCACGAAGCCGCCCAGGCGGTTGATCAGGGTGCTCGTCCACAGCCACCAGAAGGTGCTCGGCAGCCCGGAGACCGTTTCCTTCACGACACGCCTGATGTCGGGCAAAGCTCCCCCGCCGAGTAATAGGTACTTATGGCGAGCGCAGCTTACGGGCACCGGGCCGCGGGACACCACCGGTTTTGGATTAGGCTCACATCCATGGCTGCTGCGTACTCCCCGTACCGATTGATCCTGCTCCGCCACGGCGAGAGCGAGTGGAACGCGAAGAACCTGTTCACCGGCTGGGTGGACGTCAACCTCACCGAGAAGGGCGAGAAGGAGGCGGCCCGGGGCGGTGAGCTGCTCAAGGACGCCGGACTCCTCCCCGACGTCGTCCACACCTCCCTCCAGAAGCGCGCCATCCGCACCGGGCAGATCGCCCTGGAGGCCTGCGACCGCCACTGGATCCCCGTGCACCGCAGCTGGCGGCTGAACGAGCGCCACTACGGAGCGCTCCAGGGCAAGGACAAGGCCCAGACCCTCGCCGAGTACGGCGAGGAGCAGTTCATGCTCTGGCGCCGCTCCTACGACACCCCGCCGCCCCCGCTGGAGGACGGCAGCGAGTTCTCCCAGAGCGACGACCCGCGCTACGCCTCCATCCCGCCGGAGCTGCGCCCGCGCACCGAGTGCCTCAAGGACGTCGTCGAGCGCATGCTGCCCTACTGGTACGACGCCATCGTCCCCGACCTGCTGACCGGCCGCACCGTCCTGGTCGCCGCCCACGGCAACTCGCTGCGCGCCCTCGTCAAGCACCTCGACGGCATCTCCGACGCCGACATCGCGGGCCTCAACATCCCCACCGGCATCCCGCTCTCCTACGAGCTCGACGCCGACTTCCGCCCCCTCAACCCCGGCGGCACCTACCTCGACCCGGAGGCCGCCCAGGCCGCCATCGAGGCCGTCAAGAACCAGGGCAAGAAGAAGTAATCCCGCCTGTTCAAGCCCCCTACCTGCGGGTTCTCCGCTGGTAGGGGGCTCGTCGCTGTGCCTGGGCCGTCCCTGGGCCGTCAGCCGCTCGATCGGGCCGTCAGGCGACAGGGCCGCAGGAGTCCCGTTCCGGCTTCCTCATCTCTGCCTGCGCCGCCACCTCGCGGAGAGCCGCGACCGCCGCCCCAGTGTCTTCTCGGGTACGCCGTCGAGGATCACGGCGGGGGCATGGCTCGCCAGAACCTTGCTGCGCCAGCGGCTCGGCCCTGTCAGCCGGCGTATGACCTGGGCGACGTCCAGTACACGGGCGCCTGGGTCGGTGAGCACCACGTCATGAGGTGCGTCGTCGCCCACCAGCGTGAAGTACTCGTCTGCCACCTTCTTCCCTCCCTTGCTGATCGGGAGCGTACGAGCCCCCAGCCGTCAGGGTGTCTCGACGGGACCGCCTCGAAGGACGGCAGCCACGGCCTTTCGGTGCGTTCCCGGCTCGACGGCATCAGGTGCGCGTACACGAGGACGGACGTCGGCGCATCCCGGCGGTTCAGCCCGGAACCGCTATCGCCAACCGAGCACCAGCGCGCAGGGCAGGAGCGGCAACCGGATCGAACTCGTACAGCGGGGGGTCGTCGGGTCGAACCGCCAGCGGCTCCGTTGCTGACCAGGTAAAAGCCCGGACCAGGATAGGTCCGGAGCCTTCGTGTGTGCCCGGTGACATCGAGGGCTGACTGTGAGGATGCTTGTGGTGCCACCCAGCCGTCTCGCTCCGCGTGTCCGCCATGCTCGGCCGCTCGACGCGGCAGAATGTGGCTGCGCTGAACCTGCCCTGGAGAGATCGTGACCGTCGATGTGCTGACCGAAATCGTCATCGCGCGCCCACACGAACAGGTCGCGGCCTACGCCGGCGACCCGTCGAACGCCCCGGAGTGGTACGCCAACATCACCTCCGTCCGATGGCAGACCCCGCCGCCGCTCGCCGTAGGCACGAAGCTCGACTTCGTGGCCCAGTTCCTGGGCCGCACCCTCACCTACACCTACGAGGTGACCGAGTGCAACCCCGACCGCCTGGTCATGCGCACCGCCCAGGGACCTTTCCCCATGGAGACCACCTACACCTGGGAACCCGTCGATCCCACCTACACTCGGATGACCCTGCGCAACCGTGGTGAACCCGCCGGCTTCGCCAAGGTCACTGCACCCGTCATGGCCGCCGCGATCCGCCGCGCCAACAACAAGGACCTGGCCGCACTCAAGCAGCTTCTCGAAGGCGGGCACGCCGACGCCTAGGCCATCCTGGAGATCTTCGCATCGAGGGGCGCACGCGCCCGTCGCATACCATCCCGCTCATGAGCGCAACGGCCGTCACCATTGCATTGGCATTCATCGGCTACCTGGCGACCTACATCAACAACCTGCGGCTGTCGCAGCGGCAAGAACGACTCTCACGGGTGAACCGGCAACTCAGCGACTTCTACGGGCCCCTGCTCGCGCTCACGGAGGCCGGCACCCAAATATTCAACGCTTTCATGCAGCATGCCGCGACGCGCCCTGACGGCCGATCACCCTTCGAGGCTGGCGGGGAACCCCCGACGAGTGAGGAGCTGGCGGAGTGGCGACTGTGGGTGAGCACAGTGTTCCTGCCGAGCATCCAAGCCATGCGCGACATTGTCGTCACCAAAGCGGACCTCCTTGTTGAGCC
Organism: uncultured Streptantibioticus sp.; assembly: GCA_964398515.1. GTDB lineage: Bacteria > Actinomycetota > Actinomycetes > Streptomycetales > Streptomycetaceae > CAYNNX01. Next base: position 13,362 of record CAYNNX010000029.1, on the reverse strand, counting down.
GCAGGTACCGCCCGTATTGCTTGAGCTGAGTGCACACGTCTCCGGGTACGAGATCACGGCAGCCAAGTGGGCAAACGGCGACTACACGCAGTACCTCTCCGCCGTACCGTTTCCCGGCGAGGAGCTCACACGTTACGCGCGAGCCAGCTTCACCCGGCTCAAGGAGGAGCAAACCAGCCTTCTGGGCCACCGCCGAAGCTGGGCACGCAGCCCGCGACGAGGCAACGACCCGGTGCCCTGGGATGGTTGGCGTCGTCTCGAACCGGCCCGAATGACATCACCAGATGACATCAACGGCCGCGGACAGCAACGGTACTGAACGAACGAGGGTGGCCACATCCAGGCAAGGGCACGACGACCCGACTGCGAAGAGGCAGATCCGGGATCGAACTCCTAAAGCGGGTGTCGGCACGCTCGCCGCAGTCGAGATGCGCCCTTGACCGGAGAGTCGCCAACCCACAAGTGGCCTGCGAACCCTCGCCAGCCTCACCGCCAGGCTTGCGACGCCGTCGCCCCGCCCATGGCGGCGGCCGCAGCACCCTCCGCACTGGCAGGGCCCGCCCGACTGGCAGCCGCAGCCGCAGCTGGAGCCGCAGCCGCAGGCTCCCAGGAGGGGCGACGGGGTCAGCGTGGGGTGGGGGTCGTGGTCGGGCTGCTCTCGGCGGGTCGGCGGAGCGGGCGTGTCCGTCATCGATGCCCTCCTTGTCGCTGAGGCGGACGCTGCAGCGAAGCGGCCGACGTCAGCCGCCTGCCAGGGGCAGTGAACCGCCGTTCACCCCAGCGCATCAAGGGCGCGTTGAAGCATGCCGCGCGCTTGGGCGCATCCGCGGGCCTTGCCTATGCGCGTATGCGCCTACGCGCCCTCCGCCGCGGACTGGCCCGAGGGCGTCAGCTCGTCCGCGTGCTCGCCGGTGACCAGGTAGACCACCCGCTTGGCGACCGAGACCGCGTGGTCGGCGAAGCGCTCGTAGTAGCGGCCGCACAGCGTCACGTCCACCGCCGTCTCGATCCCGTGCGACCAGCGGTCGTCCAGCAGGTGCTGGAAGAGCGCGCGGTGCAGCTCGTCCATGCGGTCGTCGTCCGCCTCCAGCTGGAGCGCCGAGTCGACGTCCTTGGAGATGATCACTTCGCTGGCCTTCGCCATCAGGCGCTGCGCCAGCTGGCCCATCTCCAGCACCGTGCTGTGCAGGTCCCGGGGCACCGCCGAGGCCGGGTACCGCAGCCTGGCCAGCTTGGCGACGTGCCGGGCCAGGTCGCCGGAGCGCTCCAGGTCGGCGCTCATGCGCAACGAGGTGACGACTATCCGCAGGTCGGTGGCGACCGGCTGCTGCCGGGCCAGCAGGGCGATGGCCCGGTTCTCCAGGTCGCGCTGGAGGTCGTCGACCTTCTCGTCCGCGGCGATGACCTGCTCGGCCAGCTTCAGGTCGGCGTCCAGCAGTGCGGTCGTGGCGCGCCCGATCGCGGAGCCGACGAGCCGGGCCATCTCGACCAGCCCGTCGCCGATCGAGTCGAGTTCCTCGTGGTAAGCGTCCCGCATTCCTTGCCTGTCCTCTCTTGCGGTCGTGCGCGCCCGTATGGCGGTACGAGTCTGCTGCCACACACGTTGCGTCGCACACGCGTCCCGGCCGGACATCCGGAGTGAACCAGCACCGACACCACGGTGAACTCTTGGCAACGAGTGTTCGAGCCGGGCCCCCGACGGCTGTGGAGCACGTCCTGGCCTTGCCTAATCTGGACGACATGGACGTGAACGCGGCACTCGCCGCAGCCAGCGCGATCGGCGGTGTGTGCACCGGCGCGATCGCCGTGCTCGCCTTCCGCTGGAGCGAACGCGAGCAGGCGCGTCCCACCCGTACCTCCCTGCACACCGACGCCGTCCTGCCCCCCGGCGTGGACACCGTGCTGTCGGTGCTGCGCTCCTCGGCGGTCGTCCTCGACGAGGGCGACACCGTCGTCAAGGCCAGCTCGGCCGCGTATGCGCTCGGGCTCGTCCGGGGCGGCCGGCTCGCTGTCGACCAGATGCTGCAGATGGCCCGCGAGACCCGCCGCGACGGCGAGATACGCCAGGTCGAGCTGGACCTGCCGCGCCGCGGCGGCCGGGGGGAGGCGCTCGCCGTCTCCGCGCGTGTCGCCCCGCTCGGCTCCCGGCTGGTGCTGCTGCTGGTCGAGGACCTCACCGAGGCCCGCCGGATCGAGGCGGTACGGCGGGACTTCGTCGCCAATGTCAGCCATGAGCTCAAGACCCCGGTCGGAGCCTTGTCTCTGCTGTCGGAGGCCGTGATGGACGCCGCCGACGACCCCGAGGCGGTCAACCGCTTCGCCGGCCGCATGCAGATCGAGGCGACCCGGCTGACCAGCCTGGTGCAGGAGATCATCGACCTGTCGCGGGTGCAGAACGACGACCCGCTGGAGGACGCCGAGCCGGTCGCGGTGGACGACCTGGTCGCCGAGGCCGTCGACCGCTGCCGCCACCCGGCCAACGCCAAGCAGATCACCATGGCCACGGTCGACGCCCCCGACCTGTTCGTCTGGGGCCACCGCGGCCAGCTCGCCGCGGCCCTGGGCAACCTGGTCGAGAACGCGGTGAACTACAGCCCGGCCCGCACCCGGGTCGGCATCGCCGGGCGCCGCGTCTCCGCACCCGGAGGCAACATGATCGAGATCTCGGTGACCGACCAGGGCATCGGCATCTCGCCGGCCGAACGGGAGCGCATCTTCGAACGCTTCTACCGCGTGGACCCGGCCCGCTCCCGCGCCACCGGCGGCACCGGGCTCGGTCTGTCCATCGTCAAGCACGTCGCCGCCTCCCACGGCGGCGAGGTCACCGTCTGGAGCGCCGAGGGCCAGGGCTCCACCTTCACCCTGCGCCTGCCCGAGGCCGGTGGCGCCCCCACAGCGGAGGCGCACGACGACGGTGAGAGCGCCGAGCCTGCCGTACCAGGCAGCACGGCCGACACCCAGGCCGTGGCCGGGCCGATCGACCCGCTCGCCGACGAAGCGAGGGGGCCGTACGCCACCTACACCCCCAGAACCCACCCCGCCCCGGAGGTCCTTCCGTGACCCGAGTGCTCGTTGTCGAGGACGAGGAATCGTTCAGCGACGCACTGTCGTACATGCTTCGCAAGGAGGGCTTCGAGGTCGCCGTCGCGGCCACCGGGCCCGACGGGCTGGAGGAGTTCGAGCGAAACGGCGCCGATCTGGTGCTGCTCGACCTGATGCTCCCCGGCCTGCCCGGCACCGAGGTGTGCCGCCAGCTGAGGAACAAGTCCAACGTGCCGGTGATCATGGTCACCGCCAAGGACAGCGAGATCGACAAGGTGGTCGGCCTTGAGATAGGGGCCGACGACTACGTGACCAAGCCGTTCTCCTCGCGCGAACTGGTCGCCCGCATCCGCGCGGTGCTGCGCCGCCGTGGCGAGCCGGAGGAGATCACCCCGGCGGCCCTGGAGGCCGGACCGGTCCGCATGGACGTGGACCGGCACGTGGTCACCGTCGCCGGCGGCAAGGTCGACCTGCCGCTGAAGGAGTTCGACCTGCTGGAGATGCTGCTGCGCAACGCCGGCCGGGTGCTCACCCGCATGCAGCTCATCGACCGGGTGTGGGGCGCGGACTACGTGGGCGACACCAAGACCCTCGACGTCCACGTCAAGCGGCTGCGCGCCAAGATCGAGCCCGACCCCGGCGCACCGCGCTACCTGGTCACGGTGCGCGGCCTGGGCTACAAGTTCGAGCCGTAAGCCGTAAGCCGTAAGCCGTAGCAGCAGGCCGTGCCGCCCGGTCCGCGGACCGGAACCGTTCCCGGCGCCGAAAGGGGGCGCCCACCAGCTGGTGGGCGCCCCCTTTCGGGTCGTGCGCGGTGTTGCGCGGTGTTACGGCTTGGCCGACCCGGACGGCTTGGCGCTCGCGCCCTTGCCGGGCTTGGCCGAGGCCGAGCCGGACGGGGCGGTGGACGGCGCACCCGAGGGCGAGCCCGACGGCGCACCGGAGGCCGACGCCGAGCCGGAGGGCGCCGGGGTGGCCTGGACGCTGGGGCCGTAGGCCTGGAAGTAGTGGACCGCCGGGACGACGATCGGGGAGAGCGCCACCTGGCCCGCGGAGCTGAAGGTGAACGTGGTCTTCTGGAGGTTGCCCGGCACCAGGCCGGTGCTGTCGGGGACCACGGCGGAGGGGTTGCCCGCGCCGCCGAGGGTGATCGCGCCGCCCGGGGGGATGGTCAGCGGACCGGGCTTGCCGTCGGCCGAGGTCAGCTTCACGGGGGCGGCGACGCCGTCGATGGTGATCGAGGTCAGCTGCTGCGCCTTGGTGCCGTTGTTGAAGACCCGGGCGGTGACCGTGGCCGGGCCCTTTCCGTTCGGCTCGGTGATCAGGTTCGCATTCTGGATCTGGAGGTCGTCGACGGAGGTGGCGATGGCGTTCGGCTTGACCTGCAGAGTCTGCGCGTCGTTGCCCGCGCCGCACGCAGCGGCGAACGGGAGGACGGAGAGAGCGAGAACGGCGGCGAGGGCGCCGCGTCGAAGGCTGCGGCTCACGGCGGCGGCATCTCCTTGGACGGGTTGCGGACCACGAGCGGCGGCCGACCGTAGTGCCGGTGGCGCCGTGTAGAGCCGCTTGTTGAGGATCTTCCAGCGCGCTTAGGGTACCGAGCCCCCTGGACGGCGCCGCACCCGGCCACCCCTTGAGGCTCGTTCGCAGTCCGCACCTCACCCGCGCGGCCCTCGCCGGGCGTGTCGCGCCTGGCGGGCCGAGGGCGTCACCAGCGGATGTTCACCTTCCGGCCGCAATGCGCCACCGGAAGTAACCGGAATCCCGGCAGCCGAATCACGACTTGCTGCCGGGTGCATGCCAAGATCGATTATCCGGTTACCGGAGACCCGCCCGGGATATTTGAGAACTGGCCGAATGCCGATCACTCCTCCGAGTGGCAATTCGCTATTTCATGCGAGGTCTCCGGGGGGATCTCCGCGTGATCTCCGTGCGTTCTCCGAGGGATCCGCGACCCGGTGCGCCGAGGGGCCGGAAGCGGGCATGGAACGACCGGATCCGGTCGGTCGATCTCCGAACGGAGTAGCGGAAGTCCACTCTCATGAGGTGGGCAAAAGGGGGCAAAAAGCCCTCCCGTCGAAGACTCCCCGCCGTGTGACGCGAGTGTTTCAACCCGCCCGCACAGCCGCTCCGACCTGCGAATACCGTCGGCGGGCGGCCCCCTCCAGCACGATCCGGGTACGCTTGTCAAGCCCCGAGATATGCCCTGACCTGCGAAAACGCCATTCAGATGAGGCCGTTCCCGTGTTACCCTGGATAGCCACGGAAGGGGTACCTGTCACATGACGTTCAAGGTTGGCGACACCGTGGTCTATCCCCATCACGGGGCCGCGCTGATCGAGGCCATCGAAACTCGCCAGATCAAAGGCGTGGACAAGACCTACTTGGTGCTCAAGGTCGCCCAGGGCGACTTGACGGTACGTGTGCCCGCGGACAATGCGGAGTTCGTCGGCGTACGCGACGTGGTCGGTCAGGAAGGGCTGGACCGGGTCTTCGAGGTGCTGCGCGCGCCGTACACCGAGGAACCGACCAACTGGTCCCGCCGCTACAAGGCAAATCTGGAGAAACTCGCCTCCGGCGACGTCATCAAGGTCGCCGAGGTGGTCCGCGACCTGTGGCGCCGTGAGCGGGAGCGCGGCCTGTCCGCAGGTGAGAAGCGGATGCTCGCCAAGGCCCGGCAGATCCTGGTCAGCGAGCTCGCGCTGGCCGAGAACACCAACGAGGACAAGGCCGAGGCCCTCCTCGACGAGGTCCTCGCGTCCTGACGCTTGATTGCCGTGGTGCCCGGTGCCGGCCGGGCGCCGCGGCATGTTCGCATTCCGTATCATGCGGGTGCGGACCATTGTGCGGATGCGGGCCGCACGGGATGCCCCATCATGACGTGACCACAGCGTGCCGGGCCCGGGCAGCCCGCCCCGCACTGCGGGAGCATGCCACCGCGGCTTCACGGAAGGGACCGCGGTGACGTAACGCCCGGCACGCCTAAGGCGATACCCAACTCGGCCAAGGACACAAACCTGACTACCACGCCCTCGCCCGCGACTGCGGCGGTCGCGGCCGTCATCCCCGCCGCCGGCCGCGGCGTCCGGCTCGGCCCCGGCGCGCCCAAGGCGCTGCGCACTCTCGGCGGAGTCCCGATCCTGGTGCACGCCGTACGGGCGCTGATCCGCGCGCGGGCGGTCTCGCTCGTCGTCGTGGTCGCCCCCGCCGACGGGGTCGCCGAGGTCCGCTCGCTCCTCGACAGCCACGGCCTGCCCGAGTCCAAGGAGATAAGGGTCGTCCCCGGCGGCGAGACCCGCCAGGAGTCGGTGCGGCTGGGCCTGGCCGCCCTGCCCGATGGCGTCGACACCGTCCTCGTCCACGACGCGGCCCGTCCGCTCGTCCCGGTCGAGACCGTGGACGCCGTGGTCGCCGCGGTCCGCGCGGGGGCACCCGCGGTCGTCCCGGCGCTGCCGCTCGCCGACACGGTCAAGGAGGTCGTGCCCGGCGCCGCCGGCACCCCCGAGCCGGTCGTCGGCACCCCCGAGCGCGCCCGCCTGCGCGCGGTGCAGACCCCGCAGGGCTTCCGCCGCGACGTCCTCGCCGAGGCCCACGCCACGATCGCGGCCGAGGGCGAAGGCGCCACCGACGACGCCGGCATGGTCGAGCGGCTCGGCGTGCCGGTCGTCGTGGTCCCCGGGCACGAGGAGGCGTTCAAGGTCACCCGCCCCCTGGACCTCGTGCTCGCCGAGGCCGTGCTCGCCCGCAGGAGGGCCACCGATGTCTTCTGAGCCCGTCGTCCCCCGCATCGGGATCGGCACCGACGTCCACGCCTTCGAGCCGGGCCGGCCCCTGTGGGTCGCCGGGGTGCACTGGGAGGACGCCTCCCACGGCCTCGCCGGCCACTCCGACGGCGACGTCGCAGCCCACGCCGCCTGCGACGCGCTCTTCTCCGCGGCCGGCGCCGGCGACCTCGGCGCCCACTTCGGCACCGACCGGCCCGAGTGGTCCGGCGCCTCCGGGGCGACCCTGCTGCGCGAGGCCGCCCGGATCGTGCGCGAGGCGGGGTACGAGATCGGCAACGTCGCCGTGCAGGTCATCGGCGTGCGGCCGAAGATCGGCAAGCGGCGCGCCGAGGCCGAGAAGGCGCTGTCCGAGGCGGTCGGCGCCCCCGTATCGGTCTCCGGCACCACGACCGACGGCCTGGGGCTGACCGGCCGCGCCGAAGGGCTCGCCGCGATCGCCACCGCCCTGGTCCACGCGCGGCGGCCCGAGCGCGGCTGACGCGCCCTGCGGCGCCCGTTCGGGTGTGCGGCAGGCGTCGCGCGCTGCGAGGTGGGTACGGATGCGAGGGCATCCGCCGCGCGAACCGGAAGGGACGACCCCGCATGGCAGCCGTACTCTCCGACGACCTCAAGAAGCTCCTCGACAGCCCCGTCTTCGTCATCCTCGCCACGATCCAGCCCGACGGCAGCCCGCAGGCGTCCCCCACGTGGGTGAAGCGGGACGGGAACGACCTGCTGATCTCCACCACCGTCGGCCGCCGCAAGGAGCGCAACCTGCGGCGCGACCCGCGGGTGAGCGTCGTCGTGCAGCCCCCCGACGCGCCGTACACCTACGCGGAGATCCGCGGCACCGCCACACTCTCCACCGAAGGCGCGGACGAGCTGATCAACGAGCTCTCCCGGAAGTACACCGGCAAGCCCTATGCGGAGTTCAATCCGGAATCGGCGAAGGACGCCCCGCGAGTGATCGTGCGAATCACCCCGCGCAAGGTGGTCGGCAGCATCTGAAGCCTCGTCCCGAGCGCATCCCGGGCGCATACGAGGCAACGAGTACGTACCGAACCTCAATGCTTCACGGCCCGCGGCCCGATATGGTCGCGGGGCACCCCGTGACGCCCACTACCCTTGATGCGTGACTATTCGCCTGTACGACACCAGCACACGCCAGGTCCGTGACTTCACCCCGCTCGTCCCGGGCTGTGTCTCGATCTACCTGTGCGGTGCCACCGTGCAGGCCGCCCCGCACATCGGGCACATCCGGTCGGGGCTGAACTTCGACATCATGCAGCGGTGGTTTCGCCACCGCGGCTACCAGGTGACGTTCATCCGCAACGTCACCGACATCGACGACAAGATCATCGCCAAGTCGGCCGAGCAGAACCGCCCCTGGTGGGCGATCGGCTACGCGAACGAACGCGCCTTCACCAGCGGCTACGACGCTCTCGGCTGCCTGCCGCCGACCTACGAGCCGCGCGCCACCGGCCACGTGCCCGAGATGATCGAGATGATGCGCGCCCTGATCGAACGCGGCCACGCCTACGCCGCCGACGGCAACGTCTACTTCGACGTGCGCTCCTTCCCCGGCTACCTGTCCTTGTCCAACCAGGATCTGGACAACCTGCTCCAGCCGTCGGGGGAGGGCGAGACCGGCAAGCGCGATCCGCGGGACTTCGCGATGTGGAAGGCCGCCAAGCCCGGTGAGCCGAGCTGGGAGACCCCCTGGGGGCGGGGGCGTCCCGGCTGGCATCTGGAGTGCTCGGCGATGGCCCACAAGTACCTGGGCTCGGCGTTCGACATCCACGGCGGCGGGATCGACCTGGTCTTCCCGCACCATGAGAACGAGATCGCGCAGGCTGCGGCCTTCGGGGACGAGTTCGCCCGGTACTGGGTGCACAACGCCTGGGTGACCATGAGCGGCGAGAAGATGAGCAAGTCGCTGGGGAACTCGGTGCTGGTCTCGGAGATGGTCAAGGCCTGGCGGCCGATCGTGCTGCGCTACTACCTGGGTACGCCGCACTACCGTTCCACGATCGAGTACAGCGAGGAGTCGCTGCGGGAGGCGGAGTCGGCGTTCGCGCGGATCGAGGGGTTCGTGCAGCGGGTGACGGAGAAGGCGGGCAAGGTGGTCGAGCCGGCCGCCGAGGTGCCGCCGGCGTTCGCCGAGGCGATGGACGACGATCTGGGGGTGCCGCAGGCGCTGGCGGTGGTGCACACCGCGGTGCGGCAGGGCAACGCGGCCCTCAGCGCGGACGACAAGGAGACCGCGGTGGCCCGTCTGGCGGAGGTCCGCGCCATGCTGGGGGTACTCGGGCTCGACCCGCTGGACCCGCAGTGGGCCGGGACCGACCGCGGCGAGGACCTGCACGGGGTGGTGGACTCGCTGGTGCGCATGGTGCTCGAGCAGCGCGAGGCCGCCCGCTCCCGCAAGGACTACGGCACCGCCGACGCCATCCGCGACCAACTCCAGCAGGCCGGACTCGAGATCGAGGACACCCCCACCGGGCCCCGGTGGTCGCTGGGCGGCCGCGCCTGACCGCGCGCCCTCGGCGCCCCGCGAGCCACATGTCCGCCATACGTATGCAGTTGTGATCAGGAAGAAGTGAAGGTGCCCCATGGCCGGGAACAGCCAGCGGCGTAACCGCCGTACCACGTCCAAGAAGGGCGCCCAAGTCGGCAGCGGCGGAAAGCGGCGCAGGGCGCTGGAGGGCAAGGGCCCGACGCCGCCGGCCGAGATGCGCAAGGGCCACGCCAAGCAGCGGATCGCCCAGGCCAAGGCGAAGCGGGCCGCCGTCGCCCAGCGCAGGGCCTCCGGGGGCCGCGGCGGCAAGTCCGCCTCTGAGCTGGTCGTCGGCCGCAACCCGGTGGTCGAGGCGCTGCGGGCCGACATCCCCGGCAGCGCGCTCTACGTCATGCAGTACATCGACAGCGACGACCGGGTCCGCGAGGCGATCAAGCTCGCGACCGAGCGCGGCATCCCGCTCATGGAGGCGCCGCGCGCGGAGCTGGACCGCATGACCGGCGGCCTCAACCACCAGGGTCTCGCCCTGCAGATCCCGCCCTACGACTACGCGCACCCCGAGGACCTCACGGCCGAGGCCTTCGACCAGGGCGAGGCCCCGCTGATCGTCGCGCTCGACGGCGTGACCGACCCGCGCAACCTCGGCGCGGTCGTGCGTTCCGTCGCGGCCTTCGGCGGGCACGGCGTCGTGGTCCCCGAACGCCGCGCCGCCGGTATGACCGCGGGCGCCTGGAAGACCTCCGCGGGCACGGCGGCCCGCGTCCCGGTGGCCCGGGCGACCAACCTCACCCGGGCCCTGGAGGCCTACCAGAAGGCCGGGCTCACCGTCGTCGGCCTCGCCGCCGACGGCGACGTCGAGCTCACCGACCTCGAAGTCCTCGACGGCCCGGTCGTCATCGTGGTCGGCAGCGAGGGCAAGGGCCTGTCCCGGCTCGTCGGCGAAACGTGCGACCTGCGCGTGCGGATCCCGATGCCGGGCGGTGCGGCGGAGTCGCTGAACGCGGGCGTGGCGGCGGGCGTGGTGCTCTACGAGGCGGCTCGCCGCCGGGGCTGAGCGGCCCCCAGGTCCCGCGGGAAGGAGCGGCGCGGGACCGCCGGGGCCCGTTGATCTTGACGGGCCTCGGACATTTCCCTCCCCGTCAGGCAGTGTCCTATCCGGCCGTCACTCGGTTAGATGAGTGTGGACACCAGAACACCCCGCTCTTCTACGGGGGGACGGTCGCCCGGGTTCGACGAGGACGTGCTCAACACGGTGCGGGTTCCCAGCGATCCCGCCCAGGTCATCGTCAGCCACGCCAGTTTCCGGGTGAAGCTGGGCGCGAACGCGCCCAATCCGCGCCACGGCGTGGAGGACACCGCCCCGATGCCGGTCATCCCGACCTCCGTGCGCTCCGCCGCCGAGGCCCGCATGCCCCGTCGGCGGCGTGCCGCCCCCGTCGTGTGGACCGGGCGCACCGAGCCGGGCGACCCGGCCGCCACCCAACTCCTCCAGGCGGTACGGAGCGCGGGGACCACCCAGCTCCTGCCCCGGATCGGCGAGCAGCTCCACGCCGACGACCTCGACGACGGCATGCCGCCCATCCGCCCGGCCGTCGTCTCGCCCCGCGCCCCCCTCCTGGGCACCCCGGGGCCCGCACGCGGCGCCTTCGACGACGAACCGCACGAGGACGAACCGCGCGGCGGGCCGTCCTACGGGTCGGCACAGGGCACGGCGACCGGCTCCGGCCGGTACGGCGGCGACCGCCCCGCCGACGACTCGTACGGCTACGACGAAGACGACGACTACGAGCACCGCCGGGCCTACGACGACGACTACGACGACGA
>CAYNNX010000029.1:0-2114 GCA_964398515.1 uncultured Streptantibioticus sp. | reverse complement strand
CTACGACGACGACTACGACGACGAGTACGAGGACCACGAGGAGCAGCAGGAGCCGAGGCGGGGCCGGCGGCGCAGCGAAGCCGTCCGGCACGCCTGGTACCCGGGCCGCCGGATGAACCTCGGGGTGGTACTCCTCCCGCTGCGCGTCTTCCTGGGCTTCATCTCCGTCTACGCGGGACTGGGCAAGCTGTGCGACCCCGTCTACTTCGACGGCGGCAGGCGCGGCTCGATGGTCCACTGGCTCTCCTCGCTGCACCCGTGGTCCGTCGCCGAGCCGCTGCGCGCGGCCGCCCTCGCCCACCCCGTGGGCGCCGGGCTCACGGTGGCCTTCCTCCAGATCGTCGTCGGCGTCCTGACGATCATGGGCCTGTGGCAGCGGGCCGCCGCCGCGGTGGCGGCGCTGCTGTCGGTGGCGCTGCTGGTGACCGTGAGCTGGCGGACCGTGCCGGTGTACGACGCGCCGGACTTCGTCTACCTCGCCGCGTGGAGCCCGCTGCTCATCGCGGGGGCGCCCGTGTACTCGGTGGACGGCCGGTTGGCCGGTGAGGCGTGGCGCCGCCTCGGCCCCCGTTCCTCCCTGTGGGAGCTGCGCCGGTACGTGCTGCGGCGCGGGGTCGTGCTGGCGGCCTTCGTCGCGGGCGGGGCCCTGCTGCTCGGCTCCCTCTTCGGCAGCGCGGTCCGCGCCTCGCACGCCCGCCCCGCCGACCCCGCCACCCCGACGGACCTGCCCACCAACAACCTGCCCGGATCCCCGCTCCCGCAGACCCCGGGGGCCGCGCCCTCCCTCCACCGTCCCCGCGCCGGTACCAGCCCGTCGGCGGCCAAGCCGTCCCGGCCGGTCGCGAGCCCGACCGCCAGGGTGCACGGTTCCACCAGGGGCGGACTGCCGGGGGCCGTACGGCAGCCCGGAGGCTTCGGCGGCCACGGCGTGCCCTCGCAGGACCAGACGGTCCAGGCCCCGCACTCCGACAGCCCGGCCTCGCACTCCGAGGGACCGGCCAACTCCGGCCCGTCGGGCAGCAGTTCGTCCGGCGGCTCGCTCGGCGGCCTGCTGGGCAGCAAGTCCCCGACCGGCTGGCTCCTCGGCATGCCGGGCCGGCGCCAGGCCCCTTCCGCCGGGGTCGTGTGAGCCGCGGGGGTCGCGTGACCCGGTAAGCCCGACGCCCAGCGAGAGCGGCGGCTGTTCACCCGGAGCGTCTCGGGTGAACAGCCGCCGCTCTCGTTCGCGTTGGCTGGCCGGTGGGTGGGGTGTGCGCGGATGGGGCTCGAACTTCGCCCGCTTCGAACGGCGTTCAAAGCGGGCGAAGGGGGTCGGCTGCCGCCGGGATCGGGGTCGGCGGCGAGGGGCGGGTGGGGGGACTTTGTGGGGAGGGCCGGGGGGAAAGGGAAAGCGCCTGAGGCGCCCGGTGCCGGGGGCGCCTCAGACGCGAGACGGGCGCGAGGGCGCCGAGGTGTCAGCCGACGTCAACGGTCCTCGGCGACACCTTCGGCGAACGAGGTGTCGCAGACCGGGCGGGACCACGACTGGGCGCGCCGGAGGCCGGCGGTCCTGCCTTCGAGCCGCGTGTACTTGGCGACCGCGGCGCGTCCCAGCGCCCTGGCGATGGATGTGCAATATCCGGCGAGGGTCGGCCGCTTGGCCATCGCCACCTGCAGATCGGTGAGCGCGACCCCGGGGTTCTTCTCCTGCACCTCGGCGAGGAGCCGACGACGGAGTACGTCCTGCGGCGCCATGGAGGTGTCGGCGCGGCGCTTGGAGGACGCGGTGAGCACCTGGGCTTCGGAGGCCGACGGAGCCCACGGGACGCGGGTGACGGCGAGGGTCCCGGACAGGACGAGGACGACCGGGAGCACGAGAGCGAGAGTCTTGCCGATACGGCGGGCTGCCTGGTTCACGTCCGTGATAGTAGCGACGGGTGATGATTTGGCGACATTTAGTCACCCTGACGAGGGAACGAAGTCGCTGAAACGAGGGTCGCGTGTTGACGTTCGGCGCGGAGGGCCGTCGGCCGCGTCCAGCGATTTGTCGACACAAGGCGGCGACCGGAGACGAGGTACGGCCACCCGCGGCAGGAGTGCGGGTGGCCGTACGTGTCGGGAGCGCGTGTGTCAGT
>CAYNNX010000028.1:21621-35246 GCA_964398515.1 uncultured Streptantibioticus sp. | reverse complement strand
CCGGCGCAGGAAGGGGCCGGCCACCGGATCGCCCGCCAGGCGGTCGGCGGCGTCCTCCAGCGCCCGGTAGACGAACCACAGCTGCTCGGTGTAACGGGCGTAGGCCCCGACCCCCAGCCGCCCGGCCAGCAGGCCGCCCATGAAAGCCGACCCTTCCGCCTCGGTGTGCTGCTCACGGGTGGCGGTGCGGATCAGCTCCGAGAAGCGGGGGGCTCCCCCCTCGGGACGGGGGGACGGGTGAGCGCTGGTCACACGGGCCTCCAGGCCGACATCCGGAAGACTTGCCGATGAACTTGCCGAGGACTGCCGAAGACTGCTGATCAGTGCTGAGGATTCCTGAGGACTTCTGGGGATTTCTCACGACTGCTGAAACGAGACTTGCCGACAAGCTGTCGGGAAAATTCTACCCCGCTGCGGGCGCCACGTAATCGCTCACACGAGGGATCCGGCCACCGCCGACGACACCCCGCGTTCATGTGCCGGGCACACGAGGAGCAGGATGGTTACGTGGGACCGGGCGGCCGGCTCGCTGACGAGAGGGGCTCTATGGAACGCAGGAGCGGCGTGTCGGGATGGCTGCGGCGGCGGCCGCGACCCTCCGGCGGGCGCGGGCGTGCGGCCCCCGGCGCGGCGGGCGCCGTACAGCGCGAGGAACTGGTGCAGGCCGCCGCGGCGGTCTCCTTGCCCGTGGCGCCGGCCGCGCACCCCACCGCGGACTCCGGATCCCGCTGCTCGTGCGACCGGATCGGCTGTCCCACCCCGGGGATGCACCCGGTCTCCTTCGCCTGGCAGACCCAGGCCACCACCGATCCCGAGCAGATCTCGCGCTGGCTGCGCGCCGAGCCGCTCGCCAACTTCGTCACCGCCACCGGCCGCAACCACGACGTGCTCGACGTACCCGCCGCCGCCGGCCGCATCGCCCTCGCCCGGCTCGACGTCGACGCCGTCCCCACCGGCCCGGTCGCCGCCTACGGGGACGAGCGCCTGCTGTTCTTCACCGCCACCCGCGGCACGCCGGAGGACGAGGACGAGTGGTGGCCGTGCGAGCTCGACTGCCACCCGGAGACCCTCGACGAGCACCCGGGGCTGCGCTGGCACTGCCGGGGCTCCTACGTCCTGCTGCCGCCCTCCCGCCTGCCCGACGGCACCGCCGTCACCTGGGTGCGCCCCCCGGAGCTGCCGCTGCCCGACCCGCTGCCGCTGCTCGCCCACCTCACCGACGCCTCCGCCCAGGCGGCCGCCGAGGAGAAGCGGGAGGCGGAGGAGGGGCCGCGCACGTCGTACCGGACGGGCGGCTGGCTCATGGGCCGCTGACGCGCCCGAGCCGAGGCGGTGCTCACCCGCCGGTCGCCGAGACCAGGCCCTCGATGCGGTTGAGGAACGTCACGTGGCCGCTGACGCCGGTGCCCGTGGAGCCCGGCGGCACCCGCACCACCTGCTCGGAGAGCTTCACCAGCGTGATCGACTTGTCGGCCCGGCCGGTCATCAGCGCCCTGATGTCCGGGTCGGTGACGTTGACCGGGCCGTGGGCGACGGTCTGCCGCATCTGGTGGTGCGTGGTGAAGAAGACCAGCGCGCCGCCGTCCGCCAGCCGCAGCGCCACCGGCGGATACTGCGCGGGGTCGGCCGCCTCGTCGGCGAACTGGGTGACCACCTGCGGGGTGGGCGCGTACTGGCTGCGGCGCTGCCGGCGCAGCCCGGTGGTGGCCTCGCCCGGGGCGAACACCTGCGAGCCCTGGTCGCCCTGCTGGAGAAAGGCGCTGTACTGGGCGCCCAACCGGCCCGGCTGGACCAGCAGATCGGAGGCGTCCGCCGGGACCGGCTCGACGCGGCCCGTGGAGTCGGTGTCGAAGACCGGAAGCTGCGAGGGGGAGACCACCGACAGGTACGACGCCCGCCACGGCTCGCTCACCGCGTTGCGGGTGAAGACCAGCAGCCAGCGGTTGGCGTCCCGGTTCTCGGCGGTGTCCGCGACGAACCACTTGGGCCACCCCCGCTGTTCGGGGATGAGGAACCGGGTGTCGGTCAGCCGCAGCGGCTGGTAACCGGGGTTCCCCGCAGGGTGGTTGATGTGCCTGGCCTTCAGGCCCGCGACGTCGATCACGGCGAGGGCGCCGGTCTCGATCCGGGCGGCCGCCGCCGGATCGAGCCTGGTGTTCGCATCGTTGGTGACCTGCACGAAGTGGTCGAGCGTCCGGGCGGCCTCGCCGCGGTCCGTGGCGGGCAGCACCGCCCGCTCCCCGTGGACCGTCACGCACCCGGTGGCCGCGGGGGCCACGAGCACCACGGCCGCCAGCAGGCGCAGGCGGCGGCGGAGCCGTCGGGACAACCGGAGGTGCGCGGACAGCGCGGTCATGGGGCGCGGACTCCTTCTGGACTGCTGGACTGCCTGGGGCGACTGCCTCGGACAGGGGGTCACCCTACCGGGGCCGATGCGCCCGGCAGCCCCCGGAGTTGGCGCGGGCTACGGCAGCGTGAGGATCTCCGCCCCCGAGTCGGTCACCACGAGCGTGTGCTCGAACTGGGCGGTCCGCTTGCGGTCCTTGGTCACCACCGTCCAGCCGTCCTCCCAGATGTCGTACTCGTGCGTGCCCAGGGTCAGCATCGGCTCGATGGTGAACGTGATGCCGGGCCGCAGCACCGTCGTCGCCCGCGGGTCGTCGTAGTGCGGGATGATCAGCCCGGAGTGGAACGAGGTGTTGATCCCGTGACCGGTGAAGTCCCGTACCACGCCGTACCCGAAGCGCTTGGCGTACGACTCGATGACCCGGCCGATGACGTTGATCTGGCGGCCCGGCTTGACCGCCTTGATCGCCCGGTTCAGCGACTCGCGGGTCCGCTCGACCAGCAGCCGCGACTCCTCGTCCACCTCGCCGCACAGATAGGTGGCGTTGGTGTCGCCGTGCACGCCGTGGATGTACGCGGTCACGTCGAGGTTGACGATGTCCCCGTCGCGCAGTTCGGTGGAGTCCGGGATGCCGTGGCAGATCACCTCGTTGAGCGAGGTGCAGATCGACTTGGGGAAGCCGCGGTACCCCAGGTCCGAGGGGTACGCCTGGTGGTCGCACATGTACTCGTGGGCGATCCGGTCGAGCTCGTCGGTGGTGGTGCCCGGCTTGATCGCCTTGGCCGCCTCCTCCATCGCCCGGGCGGCGATCCGCGAGGCGATCCGCATCTTCTCGACCGTCTCGGCGTCCTGCACCTCCGGTCCGGTGTAGGGCGTCGGCGCGGGCTTGCCCACGTACTCAGGACGCGGGATCGAGGCGGGCACGCGGCGGGTCGGGGAGAGGGTGCCGGGAACGAGGAGAGACTGGCCAGACATGCCAGCGAGTGTATCGGCGGCACGGAATTGGTGCTTCGGCGCGAAAGCGCCTCCGTCCAGGGTGGCGGCGGGCGACGGGTGGGGAACGATGGCGAGCAGACATGTCGCACGTCAGGAGGACGTCATGGCGCTGTTCGGCAAGCGCAAGCCCACCGGCAAACCGGGCGAGTGGTACTACTGCCTGGAGCACCGCAAGGTCGAGGAGGGCCCCGAGTGTCCGGCGAAGGACCGGATGGGCCCCTACGCCTCCCGTACCGAGGCGGAGCGCGCACTCGAGCTCGCCGCCGAGCGCAACGAGGAGTGGGCGAAGGACCCGCGCTGGAGCGACGAGGAGCAGCCGCCGGCGGAGGGCACCGACTGATCCGCTCGGCTACCCCGCCGTGGCCTCGCGCCCGCTCAGGGCGTGCTCGTCGGTGCGCGCGTCGTACGCCGTCAGTTTCGGCAGCGCCGTCGCGAGCAGGACGACCCCCACCGCGCAGGCCGCACCGCCCGCC
The DNA here is from genome assembly GCA_964398515.1 of uncultured Streptantibioticus sp. Lineage (GTDB taxonomy): Bacteria > Actinomycetota > Actinomycetes > Streptomycetales > Streptomycetaceae > CAYNNX01. The sequence continues at coordinate 31,430 of CAYNNX010000028.1, read as the reverse complement.
CACACCGAGGTGCGCGCCGAGGTCAGCGCGGCCATGCCGCCCGCGCGCACCTGGCCCAGCTGCGGCCCGGCCTGGTACGACAGCAGCTCGATCCCGGCGAGCCGCCCGCGCAGCCCGTCGGGGATCGTCCGGTTCCACAAAGTCCGCCGCGCCAGCGCGCTGACCATGTCGAAGCCGCCCGCGGCGGTGAGGAACAGCAGCGTCGCCCACACCCGGCCGGCCAGCCCCGCCGCCGCGACCGCCAGCCCGAAGCCCGCGGCCCCGCACAGCATCATCCGGCCGTGCCGGTGCACCCGTGAGGTCCAGCCGCTGGTCAGGCTCACCACGAGCGCCCCGGCGGGGAAGGCGGCGTACATCGGCCCGAGCGACCAGCGGGCGTGCAGCTCGTCGGCGAGGAACGGGAAGACCGCGACCGGGAACGCCAGCAGCGTCGCCGCCAGGTCCATCACATAGGTGCCCAGCAGCTCCCTGCGGCTCCACGCGTACCGGGCGCCCTCGGCGAGGCTGCGCAGCGACGGGCGGTGCGCGCCCGGCTCGGCGGGGGAGGGCCGCAGGCAGGCCGTCAGGCCGGCCGAGACCGCGAACGAGACGACGTCCAGCCCGTACGCCCACCCCGTCCCCGCGTACGCGATGAGCAGGCCCGCCAGGCAGGGGCCGGCGATCATCGCGCTCTGCCAGCGCAGCCCGCTCAGGGCCGCGGCGGCCGCGAGCTGCTCGTGCGGCACGATCCGGGGCACGAGCGCTTCGAGCGCGGGCCGCTGGAGCCCGGACAGCGCGCTGGACAGGGCGGCCACCGCGTACAGCGGCCACAGCAGCGGATGCGGCAGCGCCGAGTCGGCCAGCAGGACCGCCGACAGCAGCCCGAGGGCGGCCTCGCAGTACAGGATCAGCTTGCGGCGGTCGAGCGCGTCGGCGAGCGCGCCGCCGTAGAGCCCGAAGACGACCAGCGGGACCAGCTCCACCGCGCCGAGGGCGCCGACCGCGAACGCCGAGCCGGTGAGCCCCTTCAGCTGCACCGGCAGGGCGACGGCGGTCAGGCTGCTGCCGAACAGCGTCACCACGCCCGAACACCACATCAGGCGGAAGTCGCGGGAGGACCGCCACGGGGACAGGTCGGGCAGGAGCGCACGCAGGCGCCCTGCGGATGCGTCGTCGCTCACGGGGGACCATGCTTGGTGCGGGCGAGCGCGCCCCGCAACCGGATTACCCGTCGGCGGATGGCAGGATCGCGTCATGACTACTGATGCGAACAGCGCCGGTACCGGCAAGCCGCAGCCCAAGGACCCCTGGGAGCTGCCGGACGTCTCCGGCCTGGTCGTCGGGGTGCTCGGCGGCACCGGCGACCAGGGACGCGGGCTCGCCTACCGGCTGGCCAAGGCCGGGCAGCAGGTGATCATCGGCTCGCGGAGCCCGGACCGGGCGCGCACCGCCGCGAGCGAACTGGGCCTGGGCATCCGCGGGCTGGAGAACGCCGAGTGCGCGCGGGAGAGCGACGTGGTGATCGTCGCCGTCCCGTGGGAGGGCCACGCCAAGACCCTCCAGGCGCTGCGCGAACAGCTGGCGGGCAAGCTCGTCGTCGACTGCGTCAACCCGCTCGGCTTCGACAAGCAGGGCGCCTACGCGATCCGCCCCGAGGAGGGCAGCGCCGCCGAGCAGGCCGCCGCCCTGCTGCCGGAGTCCCGGGTGACCGCGGCCTTCCACCACCTGTCGGCGGTACTGCTCCAGGACCCCGAGGTCGCCACGATCGAGACCGACGTGATGGTGCTCGGCGAATCCCGCGCGGACACCGACACCGTGCAGGCGCTGGCCGCCCGCATCCCCGGCATGCGCGGGGTGTTCGCGGGCCGGCTGCGCAACTCCCACCAGGTGGAGTCGCTGGTCGCCAACCTGATCTCCGTCAACCGCCGTTACAAGGCGCACGCCGGACTGCGGATCACCGACGTGTGAGACCCCCGCGAGGGCGCTGCGGGGCATGGGTGAGAATGGAACGCACCGCACGGAACCGGACAGGAGTCACCGCCATGCCCCCCGCGCCCTCGCCCTCGCCCACCCCGAACCGGCGGCTCGCGCTCTTCGCCGTGGTCGTCTGCCTCCTCGCCGTCGCCGCCGCCGTGGTCTCCTTCGTCAAGGGCAGCCTCCTCGGCGTGATCTGGATCCTGCTGGCGGGCGTCTCCAGCAACATGGCCTGGTACTACGTACGCAAGGCGCGCGCCGACCGCGCGGTGGGCGCCTAGCGCTCCCAGAAGCGGAAGAGCCGGTAACCGTAGGACGCGTAGACCCCGGGAACGTGGAAGGCGCGCATGATCGCGTCGACCAGGTCCCAGAAGTAGTGGTTGATCCCGGGGATCCACAGGCACGCGAAGACCGCGATGAGCCCGAACGGCGCGAACGGCTCGACCTGGCGGCGGATCCCGTGGGACAGCCAGGGCTCCAGCACGCCGTAGCCGTCGAGCCCCGGCACCGGCAGCGAGTTGAGGATCGCCGCGGTCACCTGGAGCAGGGCCAGGAAGGCGAGCGCGGCGAGGAACCCGGGCGGCGCCCACCCCACCCCGGTCAGGGTGAACGGCAGCATCAGCGCGACCGCCAGCACCGCGTTGGTCAGCGGCCCGGCCGCCGAGACCAGGCTGTGCCGCCACCGCCCCCGGATCCGGCCGCGCTCGATGAACACCGCCCCGCCCGGCAGGCCGATCCCGCCGAGCAGGAGGAAGAGCACCGGGAGCACGATGCTGAGCGCCGCGTGGGTGTACCGCATCGGGTTGAGCGTGAGATAGCCCTTCGCGCCCACCGTGACGTCGCCGCCGTGCAGCGCCGTGCGGGCGTGCGCGTACTCGTGCAGGCACAGCGAGACGATCCAGCCGGAGACGACGAAAAGGAACACGGCGAAGCCGCCGCCCAGCCCCCCGGCGAGCGGGTCGCTTCGCCACACCGCCCACCCGGAGGCGGCCAGCACCGCGAGGATGCCGAGGAACACCGGGCTGACCTGCCGTTCGCGACGCGCGTCCATGGGCCGATCGTAGGGGGTCGCCCGGACTGCGGGACCGGCGGTGCCGCCCGCGCGACGGTCCGGTCGCGCAGGCCACAATGGGCGCCGTGCGCTACCGCTATCGCATCCTGGGCCCGGCCCGGGTCCACCAGGCCGACGGCACGCCCGTACCGCTGGGCGGAGCCCGGCTGAGGGCGCTGCTCGCCGCACTCGCCTTACGCGCAGGGCGGGCGGTCCCGGCCGCCGTGCTCGTCGACGACGTGTGGGACGGCGCCCCGCCGGCCGACCCGGCCGGGGCCCTGCAGGCCCTGGTCGCCCGGTTGCGGCGTGCCCTGGGCGGCGAAGCGGTGCGCGGCGCGGACGGCGGCTACCGCCTTCAGGCCGATGCGGACGATGTGGACCTGCACCGCTTCGAGCGCCTTACCGCCGACGGCCGCCGCGCCCTCGCCGACGCGGACCCGGACAAGGCGCAGACCCTGCTGTGCGAGGCGCTCGCGCTGTGGGCCGGTCCCCCGCTCGCCGATCTGCCGGACCGCGGCGGCTACGCGGCGCCGTACGAGGCGCTGCACGCCGAGGCGGTCCGACTGCGGCTCACCGCCGACGTCGAACGCGGGCAGGCCGAGCGGGTCCTGCCGGAGCTGACCGCGCTGTGCGCCGAGCACCCCATAGACGAGCAGCTGCACGGCTTGCGCGTGCGGGCCCTTCGGGACTGCGGACGCGGCGCCGACGCACTGGCGGCCTACGAGACCGTGCGGGCCGCCATCGCCGACCGCCTGGGCGCCGACCCCGGGCCCGCGCTGCGGGAGCTGCACGCGCAGTTGCTCGGCGGCGAGTTCCCGCGTCCCCCGCTGCCGGCGGCCGTGCGCGGGGACCGGCCCACGGGCAATCTGCGGGCCCGCCTGACGAGCTTCGTCGGGCGCGAGGCCGATCTGGAGGTGCTGCGCGGCGACCTCGCCGCCTCCCGGCTCGTCACCCTCACCGGCACCGGCGGATCCGGCAAGACCCGGCTGTCGCAGGAGGCCGCCGAGCGCCTGACGCAGTCGTGGCCGGACGGCGTGTGGCTGGCGGAGCTGGCACCCGTGGACGATCCGCGGACCGTGCCGGAGGCCGTGCTCACCGCGCTCGGGCTGCGCGAGACCGCCCTGCACGGCGGCGGCGTGGAGCAGGCGCTGGCCACCGAGGCGCGGCAGCAGGACACCCTGCGTACGCTCGCCGAGTTCTGCGGAGGGCGCCGGCTGCTGCTGGTGCTCGACAACTGCGAGCACGTCATCACGGCCTGCGCCGGCCTGGTCGAGCTGCTGCTGGTGCGCTGCCCCGGGGTGACCGTGCTGGCGACCAGCCGCGAACCGCTCGGCGTACCGGGGGAGTTGGTGCGTCCGGTCGACCCGCTGCCCGAGCCGACCGCGATGCGGCTGCTGGCCGACCGGGGGCGGGCGGCCCGCCCCGGCTTCGACCCCGCCGAGGACCCGGCCGCCTGCGCCGAGATCTGCCGCCGCCTCGACGGGCTGCCGCTCGCCATCGAGCTGGCCGCGGCCCGCCTGCGCAGCATGACACTGCGTCAGATAGCGGACCGGCTCGACGACCGGTTCCGGCTGCTGACCGCCGGGCGGCGCACTGTGCTGCCCCGGCAGCAGACGCTGCGGGCGGCCGTGGACTGGAGCTGGGAGCTGCTGGAGCGCGAGGAGCGGGCACTGCTGCGGCGGCTCGCGGTCTTCTCCGGCGGCTGCGACCTGGCCGCCGCCGAGGCGGTGTGCTCCTGCGGCGAGCTGGACGCCCGAGACATCGCCGCCGTCCTGGGCTCCCTGGTCGACAAGTCGCTGGTCGTCGCCGACCTGGCCGCCGAGGCCCCCCGCTACCGCATGCTGGAGACCATCGCCGAATACGCGGCCGAGCGGCTCACCGAGGCGGGCGAGCGCGCCGCGGTCGAAGGCCGTCACCTCGCCTACTACCGCGAGTACGCGCGCACCGCCGACCCGAAGCTGCGCGGCCCCGAACAGGTGCGCTGGCTCGACCTGCTGGAGCGCGAGCACGACAACCTGCGCACAGCGCTGCGCCGGGCCGTCGACATCCGCGACGAACCCGAGGCCCTGCAACTCGCCCTGTCCTGCTGCTGGTTCTGGCTCATGCGCAACTACCGCACCGAGCTGCACGACTGGCCCCGGCGGGTGGCCGAGCTCGGGCCCGACCCGTTCGGGGACCCGCCCGCGCCCGTCGTCCCGCTTCAGCGGACCCCGATCGACCTGCCGCTGCCGCTGCCGCCCGAACAGCTCGACGAGGCCCGCCGCTGGGTGCGCACGATGGAGCTCGCCACGCTGGACCAGGGGTTCGAACTCCTCCTCGACGGCGACGCGGCGCCGTACGGGCGAGCCGTCATGGACGCCTATCCGCCGCACCTGCCGCAGGCCAGCCTGCGTCCCGGGCTGATCCGGCCGTTCGCCGTCTTCTACACCGGCGAGTTCGACCGCATGCACCGCCTGCTGGACGAGGTGATCGACAGCTGCCGCGCCCACGGCCGGGTGTGGGAGCTGGCCTACGCCCTCCAGGTGCGGGCGAAGGTCGTCAACGACATCAGCGGCGAGTCGCTCGCGCCGATGGAGGACGTCCGCGAGAGCCGGGAGCTGTTCGCCCGCGTCGGCGACCGCTGGGGCACCGCCGAGGCGCTGACCGCCGAGGCCGAGGCGGCGGGCTTCCGCGGGGAGTGGCAACGGGTCGTGCAGTGCTGCCGCGAGGCCATCGCCATCGCCCGGGAACTCGGCGCCCACCAGCAGATACCCCAGCTGACCGTCCGGCTCGGCGAGGCGCTCGAACACTGCGGGGACCACGAGGAGGGCGAGCGCCTGGTCCGCTCGGCGGTCGACGACGCCCTGCGGCTCGGCCCCGGCACCGGTATCGCGGTGCTCTACGGCAGGGTGTCGCTGGCGACGATGCTCGGCAGGCGCGGAGCGACCGATGAGGCGGTCGCGCTGATGGACACCATGATCGCCGAGGCCGGGCCGGCCGTACCGGGGTTCGTCGTCGGCATGCTGGGCGGCCTCAAGGGCTGGCTCATCGCCCGCGCGGGCGAACCCGAGGAGGGGCTGCGGCTGCTGCGCGGTGCCTTCGACCACCTGCGGGCCCACTCCCTGACCCAGGTCTTCATCCCCCGCATCGGCGTCCTGCTGCTGCCGCTGGTCGTGATGGTCCTGGCGGCGCTGCCCGAGCGGGACGGCGCACGCCTCGACCGCGCCCGCGCCGGGGCGGTCCTGCTCGGCGCCCACCACAGCCTGCGGTTCGCCCCGATGCACCCGAGGGACGGCGAGGAGCTGGAGCGGGCCGGGGCGCGGCTGCGCGCCCGGCTCGGCGACGACGGGTACGAGACGGCATACGCCGCGGGCGCCGGCCTCTCCCCCGAGGAGGCCGTCGCCCGGGCGCGTGACGCGTGCCGCTGAGCCGTCGCCGGCGGCGGTCACGCCTTGGTGCGGAACCGGGCCACCGCCAGCGGCGCCGTCACCGCGGTGATGCCGGCCGTCCAGGCCAGCGTCACCAGTACCGAGTGGCCCACCGGCCCGCCGTCGATCAGGCCGCGGGCCGCGTCGGCCAGGTTGGACAACGGATTGACCTCGGTGAACGACCGAAGCCAGCCGGGCATCGTGGTCGTCCTGGCGAAGATCGAGCTGCCGAACTGAAGTGGCATCAGCACGAGAAAAGCCATCCCCTGTACCGCCTGCGCGCTCTTCATGGCGAGACCGAGCAGGATGAAGATCCACACGAGTGAGACTCCGAAGAGCAGCGCCAGGCCCATCGCGGCCAGCAGGTGCAGCGCGTCGGTACGGACGCTCAGCCCCAGCGCGAAACCCATGGCCAGCTGGATCACCATGGCGACCAGCATCCGGCCCAGCTCCACCACGATCTTGGCGATCAGCACCGACGACCGGGCTATCGGCATGCTGCGGAAGCGGTCCATCACCCCGGTACCGAAGTCCGTGTTGATGCCGGTGCCGACCGCCTGGGCGATGTTCATGCACATCATCGCCATCAGGCCGGGCACCACGTAGTTCACGTAGGCCCGCTGGCTGCCGGCGACCGCGCCGCCGAAGACGTACACGAACAGCAGGGTGAAGACCACCGGCATCAGCAGGACGTCGAACATCGACTCCGGATCCTGTCTGATCTGCAGCACGTTGCGCCGCACCAGCGCCGAGATGTGCCGCAACGCGGCCCGCGGGCCGATCCTGGGGTCGTCGGCGCGCCCCGAGGGGCCCGCGAGGACTGCTGCCGTGCTCATTTCGCGTACTCCTTCTCCAACGCGCCGGTCTCCCGCGCGGTGGACGTCGTGTGGCCGGTGACCGCCAGGAACACCTGGTCGAGGCTGGGCAGATGGGTGCCGATGCCGGCGAGCGCGATGCCGCGTGCGCCCAGCAGGCCGACGACCGCGGTCAGTTGCTCGTCGCTGAGGATCGGCACGTTCACCGTGCCCGCCTCGCGGTCGCCGACCGCACCCGTGCCGTCGAGGCCGGCGTCGCGCAACGCGGCGACCACCGACGGGAGTTGAGCCGGGTCGGCGGGGTGGATCCGCAGCGTCCGGCCGCCGACCTTGGCCTTCAGTTCGTCGATGCGGCCCTCGGCGATCACCCGGCCCCGGTCGATCACCGCGAGCTCGTCGGCGAGCTGCTCGGCCTCCTCCATGTACTGCGTGGTCAGCAGCACGGTCGAGCCGTCGGTGACCATGCGCCGGACCTCCTCCCACACCTCGTTGCGGGTGCGCGGGTCCAGCCCGGTGGTCGGCTCGTCGAGGTAGAGCACCGCCGGGTGGCCGATCATGCTCGCGGCCAGGTCGAGCCTGCGGCGCATGCCGCCGGAGTAGCCCTTCGCCGGGCGCCCGGCGGCCTCGGTGAGCGAGAAGCGCTCCAGCATCTCGTCGGCGCGCCGCCTGGCGTCCCTGCGCGACAGGTCGAGCAGCCGCCCGATCATGTACAGGTTCTCGCGCCCCGACAGCTTCTCGTCCACCGACGCGTACTGCCCGGTGAGCCCGATCACCCGGCGCAGTTGCCGCGGTTGGCGCAGCACGTCGTACCCGGCGACCCGCGCGGTGCCCGCGTCCGGGGCGACCAGGGTGGACAGGATGCGCACCAGCGTCGTCTTCCCGGCGCCGTTGGGCCCGAGCACCCCGAGCACCGTCCCCTGCCGGACCTCCAGGTCCACCCCGTCCAGCGCCTTCGTCGCGCCGTAGTGCTTGACGAGGCCCCGTACGTGCACGGCGCATCCGTCGTCGCAGCTCGTCTCGTTGCGTTCCATGCGACAACCGTCGCCGACCGCGCCGACAAACGGCCGACAGACGGCCGACCGTACCGACAGACCGCCGACAGGGCGCCTACACGGGCACCGACACCAGGTGCTGCCCGCTCGTGGTGACCACGTCGAAGCGGGCGAGCGCGGACACCTGCATCCCGCTCGCCCCCGAGACGGTCAGCGGCTTGGGGCGCTCGTCGGTGCCGTAACCCCGTTCGGGGACGTACCAGTTGGCGACCGTCTCCTGGGTGCCGTCCCGGCCCACGGCCACCAGGCGGCACCGGCGCGGCCCGTAGATGTCGGACAGCCGCAGCTCGATCTGGGTGCCCCAGTTCTTCGGGGTCAGGTCGATCGTCGCCGCCACCCCGGTGTGCGGATCGCTCACGGTGCGGTGGACCGCCACCGCCCGGGGCGGGGGCGGCGGGCCGTTGTCCTGCATGGCTATCACGGCCGCCGACGGACCGGCCGCGATCAGCACCGCCGCCGCCGCCACGGTCAGCCACCGCCTGCGCCGCCGGGCCCGGCGCTCGGTGGCCACCTCGTCCAGGAGCCGCTGGAGCATCGCCTCGCCGGGCGGCTCGGGTATCCCCGCCTGGCCGAGTTCGGCCAGCACCGGCAGCAGTGCGCTGAACTCGTCCAGCATGACCGAGCACCGGCCGCAGGTCGCCAGGTGCCGCTCGAACCGGTCCATGTCGTGCTCGTCCAGCGCCCCCAGCACATAGGCGCCGACGTCGACGTGCGGGTCGAGGCGGTCCCAGCCGCTCACGAGGTCACCCCTCTCTCCTCCAGCGCGATCCGCAGGCTGCGCAGAGCGTAGAAGATCCGCGACCGGACCGTCCCCGGCGGCACCCCCAGTTCGGCCGCGGCCTCAACGGTCGAACGGCCCTTGAAGTACGTCTCCACCAGCACCCGCCGGTGCGGCTCGGACAGCTCGGTCAGCGCGTCGGAGATCGCCATCAGCCGCAGCGCCCGGTCGAGGTCGTCCTCCGCGGGGACCTGCTCCAGCGCGGCCGGACCCGTCTCCGCCGGGCGGGCCAGGCGGCCGCGGTGGCCGTCGATGACGATCCGCCGGGCCACGGTCACCAGCCACGGCCGCAGCGAGCGGGCCGCCGGGTCCAGGCGTGAGGCGTTGCGCCAGGCGCGCAGCAAAGTCTCCTGCACCACGTCCTCGGCCGCGTAGCGATCACCGCCGACCAACCGCAGGACGTACGCGAGCAGAGCGCTCGCGTGGTCGCGGTAGAGCGCCCGCATCAGGTCCTCCTCCTGGGCCGAGCCCGGGGGACGACGCTCGTCCACGCACGTATCTTCGCGCACGCCCGGCTTCCGGTCGAGCCGGATTCCGCCTCACCGGGCGTGCCCGCCGCGGATCTCCGCGGGACGACGGGTAAGACGGGTAAGACGTGGGATACGAGGGGTGAGAGGGATATGAGGGGTGGGGCGAAAGATGGACATAATGGGCTCCTCCCGTATGCCCCGCACGGTGTCACCAGGACATACGGGAGGTGGGGCCGCTGTGCTCAAAGACCGGATCCGGAACGTCACCGGATCCGGAACGTCA
>CAYNNX010000028.1:17236-21521 GCA_964398515.1 uncultured Streptantibioticus sp. | reverse complement strand
GATCCGGAACGTCAGTGGAAGCTGTGCTCCGCCGCCGGGTACTCCCCGCCGACCACCTCGTCCGCGAACGACCTCGCCGCGTCGCCGAGCACCTCACGCAGGCGCGCGTACTGCTTGACGAAGCGCGGGACACGTCCCGCGGTCATCCCCGCCATGTCCGTCCACACCAGCACCTGCGCGTCGCAGTCCGGGCCCGCGCCGATGCCCACCGTCGGCACGTGCAGCACTCCGGTGACCTCGGCCGCCAGCTCGGCCGGGACCAGCTCCAGGACCACGGCGAAGGCGCCCGCGTCCTGCACCGCCTTGGCGTCCCGCCGCAGCTGCTGAGCGGCCTCCTCGCCCCGGCCCTGCACCGGGTAGCCGCCGAAGGCGTTGACGGACTGCGGGGTCAGGCCGATGTGCGCCATCACCGGGATGCCCGAGGAGACGAGCAGCTCGATCTGGTGCGCCGAACGCTCACCGCCCTCCAGCTTCACCGCGCCGACCCCGGCCTCCTTCACCAGCCGGGTCGCGCTGCGCAGCGCCTGCGTCGGGCCCTCCTGGTACGAGCCGAACGGCAGGTCGCCGACGATCAGCGCGCGGCGGGTGCCGCGTACCACGGCGGCGGAGAGCATGGTGATCTCGTCCATCGTCACCGGCACCGTGGACTCGTATCCCAGGTGGCAGTTGCCCATGGAGTCCCCGACCAGCAGGACGGGGATGCCCGCCTCGTCGAAGACCGACGCCGTCATGGCGTCGTACGCGGTCAGCATGGGCCACTTCTCGCCGCGCTCCTTGGCGGCGGCGATGTCTCGAACCGTGATGCGACGGGTGCCCGTCCCTCCGTACAGCGCCTTGCTGCTGTCGGCGGGCGGTTTCTGGGCAGCCTGAACGTGCGTCATGGCTACGGCTCCTGTTCGTCGTCTCGAGGCGCCCTGACGGCGTCCCCGGATCGCCTCCCATGCTGACATGTCACGCGGGCACGGGAAACCCCGGTGCCGTTCGCCGGCGTGCGCCCACGGGTGCGCCCGAACCGCCCCGGGCCCGGCACCCACGGGGCTAGCGTGGGGTCCATGCCCCCGGATGACGCACCGGCCACCCCGGCGACCAGACCCCCCACCGGCCCGACGGTCCCCGAAGCGGTGCGCCGGCGCCGCTGGCTGATACTGACCGTCCTGCTGTTCAGCCTGCTCGTCGTCGTCCTCGACAACTCGATACTGAACGTGGCGATGAAGACCATCGCCCAGCCCGCCCCCACCGGACTCGGCGCCACCCAGAGCCAGCTGGAGTGGGCGGTCAACTCCTACACGCTGGTCTTCGCCGGGCTGCTGTTCACCGCCGGACTCCTCGGCGACCGGCTCGGCCGCAAGAAGGTCCTGCTCCTCGGCATGGCCGTCTTCGGCACCGGATCGGTGCTCTCGGCGCTCGCCGGATCCTCCGGGCAGCTGATCGCCTTCCGCGCGGTCATGGGCTTCGGCGCCGCCTTCGTCATGCCCGCCACGCTGGCGATCATCATGAACGTCTTCGAACGCGACGAGCAGCCGAAGGCCATCGGCGTCTGGAGCGGAGCGGTCGGCTTCGCCATCGCGCTCGGCCCGATCGCGGGCGGCCTGCTGCTGCGGCACTTCTGGTGGGGCTCGGTCTTCCTCGTCAACGTCCCGATAGTGGCGGTCGCGGTCATCGCCATGACCTTTCTCGTCCCCGACTCCAGGGACCCCGCGCCCGGCCGCCTCGACCCGCTGGGCGTGCTGCTGTCCGTCGTCGGCCTGGTCCTGCTGGTGTACGGGATCATCAAGGGCGGCCAGCTCGCGGACTTCACCGCCCTCCAGTCGTGGGCCGCCATCGCCGCCGGCCTCGTCGTGCTGGCCGCCTTCGTGCTGCCCGAGCGCCGCAGCGACCATCCCGCCCTCGATGTGGCCTACTTCCGCGACCGGCGCTTCGCGGCCTCCGTCGTCGCCATCGGGCTCGTCTTCTTCGCGCTGCTGGGCGTGACGTTCTTCTTCGTCTTCTACACCCAGAGTGTGCGCGGCTACTCCCCGCTGCGCTCGGGGGCGCTGCTGCTGCCGCTGGCCGTCGCGCAGATGATCTTCGCGCCGCGGGCCCGGCTGGTCGTCGACCGCATCGGACCCCGCGCCACCTGCGCCGGCGGCATGGCGCTCACCGCCGTCGCCTTCCTCGGCTACCTGATGCTGGACCGGACGACGCCGGTGTGGCTGATCGAGGTGCTCTTCTTCCTGATGGGCACGGCCATGGCCCACGTCATGCCGCCCGCGACCGTCATGATCATGTCGTCGCTGCCGCGGGAGAAGGCCGGCTCGGGCTCCGCGATCAACAACACGTTCCGCCAGGTCGGCGGCGCCCTCGGGGTCGCCGTGCTCGGCTCCCTGCTGTCGGCGACCTACCGCCACGGGGTCAGGGGCCGCATCGCGGCCGTCCCCGGCCTGCCCGACCACGTACGGCACGGCGCCGGCGAGTCCGTCGAGGCGACCCTCGCCCTGGCCGCCAGGCTCGGACCGGCCGGCCGGGCACTGGTCGACCCCGCCGACGCCGCGTTCATCCACGCCATGCACGTCACCGCGACCGGCTCCGCCGCCGTCGCCCTGCTCGGCGCCCTGATCGCCGCCGTCTTCCTGCCCGGCCGGGCGGCGCTGCGCCCGCCGACCGCCAAGCCGGAGCGCGCCGCCGCGAGCGCGCGACCAGGGGACCCGGGCGAAGGGGCCGCCGCGGGAGCGTGATCCCGATCCCGGGATCGGGGTGTGGGGCGTTACCGGGGGCGCCGGGGGTGCCCGATCCCGGGATGGGGGCTGACGGCTTGAGCGGGAGGTCCGATCCCGGGATCGGGGTGTGCGGGCCGTGGCGTCCGGGCGCTGCCACGGGGGCGGCCGCCGTCGGGCATCGGCGGGGCGCCCGAACGGCCGAGCCCGGGCGAATGTGAGCGTCCTGTCACGAAGGCCCCACAACGGCCCCGCCGGCGGAACCGCGCTCCCGGAACCCGCCGTCCCCGCCCCTGAGCGCCGCACGCGGTCCGTCCGGTGATCCCCTAGGGTCGAGGACTGCGGGCCGCCGGGGACGGGGGCCCGGCCGCGGTCCGGCGCGCACGGAAGCACGACGCGAGTGAGGGGCCCATGGCGCAGGCGTACACGGCGGACGAGGCGACGGACGGCCACAGGCCGCACGGCGGGCCGCGCGGCGCCGATCGGCCGGGCAGCCGCTGGAACGACGGCCGCGTCCTGCGGCGAGGCTGGATCCTGGCCGCGCTCGCGCTGGTGACCGCACTGGTGATGGGCCTGCACGCCAAGGTCCCCAACACGCTCGGCAACCTCGGCAGCCTTCTGGAGACCTTCCTGCCGTGGCTGGGGCTGGCGGTGCCGGTGCTGCTGGTGTGCGCACTGCTGCGCCGCTCGGCCGTCGCGCCGGCCGCCCTGCTGATCCCCGCGCTGGTCTGGGTGAACCTCTTCGGCGACCTGCTGACCGACAAGGCGAGGCCCGGCGGCGACATGACGGTGATCACCCACAACGTCGACGCGAACAACCCCGACCCGGCCGCCACCGCCGACGACATCGCCCGCGCCGGCGCGGACGTCGTCGCCCTGGAGGAGCTGAGCGGCCAGGCGCTCCCCGTCTACGAGCGGGGGCTGGCCGGCACCTACAGGTACCGGGCGGTCGAGGGCACGGTCGCGCTGTGGAGCAGGTACCCGCTGCACGACACCCGGCCGGTCGACATCCGCCTCGGCTGGATCCGCGCGCTGCGCACCACGGTCGCCACGCCCCGGGGCGACATCGCGGTCTACGTCGCCCACATGCCCTCGGTCCGGGTCCACCTGCACGGCGGCTTCACGGCGAACCAGCGGGACGTGAGCGCGGCCGCGCTGGGCGACGCGATCGCCCGGGAGCCGCTGCGCCGCGCGATCCTCCTCGGCGACCTCAACGGCACGATGAACGACCGCAGCCTGTCTCCGATCACCGCGCAGATGCGCTCCGCGCAGGGTGCGGCGGGCCACGGCTTCGGCTTCAGCTGGCCTGCGTCGTTCCCGATGGCCCGCATCGACCAGGTCATGACGAGGGGGATCGAGCCGACGAGGTCGTGGGTGCTACCCGCCACCGGCAGCGATCACCTGCCGGTGGCGGCAACGCTGCGAACGGGCTGAGCCGCGAGCCCTTCGGCCCGATCCCGGGACGTGCGAGCCGTTGGTCCCCGGGACCGTCGCCAGTCGGCCCAGCCCAACGGAGCGCGATCCCGCGATCGGGCCGAAAACCTCACCCCAGCGGAGCGCCCTCACGCCAGCGGTTCGTGATCGGCAGGCGG
>CAYNNX010000028.1:0-17136 GCA_964398515.1 uncultured Streptantibioticus sp. | reverse complement strand
AAACCTCACCCCAGCGGAGCGCCCTCACGCCAGCGGTTCGTGATCGGCAGGCGGCGATCCTTGCCGAACCCCTTCGACGTGATCTTCGTGCCCGGCGGGTACTGCCGCCGCTTGTACTCGGCCGTGTCCACCAGCCGCAACACCCTCGTCACCGTCTCCTCGTCGAAGCCGGCCGCCACGATCGCCTCGCGCCCCTGGTCCTGCTCGACGTACAGGTCGAGGATCCGGTCGAGCAGCTCGTAGTCCGGGAGCGAGTCCGTGTCGACCTGGCCGGGCCGCAGCTCCGCGCTGGGCGGCTTGGCGATCGAGTTCTCCGGGATCGGCGGGGTCTGCCCCCGCTCGGCGGCGGCGGCGTTGCGCCACCTCGCCAGATCCCAGACCTTCGTCTTCAGCACGTCCTTGATCGGCGCGAAGCCGCCCACCGCGTCCCCGTACAGCGTGGAGTAGCCGCACGCCAGCTCCGACTTGTTGCCCGGGGCCAGTACCAGGTGGCCCTCCTGGTTGGACAGCGCCATCAGCGTCGTGCCGCGCAGCCGGGCCTGGAGGTTCTCCTCGGCGAGCCCGGTGAGGTGCAGCGACTCCATGTACGCGTCGAACATCGGGCCTATCGGCACCGTGCGGAAGTTCAGCCCGGTGCGGCGGGCCAGCTCGGCCGCGTCGCTGCGGGAGTGCTCGGAGGAGTAGCGCGACGGCATGGAGACCCCGTACACGTGCCGGGCCCCGACCGCGTCGCAGGCGATCGCGGCGACCAGCGCCGAGTCGATGCCGCCCGAGAGCCCCACCAGCACGCTGCGGAAACCGTTCTTCGCCAGATACGCGCGCAGGCCCACGACCAGCGCCGTGTAGATCTCCTCGTCGTCGCCGAGCCGGGCCGCCTGCTCGCCGGTCACCTGCGGCTCGTACGCCGGGAGCGGCTCCGCGGAGATCACCCGGTGGACGATCTCCAGTCCGTCCTCGGCCAGGCCCGAGGGCGGCTGCTCCGGGGCGGCCGGCAGGTCCAGGTCGACGAGCACGCAGCCCTCCTCGAACTGCGGCGCGCGCGTGATCACCTCGCCGTCGGCGGAGACCACGATCGAGTCGCCGTCGAAGACCAGCTCGTCCTGGCCGCCGATCATCGCCAGGTACGCCAGCGTGCAGCCCGCCTCCTGCGCCCGCTTGCGGACCAGCTCCAGCCGCGTGTCGTCCTTGGCGACCTCGTACGGCGAGGCGTTGATGGACACCAGCAGCCCGGCACCGGCGGTGCGGGTGGCGGGCACCCGGCCGCCGTCCTGCCACAGGTCCTCGCAGATCGCCAGAGCCACGTCGACGCCGTGCACGCGGATCACCGGGAGCGTGTCACCGGGCACGAAGTAGCGGAACTCGTCGAAGACGCCGTAGTTCGGCAGGTGGTGCTTGGCGAACGAGAGCACCACGCCGCCGCGGTGCAGCACGGCCGCCGCGTTCTGCGGGGCGCCGGCCGGCTGGCCGTACCGCGGCTCGGCCTTCTCGCTGCGGTCGAGGTAGCCGACGACCACCGGGACCTCGCCGAGCCCCTCGGCCGCCAGGCGGCCCGCGAGCGCGGCGAGCGCCGCCCGGGAGGCCTCGACGAAGGACGGCCGCAGTGCGAGGTCCTCCACCGGGTAGCCGGTCAGCGCCATCTCGGGGAAGGCGACGAGATGGGCCCCCTGCTCGACCGCGTGGCGGGTCCAGCGCGCGATCGAGTCGGAGTTCCCGGACAGGTCCCCGACGCAGGAGTCGATCTGGTTGAGGGCGAGACGAAGTTGAGGCACGGACCCAGCCTAATCGTCTGTCCGACGCGATGTACCCCCGGGAGCCCCGGGGAATCCTCCCGGGCACGCGTGTACGCCAAGGGTTGCGTCGGTGTTCCACAATGGCGGTGAGCGCGGAGGAGGGCCGATCATGCAAAGGGCTTCGCAAGGTGTGGCAAATAGTGCGTAACGTGCCGGAAACCCGCCTCCGTGATACTGGAGTCCCCTCAGTACCGCCCACGCCCGGTGAACAAGCCGTCTGACCTGCGAGGAACGAGGACCATGGATAAGCAGCAGGAGTTCGTGCTCCGGACGCTGGAGGAGCGGGACATCCGCTTCGTACGGCTGTGGTTCACCGACGTGCTGGGCTTCTTGAAGTCCGTCGCGGTGGCTCCGGCCGAGCTTGAGCAGGCGTTCGACGAGGGCATCGGGTTCGACGGCTCAGCGATCGAGGGCTTCGCGCGGGTCTACGAGTCCGACATGCTCGCCAAGCCGGACCCGGGGACCTTCCAGATCCTGCCGTGGCGTGCCGAGTCGCCGGGGACCGCCCGGATGTTCTGCGACATCCTCATGCCGGACGGCTCGCCCTCCTACGCCGACCCGCGCTACGTCCTCAAGCGCACCCTGTCCAAGACCTCGGACCTGGGGTTCACCTTCTACACCCACCCCGAGATCGAGTTCTTCCTGCTCAAGGACAAGCCGGTCGACGGCTCCCGCCCGACCCCCGGCGACTCCTCCGGCTACTTCGACCACACCCCGCAGCACGTCGGCCAGGACTTCCGGCGCCAGGCCATCACCATGCTGGAGTCGATGGGCATCTCGGTGGAGTTCTCCCACCACGAGGGCGCCCCCGGCCAGCAGGAGATCGACCTGCGGTACGCCGACGCGCTGTCGACCGCCGACAACATCATGACCTTCCGGCTGGTGATGAAGCAGGTCGCGCTGGAGCAGGGCGTGCAGGCGACCTTCATGCCCAAGCCGTTCTCGGAGTACCCGGGCTCGGGCATGCACACCCACCTCTCGCTCTTCGAGGGCGACCGCAACGCCTTCCACGAGTCCGGCGCCGAGTACCAACTCTCCAAGGTGGGCCGCTCGTTCATCGCCGGGCTGCTCCAGCACGCCGGCGAGATCTCCGCGGTCACCAACCAGTGGGTCAACTCCTACAAGCGCATCTGGGGCGGCTCCCAGCGCACCGCGGGCGCCGGCGGCGAGGCGCCCTCGTACATCTGCTGGGGCCACAACAACCGTTCCGCGCTGATCCGGGTGCCGATGTACAAGCCCGGCAAGACCGTCTCCACCCGCATCGAGGTCCGCTCCCTCGACTCCGGCTGCAACCCCTACCTGGCCTACGCGGTCCTGCTCGCCGCGGGCCTGAAGGGCGTGGAGGAGGGCTACGACCTGCCCGCCGGCGCCGACGACGACGTCTGGGCCCTCTCCGACGCCGAACGCCGCGCCCTGGGCATCGAACCCCTCCCGCAGAACCTCGGCGAGGCCATCACGCTGATGGAGCGCAGCGAACTGCTCGCCGAGACCCTCGGCGAGCACGTCTTCGACTTCTTCCTGCGCAACAAGAAGCAGGAGTGGGAGGCGTACCGCTCCGAGGTCACCCCGTTCGAGCTGCGCAACCTGCTGCCGGTGCTGTAGGCGCAGGTCAGCAGGGTTTCGATCATGCAGTGACGTTCCGGGCCGGCGGTGGCGCACCGCCGGCCCGGTCGTCTCCTTCGCAGTCGTCTAGCGGGCGAACAGCTCCCGCAGCGAACCGGACGTGCGGGGCGAGCAGGTGTTCGCCAGGCAGCCGAGGTGCCACATGTCCTCGATCGTCGCGAGCACGGTGTAGTGGTCGGAGGAGACCTTGGAGTCCTTGTGCGGGCCGCCGTGGGAGTTGATGACGATCAGCGGCGCGTCCCCGCCGCCGAGCACGGCGCCCTTCGCCCCCACCGGGCTGCCGGGCCCTCCGGAGTAGCCGGAGTAGTCGTTCTCGTCCCAGTTGATGACGATGCTGGAGTTGCTCGACCGCCACGTCCGGGACTTCATGATCTTGGTCACCGTCTCGCGGAGGAACCGGTCGCCGAGCCGGATCGCCCCGTGGTCGAGGCCGGACTTGGGGAAGCCGCAGTCGGGAAGGCCGACCATCGCCGCCGCGCTCGGATCGATCCCGTGCATGTCGTGGCACTGGTCGGGGCTGATCCAGGAGAAGTTGGGAACCTTGCCCGCGGCAAGGTCGGCGTCGAAGTTCTTCTCGAACGGCAGGACCTTCTTCAGGCGGGGGTTGCCGGGCGAGTTGATGTCCGAGAAGTACATGAACGGGTTGTGCTTCTGCGCGTACAGCTTGACCTCGGTGCCCTTGACGTTCCCCGGCGCGTACTCGCCCTCGAAGCCCGCCTGCGGCATGGACTGCATGTACGCCTTCCAGGTCAGCCCCTTCGCCGCCAGCTGGTCGACGAGGTTGCGGCCGGAGAACATGTGCGGCGTCTTGGCGGCCTTGGCCGCCTGGGCGGGCGTCAGCGAAGCGGTGGCGGTCCCGTCACCCGAACCCGGGACGAACTCCTCGGGGGGACAGGTCACCTTCGCCCCCGCCTTGCAGTCGTCCCAGATGCCCTGGAAGGAACCGGAGAAGGCGGACAGGTAGTTGGGCAGGCTGGGGTGGGTGACCCCGTGGAAGTCGGATGCCGTGTTGTACCGGGTGGCGAGCTTGTTGATGTAGGGGGCGTCGGCGGTGTTGCCGATGATCTGGGACTTCCCGTGGTTCTCCATCATGATGTAGAAGATGTGCTGCGGCACACCCTCGCTGTGCCGCGGCTCCGCAGGCGAAGCGGTGGCCATCCCCGCGAAGGCGCCCCCCATCACCAGCGCCGCCGCCGCGGCGCCCGCCGCGGTCTTCTTCCATCCGAAGGCCGTTCCGCGCATGCTCCACACTCCAGTCGACGAAAGTTGTCCGGCAGGCACACTGGCAGCAAGTGCCGAACCGTTCGAGTCGTGTCCTGTGAACAGCGGGTGAAGCAAAAGCGAACGCGGTTCGAAACCGGTCGACATGCCACCGTGCACGTCCCCCGTTCGAGCCGCGCAGGAACCTTCCCGTGCGCCGAATCCGAAGCGGTGCCCTGAGGCGTCCTCAGCCGTGTGGAGCGCGAACTGAGCTGGGACGGCTGTAGGAACGTACGCGATCTCGGCGGTCTGCCCGCCGCCGCGGGGCGCCGCACGCGGTGGGGTGCCGTGGTGCGGGCCGACAACCTCGACAGGCTGACGGCGGACGGCTGGGCGGCCGCCTGGGACCACGGGGTGCGGACCGCGATCGATCTGCGCGACGGGCACGAGCGGTCCCGGCGGGCGGTCAGGCCCGCCGGGATCGATCTGGTGCATCTGCCGCTGGACGAGCTCGCGGGCGAGGCGTGGTGGCAGGCGTGGGGGCACCTGGACGCCACCCCGCTGTCGTTCACCCCCTACCTTGAGCACTGCCCGCAGGTGTGCGCCGACGTCGTACGCGCGGTGGCGCACGCCCGGCCCGGCGGCGTGGTCGTGCACTGCGGCGCGGGCCGGGACCGCACGGGCCTCGTCGCCCTGCTGCTGCTCGCGCTCGCCGGGGTCGGGGCGGCGCACGTCACGGCCGACTACGAGCTCAGCGCGGTCAACAGGCCCGATGACGAGGCGGCCCGGCAGGCGATCCTGGCGCGCGCGGGGACGACCGTCGCGGAGGCGGTCGAGGCGACCCTCGCCGCCTTCGACCCGGACCGCCGGCTGCTCGCCGCCGGGCTCACCCCGCACGACCTCGCGACCGCGCGCGCCAGGCTCCTCGAATGACGCGTATATGACGTTACGTCAGTTCGCCTGGTTCCAGACGTCGGTGATGTCGGAGGCCGACGCCGCGTTGCCCGCGTACGTGAGGCCGTACATGTCCTCGATGGTGCGCAGCAGGCTGAAGTGGTCGTACGTGGCCGACGAACTGCTGCCCGCGGCCACCGGCTGGCCGTACAGCACGGTCGGGATCTGGTTGGCGCTGCTGTGGTCGTCCTCGTCGAACGTCACCGCCAGCACGCTGTTGTGCGTCTTGGCCCAGGCCGCGTAGGCGCCCAGGTGGTTCTTGAGCCAGGTGTCACCGGTCCTGACCGAGCAGTCGTGCATGTCGTCGCACAGGTTCGGGATGACGAAGGAGACCTGCGGCAGCGTCGTGTAGTCCGTGGGGAACTGGCTGAACGTGTACGCCGTCGACAGCGGCACGTTGCTGAAGCCGAACCACGGGTTGTGCTTCTGCGCGTAGCGGCCGCCGGTGCATGCCGTGGAACCCTGGCCGGGCAGGCTCTCGTTGTAGCTGGCCCAGCTCTTGCCGGCGGCGATCAGCTCGGAGCCGAGGTTCTCCGCCGAACTGAACTGCGGGGTGATGCAGCTGTCGTCCGTGACGCCCTGGGTGTCCCCGGAGAACAGGTCGTAGTAGTTGGGCTGGCTCGGGTGGGTCTCGGCGTACATGTTCGTCAGGTTCGCGCCGCCGCTCACCAGGGAGTTGATGTAGGGGGCGGCGGAGGAGCCGACGACCTGGTCGTAGGCGTGGTTCTCGAAGACCACGACGATCACGTGGTCCGGCGTCGGAACGGCGGCTGCGTGCGCCGCCGGAGCGCCGCCGAACCCGGCCCACGCGGCGGCGACGCCGAACGCGGAAGCGAGAGCCGTCAAAGAGCGGCGCAAAGATGTGCTGGGCACTGCAGACCTCCATGATGGGGGGAAGAGGTGCCGAAGCGGTGCGGAGCGCCGTCAGGTTAGGAGCCGCCGTGTGACCGGTGCTGCGGCCGTCGGATGAAGATCTGGGGAACGGCGGGTTCGGCCTCGCTCTCCGGCCGTGGACCGCCCCCGGACTTGCCCCGGCCGCGCCTGCCGCAGGCGTTACGCTCGCTGCGGGCGGTCACAGTGGGGTGCGAGCGGACACGGAGGGCGCGGGCGATGCTGGAAGGGCGGCGCAGCACTACGTTCAGCAGGCTGCTGCGGCACGGGTTCACCGACCCGGCGGGGGCCGAGCGGCTGCTCGCCGCGCCCGAGCTGGCCGCGGTCCACTCCGACCCCGGGCTCCTCGACGCCCTGGGGGCCACCGCCGATCCCGACCTGGCGCTGAGCGGCCTGCTGCGCCTCGCCGAGGCCCTGGACGACGGGGAACGGCGGACGCTGCTGGACACCCTGGTCTCCGCCAAACCGCTGCGCGACCGGCTGCTGGGCGTCCTCGGCGCCTCCGAGGCGCTCGGCTACCACCTCGCCCGCCACCCGCACGACTGGCACGCCCTGGTCACCTACGAGTCGGCCGATCTGCACCCGGGCGTCGAGGACTTCGCCGGTGCGCTGCGCGACGGCATGGCCCGGCTGGGCGCCGGCATCCCGCCGCAGGACGCGCTGCGCGCCGCCTACCGCCGCTGCCTGCTGGCCGTGGCCGCCCGCGACGTGTGCGGCACCAGCGACCTGGCCGAGACCGCCGCCGAGCTCGCCGACCTGGCCACCGCCACCTTGCGCACCGCGCTCGCCACAGCGCAGGCCGAGGCCCCCGAGGACGCGGCCGCCTGCCGGCTCGCCGTCATCGGCATGGGCAAGGCCGGCGGCCACGAGCTCAACTACGTCTCCGACGTGGACGTGATCTTCGTCGCCGAAGCCGTCGAGGGCGGCGACGAGAACCAGGCGCTGCGGGCGGCCACCCGGCTCGCCGCCCACATGATGCGGATCTGCTCGGCCACCACCGCCGAGGGCACGATCTGGGAGGTCGACGCCAACCTGCGGCCCGAGGGGAAGAACGGCCCGCTGGTGCGCACCCTGTCCAGCCACGTTGCGTACTACCGGCGCTGGGCCAAGACCTGGGAGTTCCAGGCGCTGCTCAAGGCCCGGCCGGTCGCGGGCGACGAGGCCCTCGGCCGGGCGTACACGGACGCCGTCACGCCCATGGTGTGGCAGGCCGCCGACCGCGACCACTTCGTCACCGACGTCCAGCAGATGCGCCGCCGGGTCGTGGCGAACATCCCCGCCGCCCACGTCGAGCGCGAACTCAAACTCGCCCCCGGAGGCCTGCGGGACGTGGAGTTCGCCGTGCAGCTGCTGCAACTGGTGCACGGGCGCACCGACCCGGGGCTGCGCAGCCCCACCACGCTGACCGCGCTCGCCCAGCTCGCCGAGGGCGGCTACGTGGGCCGGGCCGACGCCGCCGCGCTGGACGCCGCGTACCGCTTCCTGCGGGTCATGGAACACCGCATCCAGCTGCACAAGCTGCGCCGCACCCACCTGGTCCCCGAGGACGAGGCCGACCTGCGCCGCCTCGGCCGCTCGCTGGGCTTTCGGGCCGAGCCGGTCGCCGAGCTCACCAAGGAGTGGAAGCGGCACGCCGTGGAGGTGCGGCGGCTGCACGAGAAGCTCTTCTACCGGCCGCTGCTCGACGCCTTCGCCCAGCTGGAACCCGGCGAGGTCCGCCTCAGCCCGGACGCCGCCCGGCAGCGCCTTGAGGCCCTCGGCTACCACGACCCGGCCGCCGCCCTGCGCCACCTGGAGGCGCTGGCCTCCGGGGTCAGCCGCAAGGCGGCGATCCAGCGCACGCTGCTGCCGGTGCTGCTGGGCTGGTTCGCCGACTCCGCCGACCCCGACGCCGGGCTGCTGAACTTCCGCAAGGTCTCCGACGCCCTGGGGCGCACCCCCTGGTACCTGCGGCTGCTGCGGGACGAGGGCGCCGCGGCCGAGAACCTCGCCCGGATCCTGTCCTCCGGCCGGCTCGCCCCCGACCTGCTGCTGCGGGCCCCGGAGGCCGTCGCGCTGCTCGGGGACCCCGAGGGGCTCGCGCCGCGCGCCCTGTCCGCGCTGGAGCAGGAGGTGCTGGCCGCGGTGGGCCGGGCCGACAGCCCCGAGGCGGCCGTCACGGCGGTACGCGGTGTGCGGCGCCGGGAGCTGTTCCGTACCGCCGCCGCCGACCTGACCGGGGCGCTGGCGGCCGAGGGCGGTCCGGGCGCGGCCGTGGACGCCGTCGGCACCGCGCTCTCCGACGTCACCACGGCGACCCTCGCCGGAGCGCTCCAGGCGGCCGTCGACGCCGTCGGCGGCAGCGAGGCGCTGCCCACCCGCTTCGCCGTCATCGGCATGGGCCGCTTCGGCGGCCGGGAGCTTGGCTACGGCTCCGACGCCGACGTGCTCTTCGTCCACGAACCGTTCGAGGGCGCGGACGACACCGAGGCCGCCAAGGCAGCCCTGAAGGTCGCCAACGAGCTGCGCAGGCTGCTGCAGATCCCCACTGCCGACCCGCCGCTGATCATCGACGCCGATCTGCGCCCCGAGGGCAAGTCCGGCCCGCTGGTGCGCACCCTCGCCTCCTACGCCGCCTACTACCGGCGCTGGTCGCTGACCTGGGAGAGCCACGCGCTGCTGCGCGCGGCCCCGGCGGCCGGCGATCCGGAGCTCGGCCGGCGGTTCATGGAGCTGATCGACCCGCTGCGCTACCCCGACGGCGGCCTGGGGGAGGAGGCCATCCGCGAGATCCGCAGGCTGAAGGCGCGCATGGAGTCCGAGCGCCTCCCGCGCGGCGCCGACCCGACCACCCACACCAAGCTGGGCCGCGGGGGCCTGTCCGACGTCGAATGGACCGTGCAGCTGCTGCAGCTGCGCCACGCCTGGGCCGAGCCGGGGCTGCGGACCACCTGCACCCGGCAGGCGCTGGCCGCGGCCCGGGACGCCGGTCTCGTCGCGCCGGACGACGCGGCGACGCTGGACGAGGCGTGGGTGCTGGCCACCCGGGTCCGCAACGCCGTCATGCTGGTCCGCGGCCGCCCCGGCGACACCTTCCCCAGCGACGGCCGCGAACTTGGCGCCGTCGGCCGCTACCTGGGCTACGGGCCGGGCCACGTGGGCGAGCTGGTCGACGACTACCGCCGTATCACCCGCCGGGCCCGCGCGGTGGTGGAACGGCTCTTCTACCAGTACGAGGGCTGACGGCCGCTACGCGCCGGCCATCGCGGGCCTGCCCACGTACCGCGGCAGCCGGTAGGTCACGCGGCCGTAGACCGCGTAGGAGACGGCGAACCCGACCCCGAGGCAGAGCATGCCGCCTACCGCGTCCAGCCAGAAGTGGTTGGCGGTGGAGATGATCACCACCAGCGTGGCCAGCGGATACAGCAGGCCCAGCACCCGCACCCACACCGGGCGGGCCAGCGTCGTCACGGTGATGCCGCACCACAGCGACCAGCCGATGTGCATCGAGGGCATCGCGGCGAACTGGTTGGACACGTGCGCCAGGTCGCCGGAGGCCATCGAACCCCAGGTGTGGTGTACGGCGACGGTGTCCACGAAGTCCCCGTGCATCAGACGCGGCGGCGCCAGGGGGAAGAAGTAGAAGCCCAGCAGGGCCACACCCGTGGTGGCGAAAATCGTCAGCCGCGCCGAGGCGTAACGCCCCGGATGACGGCGGAAAAGCCACACCAGCACGCCGATGGTCATCACGAAGTGCAAGGTGGCGTAGTAGTAGTTCATTCCGACGATAAGCCACGTCACCGAGTTCATCGCACGGTTGATGTGGTCCTCGACCGCGATCCCCAGCGACGTCTCCAGACGCCAGATCTGGTGTGCGTGCCGCATCGCGGAGATCGCCTGCTGCGGCACGGCGTTGCGCACCAGGGAGTACACCCAGTAGCTCACGCCGATCAGCAGGATCTCGAACCACAGACGGGGTCTGCGCGGCATGCGCATCCTGGCGACCAGGGTGTGACGGCCCACCGCCCGGCGGTCTTCTCGCGCGGCTCCATCGGCCTTGGGCTCGGCCTCGATGGAACCGGTGAAGCGCGATGGGACGGCCGTGCGGCCTTCCAGGATCTTCGCTGTCGGTTCCCCCATGGGTGGACAGTCTGCCAGATGCCACGGCCCCACCGATCATCCCCTGGTCGGGTCTTCGACATCCGCCGTACGCCTGGAAGCCGACTGGTTTTCGTGTGGCGCCCTGCCGGGAGGAGGCTGTACGGCCCCGGGACCGGCGGATGTTGAACCCCGGACCACAAGTTCGGGCAAAAACACGAACTCGCTGTGCGGCGCGGGCGTCCCGCCGATCTCCTCCAGCAGCGCGTGCACGGCCGCCTGGCCCATCGCGGTCACCGGTTGCCGGATCGTGGTCAGCGGCGGGTCGGTGAAGGCTATCAGCGGCGAATCGTCGAATCCTACGACCGATACGTCCCGCGGTACCGCGAGCCCCCGCTGCCGCGCCGCCCGGATCGCGCCCAGCGCCATCATGTCGGAGGCGCAGACCAGCGCGGTGCACCCCCGGTCCAGCAGCGCCGAGGCGGCCGCCTGGCCGCCCTCCAGGGTGAACAGCGAGTGCTGGATCAACTCCTGCGCCGCCTCCGCGGGCACGTCCAGCACCTCCGACATGCTCCGGATGAAACCCTCGATTTTGCGCATCACCGGAACAAATCGCTTGGGTCCGACGGCCAGTCCGATACGATCATGGCCCAATGCCGCCAAATGGGTGACGGCGAGCCGGACCGCGCTACGGTCGTCGGGCGAGACGAAGGGTGCGTTGACGCTCGGGGAGAAGCCGTTGATCAGCACGAACGGCACACCCTGGCCGCGCAGCCGCTCGTAGCGGCCCATGTCGGCGGTGGAATCGGCATGCAGCCCCGAGACGAAGATGATCCCGGAGACCCCCCGCTCGACCAGCATCTCGACCAGCTCGTCCTCGGTCGAGCCGCCCGGCGTCTGGGTCGCCAGCACCGGCGTGTACCCCTGGCGGGTCAGCGCCTGCCCGATCACCTGGGCGAACGCGGGAAAAATCGGATTGTCCAGCTCCGGAGTGATCAGCCCGATCAGTCCGGCGCTGCGCTGCCGCAGGCGCACCGGGCGCTCGTAGCCCAGCAGGTCGAGCGCGGCCAGCACCGACTGACGGGTGGCCGCGGAGACCCCTGGCTTTCCGTTGAGCACCCGGCTGACCGTCGCCTCGCTGACCCCCGCCTGTGCTGCGATGTCGGCCAGTCGCGCGGTCACAGCACCCGAGGGTAGGGGACGGCTCCCCGTCATGTCAGACCGCCCACCAGATCGCGCAGTCCCCGGGCAGGTCCATCCCGTCCGGGCCGGCGGCCGGCACCTCGGCGCTGGCGAGCAACGGCCGCCCGTGGCACGGCAGTCGGACGGCGTCGGCGGTCAGGTTGACCTGGCACACGAACGCGCCGCCGGCGCCGTCGCGGCGGAACGCCAGCACGCCCTCGGGTGCGTCGAGCCAGGTCACCGTCTCGCCCGCACCCAGCGCGGGGTGCTCGCGGCGCACCGCGATCGCCCGCCGGTAGAACTCCAGCGTCGAACCGGGGTCGCCGGACTGCGCCGCCACGCTGAGCGCCGCCCAGTCCTTGGGCTGCGGCAGCCAGCTCGGCTCGCCGTCCCGCGGCCCGAAACCGTACGTCGGGCCTGTCTCCTCCCAGGGGATCGGCACCCGGCAGCCGTCACGGGTGCCGTCCTGGCCCTGGCTGCGGAAGAACGCCGGATCCTGGCGCACCTCGTCGGGCAGGTCGGTCACCTCCGGCAGCCCCAACTCCTCGCCCTGGTACAGATAGGCCGACCCCGGCAGCGCGAGCATCAGCAGCGTCGCCGCCCTCGCCCGCCGCAGCCCGCGCGCCTCGTCGCCGTCGGCGAGCCGGGTGGTGTGCCGGACCACGTCGTGGTTGGAGAGCACCCAGGTCGCCGGGGCCTCCACCGCGCGCATCGCCGCCAGCGAGCCGTCGATCACCGCCCGCAGCCTGCCCGCGTCCCAATCCGTCGTCAGGTACTCGAAGTTGAACGCCTGGTGCAGCTCGTCCGGGCGCAGGTACCGGGCGCTGCGCTCGACCGTCGGCGTCCACGCCTCGGCGACCGCGATGCGCTCGCCGTCGTACTCGTCGAGGATCTTCCGCCAGCCGCGGTAGATCTCGTGCACCCCGTCCTGGTCGAAGAAGGGCAGCACCTGGTTGCCCAGGAGCGACAGCTGCTCGCCGTGGCCGATGTCGGGCAGGCCGGGCGCCTTGACCAGGCCGTGCGCCACGTCGATGCGGAAGCCGTCGACGCCGAGGTCCAGCCAGAAGCGCAGGATCGACCGGAACTCGTCGTGGACGGCCGGATGGTCCCAGTTGAAGTCGGGCTGCTCGGCGGCGAACAGGTGCAGGTACCACTCGCCGGGCGTGCCGTCCGGCTCGGTCACCCGGCTCCAGGCGGGACCGCCGAAGATGGACTCCCAGTCGTTGGGCGGCAGTTCCCCGGCCGCCCCCTTGCCGGGACGGAAGTGGAACCGCTCGCGCAGCGGCGACCCGGGCCCCTCGCGCAGCGCCTGCTTGAACCACTCGTGCTGGTCGGAGCAGTGGTTGGGCACCAGGTCCACGATCACCCGCAGCCCCAGCGCATGCGCGTCGCGCACCAAATCGTCGGCGTCGGTCAGGCTGCCGAACATCGGGTCGACGGCACGGTAGTCGGCCACGTCGTAGCCGGCGTCGGCCTGCGGCGAGGCGTAGAACGGGGAGAGCCACACCGCGTCCACCCCGAGGTCCCGCAGATACGGCAGACGGGCGCGCACACCGGGCAGATCGCCCATGCCGTCGCCGTTGCCGTCGGCGAAACTGCGCGGGTAGACCTGGTAGATGACCGCGTCACGCCACCAGCCGGGCCGGCGGGCGGCGCTGTCGGGCGAGGGGCCGGCCTGGCGGGGGACATCGGCGATGTGCTGGCTGGTCATTGCGTCCTTAAAGCGGGTGACGGAAGGTAAGAGGACAGGGGGCCCTGGGCGGCGGGGAGTCACGACTTGGTGCCGCCGGCGGTCAGCCCGGCCACCAGATGGCGCTGCACCAGGAGGAAGACGGCCGCTGCCGGGATCGTGATGATCACCGAGGCTGCGGCCAGCAGCGCCCATTCGACGCGCTCCTCCGAGGCCAGCGTGCGGATGCCGACCGTCAGGGTGTAGTGGTCGTTGCTGAGGAAGACCGAGGCGTAGGCGACCTCGGCCCAGGCGGTCAGAAAGCTGTAGAAGGCGGTCACGGCGAGCCCCGGGCGGGCCAGCGGCAGCACCAGCCGCCAGAACGTGCCGAACGGGGTGAGCCCGTCCATCCGGCCGGCCTCGTCGATGTCCTTGGGGATCGTGTCGAAGTAGCCCTTGAGCATCCAGGCGGAGAACGGCACCGAGACCGTGCAGTAGGTGAGGACGATCCCCAGATAGCTGTCGATCAGGTTCAGCCGGGCCAGCAGGTTGTACAGCGGCACGATCAGGATGGTGACCGGGAACATCTGCGTGACCAGGAACGTCCACATCAGCTGCCGGTGGCCGGGGAAGCGCATCCGGGAGACCGCGTACCCCGCGCTCGCCGAGACCAGCACCCCGATCACGGTGGTTGCCCCGGAGACCAGCAGCGAGTTGGCGAACCACTTGGGGAAGTCGGTCTGCGTGAGCACGTGGGCGTAGTTGGCCAGGGTCAGGTGGCCCAGCACCGAACCGGGGTCCTGCCAGGCCGTCTTGGGGCCCAGCGAGATGAACAGGATCCACACCACGGGGAAGACGGCGACCGCGCTCGCCGCGATCAGCGTGGTGTGCAGGGCGATCGAGGCGGCCCGGCCGCGCTCGCCGCGCCGGCGCACCCGGGGCCGGACGGCGGCGGGCCGGGTGGCCTCGGCGGCCGGTGCGCTCTGTGCGGTGGCACTCATGTGATCCGGCTCCTTTACGCCTGCTCGGTCTTCAGCTGGTGACGGCGGTAGAAGGTCGAGAACGCCAGGAGGAGGGAGAGGATGACGATGCCGTAGGTCGCGGCACCGGAGTAGTCCGAAACCCCCGAGAACGCCTTGCGGTAGGCGTAGGTCACCAGGATGTCGGTGTCCCCGCCGTTGTTCTGGCCGAGCAGCAGGAAGATGATGTTGAACTGGTTGAACGTCCAGATGGTGCCCAGCAGGATCACCGTGTTGCTCACCGGCCGCAGCCCGGGAACGGTCACATGGCGGAACCGCTGCCAGGGCGAGGTGCCGTCCATCTCCGCGGCCTCGTACAACTCGCCCGGAATCGCCTGGAGTCCGCCCAGCAGGGCGACCATCATGAAGGGGATGCCCGCCCAGACGTTGACCATGACGACGGCGAACTTCTGGGCCAGCGGGGTGCCGAGCCAGTCCTGGGCGGGCAGGCCCAGATGCGTGATGACCGCGTTGAACGCGCCGTACTGGGTGTTGAACATCAGCCGCCAGGCGAAGACCCCGATGAACGAGGGGACCGCCCACGGCAGGATCAGCGCGATCCGGTACAGCAGCCGGAACCGCATCGGCCGGTTGAGCAGCAGCGCCATGCCCATCCCGAGCGCGTAGTGGCACACCACGCACGCCACCGTCCACACCACGGTCCACTCAAGCCGCGCGTAGAACTCGCCGTCGGTGCCGGACAGCACGTGCCAGTAGTTGTCCAGCCCCACGAAGTGGAAGGTGGCGGGGACGTGGTTGACACCGATGTCCTTGGCGACGTTCGTCTCGTTGGCGTTCGTCAGCGACAGGTAGGCGCCGTAGCCCAGCGGGTACAGCACCAGTACGGCGATGACCACGGCGACCGGGGCGACCATGGCCCAGCCGTACCAGTGCCGGTCCCAGGACCGTTTCAGCGCTCTCATCTTGCGGCTCTCTCGGCTCTTTCGGCTCTTTCAGGGGGAGACGTTCCGGGTGGTGACCGGCCCGGCCGGCCGGGCGCGTGGACCTCGTGGAGGCCCCGGCCGGCCGGGCCGGAGCCGCGCTACTGGACGCTGTAGCCGGGCAGCAGCTTCCCGAACTGCTTGGCGGCGTTGTCCAGACCGGCCTGGACCGTCTCCTGGCCCTGGAGGATCTTCACGTACTCCTGCTGCAGCGGCGTGAACAAGCTGCCGACCTGCGGCAGGGCCACCCGCGGGCGGGCCGTCTTCATGATCGGCTGGAAGCCGGCGATCTTCGGGTCCTTGGTGACCTCGGCGGTGTAGGCCGAGGCGCGCGTCGGCAGCGTGCCGTTCTTCTGCGCGATGAACCGCTGGCTCTCCGCGGAGGTCATGAACTGCGTGAACAGGTAGTCCGCGGCGAGGTTCTTCGACCCCGCGTACACCACCAGGTCGTGGCCGCCGGTCGGCGCCTGCGGCTTGCCCGCGCTGCCCGCGGGGACCGGCGCGTAGCCGAGGTCGGCCTCGTCGCCCTTGAACGCGGTGCCCGTCAGGTCGTCGCTGACCGACCAGGGGCCCTGGACGACCATGGCGACCTTGCCGTTCTTGAAGGCGGCCTGCATGTTGTCGTACGCGCTGGCGAAGTCGATCTTTTCCGAGGAGGTGTCGTAGATCTTCTTCGCCTCGGTGACCGCCTTGACGGCCTCGGGCGAGTTCACCGTGACCTTCTTCCCGTTCGGGTCGGCCAGGTCGGCGCCCTCGCCGAAGAGCAGCGGCATCAGGAAGTAGGTGTCCGGGTTGACATAGGTGCCGGTGACACCCGTCTTGTCCTTGATGGTCTTGGCGTCCGCGATCAACTCGTCCCACGTGGCCGGGGGCCCCGCGATGCCCGCCTGCCGGAACACCTTCTTGTTGTAGAGCAGCCCGAGCGTGTCGGTGACCGACGGCGCCGCGTACGTCTTGCCGTTGTACTTGGTGGTGTTCACCGGCCCGGGCAGGAAGTCGGCGGTGTCCGTCAGCGCCGCGGTGCCGTCCAGCGGCGCGAGGTAGCTCAGCGACGCGTACTCGGGGATCAGGCCGACGTCGGCGCGCATCACGTCCGGCGCGCCCTTGCCGCTCTGCGCCGAGGCCTTGAACTTGTTCTCGACGTCGGCGAACGGGATGTTCTCGTAGTTCACCTTGATCTTCGGGTACTTGGCCTCGAACTTGGCGATGAGCGCCTTGTATGCGGGGGCCTCCGCCGTGGCGTCCGAGGTGTCCCAGTAGGTGATCGAGCCGCTCACGCTCGACGGATCCTTCGCCGCGGCATCACCGTTGCCGCCGCCTCCACCGCCGCTGCCGCACGCGGTGACCCCGATCGCGATTGCCGCGGCCATCGCGACAGCCGATATGCCACGTCGCATACCTGTACTCCTTGGAAAGGGCCGCTGTCCCTGCGGCCGCCGGGCTGGGGAGGAAGGTAACAGCGCCGCAAGGGCTTGCGAAAGGCCCTGCAAGCATCTTTCTGCAAGAGCTTGCAAACTCTTGCGCAAGGGGTGGACCCGGGGTACGTTCCCGGTCGTTTTAGCTTCCCCGCTTCTTCCCTGCCTCTCTTCTGTTCCCCTTCCGCCTGCCTCAAGGAGCCACCGTGGTCTCGTTGTCGCACGTGCCCGGAGCGCGCCGGGCCATGGTGGCCGCGGGCGTCGCGCTGGCCGCACTGGCCGCCGCCGCTCTTCCCGCGGCCGGTGCCCGCGCCGCCACCGCCCCGCCCGTCGCCGTCGACCTCACCGCCGCCCGCGCCCAGTGGATCGACCGCA
>CAYNNX010000027.1:0-35280 GCA_964398515.1 uncultured Streptantibioticus sp. | reverse complement strand
GGCGGTCCGCCCGGTCCCGACCCGAGGAGTGCCCCGTGCCCCGACTCGCCGACCCCGCTCACGCCCACGGCACGACCCTCACCTACGACCTCACCTACGACGACGTCGAACAGGCCGCCGACCGGATCCGCGGCCGGGTCCGTCCGGTCGCCGTCGCCCCGGTGGAGCCGGGCGCGCTCGGGCCGCAGTCGTGCCGGGTGTGGCTGGCCCTGGAGTTGATGCAGCACACCGGGAGCTTCAAGGCCCGCGGCGCGCTCAACTTCATCGAGGCCCACCGCCGGCGCGGACTGCTGCCGCAGGCGGGCGTGACGATCGCCTCCGGCGGCAACGCCGGGCTGGCCTGCGCATG
Organism: uncultured Streptantibioticus sp.; assembly: GCA_964398515.1. Lineage (GTDB taxonomy): Bacteria > Actinomycetota > Actinomycetes > Streptomycetales > Streptomycetaceae > CAYNNX01. The sequence continues at coordinate 34,931 of CAYNNX010000027.1, read as the reverse complement.
GGCGGCGCAGCAGTACGGGGTGCGCGCGACGGTGTTCCTGCCCGGGAACGCACCCGCGGTGAAGGTCGCCCGCCTGCGCTCCTACGGCGCCGACGTGCGGCTGGAGGGCGCCGACTACGCCGAAGCCCTGGCCGCCTGCGCGGAGTTCGCGAAGGCGTCCGGGGCGCTGGCCTCGCACGCCTACGACCACCCGCTGATCGCCGCGGGCGCCGGAACCCTGCTGGACGAGATCCGCGGCCGGATCCCCGAGTTGACGACCGTGGTCGTCGCCGTGGGCGGCGGGGGCCTGTTCGCGGGCGTCGCCACCGCCGCCCGGCACCACGGTCTGCGCACGGTGGCCGTCGAACCGGAGAACTGCCGTGCGCTCAACGCCGCTTTGGAGGCCGGGCGCGTCGTCGACGTGCCGGTGGACTCGGTCGCCGCCGACTCCCTCGGCGCACACCGGGCCTCGCGGACGGCTCTTGCGGCCGCCCGATGCGAGGGGGTGCGCTCGCTGCTGGTTCCCGACGCGGAGATCGTCCGGGCCCGGCGCGAGTTGTGGGACGGGCGGCGACTCGTCGTCGAGCACGCGGCCGCGACGGCTTTGGCCGCGTTGACCGGCGGCGCCTACCCGCCCGGCGACGACGAGCGGATCGCCGTTGTGCTGTGCGGCGCGAACACCGATCCGGCCGACCTGTGACGGGAGTTGCGGCAGGGCCGCTGCCGCTGCCGTCGTTTCGCTGAGCGGCCGGGATCAACCGGCGGCGCCCGGCCTGCGGTCGGCGGGCAGTGCGCACGCCGCCGTGCCCCCGGGCATGCGGTGCCGGTTGTCGGCGACCAGCCGGTAGACGCCGTGGGCCGCCCAGCGAAGCGGCGGCAGCCGCAGCAGCGCCCCCAGGACGGCCCAGCCACCGCGCGCGCTCAGCAGGAGTTTCGCGACGGCCTGCGCGCCGCCGTGCACCGTTCCGCCGGGCGCGACCCACAACACCTCGTACTCGGCCCGATCCCGCGTGACGCCCAGGGCGTCCAGCCGCGCGAACTGCCAGGCGGTGACGTCGCACCGAGGCCGGATCCGCCGTTCGGCGAAAGCCACCGAGGCCGTGCAGAAGCCGCAGTCACCGTCGTAGACGAGCACCGGTCGGGTCCACATGGTTCCATCATGCCGCCTCGCGTGCGGCGCGGGGCGCTCGCGGTGTCAGGCGAGCAGCGCTCCGCCGTCCACCGTGACGACCGTGCCGGTGGCGTGGCGCTGCCGCATGAGGTGGACGTACGTCTCGGCGGCGTCCTCGGCGCCGACGCGGCCGAGCGGGACGCAGGCGCGGACCTGCTCGTACGTCCGCTCGCGCTCGGTGTCGTCCATCCGGGACCACAGCGGCGAGCGGACCCACGCCCGCCGAGACCGCGCTGACGCGGGTCGGCGCGAGTTCGACGGCCGGCGCGGAGACCGTCGCCTCGACCGCGGTGCAGATGCTCCGCGGCGACGGTCCAGCCCGGCGCGGGGCGCTGCCCGCCGGTGCCGCCCGCCGGCACGACCGATCCGCATCGCCGACCTGGCCGGCGAGCGCCCGGTCCAGGATCCCGACGCCGCCCCGAGTGGCGCGACCTGCCCTCGCCGGCCGGTACGCGGCCGGAGGGCCCCCGCACCGCGGCCGCCACCGCCGAGGGGCTGGTCGTCCTGCCCCTGCCAGGCCGCGGCCTTCCGCACCCGTGCCGACGTCTTCCACATCCCCGTCGCTCTCGCGTCGGAGCGCCGACCGGAGCTCGCCCCTGGTGGAGGAGTTCGTCGCCCCGCCGCCGACAGCCGCTGATGACGGCGCCTGGCCGCGCGGCGCAGGTGCAGGGCGCCCGCCTCGGTCGCAGGCTGGTGGTATGAGCGAGAACAACGGCCCGACCGTGCGCTCCGGGGACGAGGCGCGGGCGGTGTACGTCGAGGTCTACGGGCCGGAGGAGTACGTGCAGCGGGTGGCGGGGTGGATCGAGTCCGCGAGCGGGACCCAACCGCTCAAGGAGACGATCGCCGACCCGGAGTCGCCGGGCTGGGTCCGCTGCCACCTGGTGGTCCTGGTCGCGGACTGACGGCAGCCCTCCGGCGGTTCGACGCCCATCGGACGGTGGACGAGGAAGTCCGGCCTGCGCCGGGGCGCGATGCCGACGTGTGGAGGCCTGCCCGGTCGGCGGTGAACCGGCGGCCGGGCAATCCCGTATCCATTCCGCAAGGCCGTCGCCCTCGTGGGGCGCGAACGCTCCGTGTCACAGTCGGATACCGCGAAGGATCACCCTATGAGCGATCAGGACAGCCTTACTGTCGCTGCTCTCCCTGACGGGGGCGCCGAACTTCACGTGGTTCTCCACCTGCGGTGGGAGGACGTGGCCGCACTGGGCCGGGAGGCGGGCCGGCTCGCCGCCCAGTTCCAGCGCCCGGTCAGCCTGGACGAGGCGGCCAGCCATCAGCTCAGGTCCTGGCCCGCCGCCGCGACGGCGTCGAAGGACCGCGCCAAGCCGGCTGCGGCGCCCTCGCGCACGGCCCTGCTGTCCGGCCCGGCCGCCGAACCGGCCGTGCAGCCGGCGGCGGCCGCAGCCGCGCCTGCCCCCGCCGCAACGGCCGTCCGCTCCTCCGGGGACCCCGCAGGCGAGCCCCGCGGGCCCTTCGAGCCCGCGAGCAGGATCCCGTCACTGGCCGGCGCCGCCGCGGAGTCGACGAAGGCCCGAGTCGCCGGCTGACGCGGGCACCGGGCCGCCGCGCGGGTCGCGTCAGAACCGCGAGTGGGCGGCCCAGCGATCGAGGAGGCCCGGGTCGCCCGTCACGTCGAACACCGGGTCGCCGTAGGACAGCCGCCCGTACAGCAGCAGGAGCAGATCGGCGGCTCGGCCCTGCACACCGGCGTCCGCCCGGCCCGGTGCCGCGTCAGCGTCCTGCCCGGCCTGCGGCCGCACGCCGAAGCCGTCGGGGTCGAGCCGGACGACCCAGGCGCCGTCCTGGCCGGGGCCGGTACTCCGGAAGGCGATGGTCTCTCCGTTCCCGCGCAGCTTCGCCACCTCGGGCGCGAAGAACCCGGCGTGCGCCAGGTTGACCAGGAACTCGTCCACTCCGTCCGCGGCCAGGGCGGCATCTACGTCCGACGCGACGCCCAGGGCGGCTTCGGCGTCCACCCGGTGGACCAGCGTTTCGAAGAGCATGCGTCTGGCCCAGAACCGCGCGTGCTGGTCCGGTCCCCAGGCCCACATGGGCGCCTGCGGGTCGGTGCCCCGCAGCACGGCGGTGGCCTCGGTGACGCCCGAGGAGAGCCAGTCGGCGAGGTCCTCCTCGCGTTCGGGCAGCCCCAGGTCGATCTCGCGGCTGCGCGGCGGCTCCTGGACGAGCCGCGACACCAGAGCCCGGAACCGGCGCTGCACCGCGCCCGTGTGCCGGATCAGCTCCGCCAGCGTCCACCCCGGGCAGGCGGGGACGGGCGTCGCCGGGTCGGCGCCCGCGACCACGGCCGCGAATCGGGCGGTCTCGTGCTCGATCGCCTCGATGTAGCGCTCGTAGGGCAGCGGGTGGCCCGGTCGGTTCACCGCGTTCACGCGATCACTCGTCCTCACTCGATTCACTCGGCTGGCTCGTCCAACTCGACTCACACGCGCCTCTTCGGCAGCTCCCACCAGTCTGGGTCCTGGAGCGCACTCCAAGCCAAGCCCGGCGGCCGTCCCATGCCCCGGGTCCCATGCCCCCGCTCCAAAACTTGACAGTCGTGCCACTTCCTCTATTGTGGCAGTCGTGCCACTTTTTCGCAGGGCGGCGTACGAAGGAGCCGGCATGGCGGGCACCGGAACCGTGCGCCGCGTGCCGTCCCGCCGGGCGATCCGCATCGGCTACGCCGTCGCCGGGGGCTTCTTCGCCTGGCGCTGGGCGTCCGCGGGACACGGTCCGGCGTGGCAGCACGCGGTGCAGGTGCTCGTGATGATGGCGGTGCTGACGGCGGCGGTGCAGCTGGTCCGATGGCGGCGCCGCCGCGGAGCGGGCCGCCCGGAGGCCTTCCGGCTGCCCCTGCGGGAGCTGCTCCTGGGCAAGGCGCTGCTGGTCGCCGCCGCGCTGGGCGCCGAGTACCTGCTGGCCCGGTGGACGGCACACGCCCAACTCGTCGTAGGCGCAGGTCTGTTCGCGGCGATCGCGCTGGGCGGTCCCGCCCTGCACTCGCGCCACGACGAACGGCGCCTGCGGCTGACATCCCTGAAGAGACCGTCGGAGGAATCGATGGCTGACACGACCGACAACCAACCGGACCCGAGCGCCGTGCTCCCGGGCCTGCCCCGGCAGCGCAGGTGCCCCCTCGACCCGGCGCCCGAGTACGCGCAGCTGCGCCGGGAGGCTCCCGTCAGCCGGATCGCCTTCCCCGGCGGCGGATCGGGGTGGCTGGTCAGCCGCTACGAGGACGTCAGGGCGATGCTGGCCGACCCCAGGTTCAGCTCCCGGCTGGGCACGGCCGCGCCGCAGGTGCGCCCCGCACCGGCGATGCTGTCCGAGGAGCCGCCGCCCGGCGCGCTGCTGCGCCTCGACGCACCCGAGCACGCACGCTACCGGCGGCCGGTGATGCGGGCGTTCACCGTCAAACGCGTGGCCGCGCTGCGGCCGCGGATCCAGGAGATCGTCGACGAGCGCCTGGACGCCATGGAGAAGGCGGGCGGACCGGTCGATCTCGTCGAGCGACTCGCCCTGCCGGTCACCTCGTTGGTCATCTGCGAACTGCTCGGGGTCTCCTACGACGACCGCGACACCTTCCAGGGCCTGGCGGCGCGGATCCTGTCCATCGACACCTCGCCCGAACAGGGGCAGCAGGCCCGCCTGGCGCTCGGGTCGTTCATGGCCCAGCTGGTCGAGGCCAAACGCCGCGATCCCGGCGACGACCTGCTCAGCACCCTCGTCGCCGAAGCCGACGCGGATCCGGAGACCCCGCTGACCGACGTGGCGCTCTCCGTCCTCGGCTCGCTGCTGCTGATCGCGGGACACGAGACGACCGCCAACATGATCGCCCTCGGTACGCTCACCCTGCTGCACCACCCCGACCAACTGGCCGCCCTGTGCGAGAACCCGGCGCTGGCCGACCGCGCGGTGGAGGAGCTGCTCCGCTATCTGACGATCATTCAGTTCGGGCTCACGAGGGTGGCGACCGAGGACCTCACCTTCGCGGGCCGGCCGATCCGCGCGGGGGAGTACGTCGTCGCCTCACTGCCGTCGGCCAACCGCGATCCGGGTCTGGGCATCGACGAACCCGACCGGCTGGACATCACCCGCGACCCGGCCGCCCACGTCGCCTTCGGCTACGGCCCCCACCAGTGCCTGGGCCAGCAACTCGCGCGCACCGAACTCCAGATCACACTCACCTCGCTGTTCACCCGCTTCCCCGGCCTGCGCCTCGCCGTCGCGGCCGAGGAGCTCCCGTTCCGCGACGACATGGTCATCTACGGCCTCCACGCACTCCCCGTCACCTGGTGAACCAGTGACATCCCGCCCACAACACCCCGAGGAGCCACCCGCCGTGCACATCACACTCGACCAGGACCGCTGCTGCGGCGCCGGAACGTGCGTCCTGTCCGCCCCCGACGTCTTCGACCAGCGCGACGACGGCACCGCCGTCCTCCTCGACGCCACCCCGCCCGCACACCTGGCGGCAGCCGTCCACGACGCCGCAGCCCGCTGTCCGGCCGCGGCCATCCGCGTGGCGGCCGAGTGAGCACCGCACCGCGCCGTGTGGTCGTCGTCGGCGCCTCCGCCGCCGGGCTCACCGCCGCCGAGACCCTGCGCCGCAAGGGGTACGACGGCCCCCTGACCCTGATCGGCGAGGAACCGCACGCGCCCTACGACCGGCCGCCGCTGTCGAAACAGGTCCTGGCCGGCACCTGGGAGCCGGCCAGGACCGCCCTGCGCCGCCCCGACGACTACACCCGGCTCGGCCTCGACCTGCGCACAGGCCGCCGGGCCACCGCGCTCGACCCCGGCCGGCGTACCGTCCGACTCGACGGCGGCGAAGACGTCGCGTACGACGCGCTGGTCATCGCCACCGGTGTCACACCGCGCCGCCTGCCCACGGGACACGACCTCGAAGGCGTGCACGTCCTGCGCACCCTGGACGACGCGCTGCGGCTGCGCGAACACCTGGGGCGCGGGCCCCGGCTCGCCGTCGTCGGCGGGGGGTTCACCGGTGCCGAGGTCGCCGCCACCGCCCGGACGCTCGGCCTCCACACCACCTTGGTGTGCCCCGGCCCGGCCCCGCTCGCCGAACGCCTCGGCCCCGGCATCGGCCGCCTGGTCGCCGGGGTCCACACCGACCACGGCGTACGGCTGCGCACCGGCGTCCGTGTCACCTCCCTCGCCGGATCCCACGGCCACGTCACCGGCGTGAACCTGGCCGACGGCTCACACGTGGCGGCCGACGCCGTCGTCGTCGCCGTCGGATCGGTCCCGGCCACCGACTGGCTGCGCACCAGCGGCCTGGACATCGCCGACGGCGTGCGCTGCGACGCCTACTGCCGGGCCGCACCCGGCATCTACGCCGCCGGCGACGTCGCCCGCCGGCCCGACCCGCGCCTGGGCACCCCGGTACGTGTGGAACACCGCACCAACGCAGCGGACCAGGCCGTCGCCGCCGCACGCAACCTCCTGGGCGCCCGCGAACCCTACACACCACTGCCGTACTTCTGGACCGACCAGTTCGACACCAGGATCCAGGCCTACGGCACGTGTGCCCCCGGCGCCGAGATCCGCGTCGTGCACGGCAGTCCGGCACAGCGTGCCTTCGTCGCCCTCTACAGCGAGAACGGACGCGTCACCGGCGCACTCGGCTGGAACAGCCCCCGCCAACTGCGGTCACACATCCCCGACATCGACGGCCCCGCACCTGCGGTGGGGACCCGCACCGCCGCCGTCACGGGGTGACGGCTGCGGCGCTCACACCACCTCGGCGCCCGCCTCGGCGAGGACGGCGAACGCCGACGGCAGCAGGTGTGCGAAGGCCCCCTCCGGAACATCCTCGGTCTCACGCCGCAACCGCACTGTGCGGATCACGGCACGCACCGCGGAGAGCGCCGCCATCGCGATCACCGAGGCCCGCAGATCCGTATCCGGTCCCGCGGGCAGGCGCTGCGCGAAGAACCGCGCGAACCGCTCCTCCGACTGCACGAACGCGGACACCAGGCGGTCGGTCACCAGGGCCTCGGTGCCCTCGAACGGATGGGCCAGGGCGACGAGAGTGGTGCGCGGCCCGTTCGACACCACCGCAAGGACCGCCTCGCGCACCGACACCAACACCGGCTCCTCGGGCGGACGCCGGTTCAGCTCCAGCTCCAACCGGTCGAAGAACTCCGCCAGATCAGGCAGGAGGAGGTCTTCCTTGCTGTCGAAGTACCTGAAGAACGTGCGCGGGGACACCCCCGCCGCCTCGACGATCTCCGCGACCGTCGTCTCGGCGAACCCCCGCTCAGCGAACAGGCGCGCAGCCGCGGAACGCAGCGCCTGCCGGGTCTCGGCCTTCTTGCGTTCCCGCAGCCCGGGAGAGGGGGCGCCACCGGATCCAGCCATGCGGACAGGATAGCCGCAACCACACCACCGCCGACCGGCGCGCATGTCGCCACACCGCGCGGCCGGTTACCGCACCGGCACCCGGACCTCGTCGCGGATGGTGTCCACCTTGTGGGCGAAGGCGTCGAGATCCACGGCGCTCGGGGAGGTGGCCGGTGCCCCCCGGTCGGTCTCCGCCACCGCGGCCACGGTGTGCGAATCGGCCCAGGCGCACACGGGCACATAGGTGGTGGCTTCCGACATGAGGATCTCGCACGTGAGCGGTTCGCCCGAACGGCCGGGCACGATCTGCTGCGGTCCCAGGGCGGTGCTCGCGCCGTCGGAGTCGGCGAAGTCCCGCAGGACGGTGCGCCGCGCCAGGACCGGGTCGTCCACCGTCCCGTACCCTCCGTCGAAGTCCAGCAGGTCCGTCCTCCCGTAGCTGGACGGGGCGTCGTAGAACCCGCCGACGCCCGTCATGCCGTGCATCCCCGAATCGCTTCGCCGGTAGGCGTCCCCGCCGATCCCCTGGCCGTGCATCCTGTCGTGGAGGTGGTATCTGCCCTTGTCCACGGTCGGCGGAACCGCCAACTTGTAGGCGGCCGCGGTGGAACCGCTGAGCACGCCGTGCGTCAGCACCAGGGCCGCACCGCCGATCGCGAGCACCCCGATCAGGCCGACCACGATCGCGATCACCTTGTTGCTGCCGTCCTTCGCCGGCGGCCCGTACGGCTGCCACACTTGCGCGTACGGACCGCGGCCGTACGGGTCGGGCGGCGTGTGCATTGCGGTGCTCCCCCTTGGCTCTTCGAGGCGATGCGCGATGACAGGCCATGATCATCGCGCATCCGCCGGAGACCTCACACGGCGGGCACCGCGTCCCGCAGGGCGGCGGCGATCCGGCGGGTGCCGGCTTCCGTGGTGCGCCAGTTGCCGAACGCCGCCCGCACGGCGGGTACGCCGTCCAGGACGGTGGGGGGTGAGGAAGACCTCCGGGTCGAGGCGGGCCGTGAACTCGGCGAGCCGTCCAGTGGACCGGTGCGGATGGGGGAGCAGCAGACGGCGCGGGCCCTCGGGCCCCGGCGCAGGCCGGGCGTGGCGCTGAGCGCGGCGCTCGCGGACGCCGTACGCGACGCGGTGCCCGACGGCCGCATCCGCACCGGCAGCGAACCGCCCGCAGAACGCCGGCTCGCCACCGCCCTCGGGGTGAGCCGGGGCACGGTGACGGCCGCACTGGACCGGCTGCGTGACGGCGGCTGGATCCGTACCCGGCACGGCAGCACCGGCACGGTACTGCTGCGCGCCGCGGCCGCTGGACGGATCGCGCCGATCTCGGCGACCGGGCAGGGCGGCGCCGGGATCGATCTGCGCCGGGCCGTGCCCGCCGCACCGCAGCAGGCCTATCTGGCGGCGACCCGGCGCGCCGTGGAACGCGCCGGTCCCGTGCTGGCCGACCACGGTGAACCGGGACCGGGCCTGCCCGAACTGCGGTCCCTGAGCGCCGGCCGGTACAGCCGCGAGGGCCTGCCGACCCGCTCCGAGCAGATCCTCGTCACCAGCGGGGCCCGCGCCGCCCTCGCCCTGCTGGCCGCACAACTGCGACCGCGGGTGGCCGCGGCGGAGGTCCAGCCTGCTTCGACGCGCTCCAGGTGCTGCGCGGGGCCGGCGCACGGCTGGCCGGCTGCCGGGTGGCCACCGCCGGCTGGGGCCCGGACCAGCTCCGGGCGCCTTCGCCGCCGCGCGGGGCCATCTGGCCTGTCTTGTCCCGGACTTCCAGGACCCGACCGGCGCGCTGATGCCCCAGGCCGTCCGCCGGGCCGTCGCCGAGCCGGCCGCCCGGCACCGGGTGACCGCCGTCGCCGACGAGACGATGCGCGACCTCGACCTGCGGGACCGGCCGAGGCCGGTGCCTCGCATCCGCGGCGCGGTCCTGATCGGCTCGGTCAGCAAGGCGATCCGGGGCGGCCTGCGCATCGGCTGGATCCGTGCCGGGCCGCCCTCATCGGCGAACTGTGCGGCAACCCCCCTCAGCGGGCCGCTGTCGGCGCCGCCCATGCGGCAACCGGTCGCGGCGGAACTACTCGGCGACCCGGACGGCGTGCTTCGGCACCGCGTGGCCGAACCGCGCCGCCGGCGCGACCGCCTGACCGCCTTGCTGCGCACCGGGGAGCACCGGGAGTTCGACGTTCCGCCCGGCGGACTCGCACGGTGGCTGCGGCTGACCGCCACCGCGGCGGACACCGCCGTCGAGCGCGCCGGCCGAAGCGGCCTCGACCTCAGCGCGGGCCCGCGCCTCGCGGCCGATGCCACCCTCACCCATCACCCGCGCGTGCCCTGCACCCCGCCACCCGACGTGCTCGAGCGGATCGCGGACATCGTGCGCCGCGCCTGCCGCCCCTGACTGTGTCACCGGAGCCGTCACCGGGGCTCCCGTCGGCTCAGCCACTCGGCGATGGCGCGCGAGATGGGCAGTCCCGCGGCCAGTTCGACGAACCCGAACTGGCCCGAGGCGTTGCACTCCAGGAAATGCCACTCCCCGTCGGCGGTGACCGCGAAGTCGAAGGCGCCGTATGCCAGTCCGGCCGCGTTCATGAAGCGTTCGACCTTCGGCCCGATCTGCGGCGGTACGGGAGCCGCGCTCCACCGCACCGCCGCCGGATCGGCGTAGCGCCAGTCGAGTTCGGCGGATCCGGGCGCCGTCTGCTCGGTGCGGGCGCAGAACATCTCGGAGCCGACGACCGTCAGCCGCACGTCGGCGTGTTTGTCGACGCGCGACTGCAGACAGGTGGGTCCCGCGGCGACGGCCGCGAAGTCCGTGCCGTCGGGGACCGGTGTGGTGGGCAGTGCCAGTGGTGGGTCGTCAGGCGCTTTGCCGGATACGGACTTGACCACCAGCGGGCCGTGCGTCTCGGCGAAGCTCCGGGCGTGAGAGGGCACGGTGGTGAACACGGTCGGCGGAACGCTGAACCCCACCGACCGGGCCAGGACCAGCTGCGGCATCTTGTAGCGGCACGCGGCGTGTGCGTCCGGGTGGTTCATCCACCGCACGCCCCGGAGTGCTCGCAGGGACCCGTACCACGCGTGATCCGACTCGAGCGCCACCCACGCCGCCTGCTGGCGTGCGCCGCTGCCCGGCGTGCCGGGGCGGCGCATCCAGACCGACCGGATGTCGCCGAGTGCGGCGCTGCGGTGTTGGGTGGTGATTGCCCCGGTCAGCAGTCCGGACGCATATGTCACCGTCAGCGCCGCGCGTTCGGGGAAGTCGGCGGGGTCGAGGCGCAGCACGGGGACGTCCATGGTGTTGAGGTGGTCGACGACCATGTCGGCGGTGACATCCTCGGGGCTCGTGAGCACCAGAACGGTCATCAGTCGTCGAAGTGCGTCTTGGACCCGGCGGTCGAGGTCGTGGAACCGGCGTCGAGCAGCACCGCGTGGTTGCGCACCGCCGGGGTGCCGTCGGCGAGGACGTTCAGCTGCCGCTCCGGGTCGTAGGCGTACGACGTCTCGGGTTCGGCCGCGAGGCGTCGGGCGTAGGTGAGGGCGAATGGGCGCATCGGCTTTCCAAGCGTGGCGACGGGGATCTGGTGCAGGTCGGATTCAACGGCTTTATGGGTCTTCGTGATGCTCGATGGCGACCGGGTCTGAGGCGTCCCCGCGGCGTGGCGGGGGCGGCTCGGGGACGTCGGTCACCGCGACCAGAACGGCATGGGCGGCACGGAACGTCGCCTGCAGGCCCTGGAATTCGGACAGGCCCGCGGCGACGGACGCCGGGCTCCAGGTGACCACGATGCCCGCGGAGCCGTCGGCGAGAGCCGCCTTGACCCGCCGCCACCCGGGGCGGGTGTCCAGCGGGGCGTGGATGTCCTCCTCGATCACGGTGTCCACGACCCACCACGTCCGCTGTGCGGCGTGGTCCCGGCACAGCTCCGCGCGGCGTTCGGCCGTGGCGGCGTCCGGTTCGCAGACGTAGACCACCGTGGGGATGGGCCCGTGCCGGCCGCGAGGGCCGCCGGGGAAGGAGGAGTAGCCAGTCGTTGTCATAGTGGCCGGTTCCTACATTTCATCGTGCGCTTCGTCTCGGTCAACCAATGCCCGCTTCCTGCCGGACGATACGGAGAACGAGGAGAGCGGGTTCGACTGTTCCATCTTGGGCCGGAATTACTCCTTCCGGCACGACCGCGCTCCGTAGGGGGAAATTGACGGGCGGTAAGTCGCTTCGCGGCGCCGGCCCTTGGATTCGTGGCTGACATGACAGGAATGACGACGGCGGCGGGCACGCGGTTGCCTGCCGGAGCATGTGAGAACTGGCGCAGACTTTACGCCGACCCGATGTCCGGGGTCGTGGAATGGCCGGGACTTCCCGGCGAGTTGCCGGAACAGCCGATGAAATGAGTGACAGCTCGGGCACGTTGGGCCACCATGCGTCCCATACGGCACAGGGAGTGGCCGGGCGGTGGCGCTCACGTACCCGGGTGGCGGGCCGAATGCGGATTTTCCGGCGAGACGAGAGGGCCGGAAAGCCGATGGGGAAGCGGCAATTCCCGCCATTCCCGGGAGGCTCACCGAAAGTAAGGGGGCTCATGTGATGGTTCTCACAGCAGTCGCAACTCCCCGTGCCGGAGCCCGTAAGGAACCGGCGCGCAGGCCGGGCCCGTGCGTGACGGCGAACGCCCGGGCGTACGCCGTCTTCGGCTGACATCACAGTTGCCTGTGCGGGGAGATGGCGAGGATGGCCACGTCGTCGTGGAGCGTGCGGGCGTGCCGGGGCAGGTCGGTGTTGAGGAAGTCGATGACGTCGCTGGGCCCCGGGGTCGGCCGGCCCCCGAAGCGGTCGCGCAGCCGCTCGATGAGGGGGTAGAACGCTCCGCTGTGGTCGCGGGCTTCGATCAGGCCGTCGGTGCACAGCAGGAGGACGTCGCCGTGGGTGAAGCGGTGGGTGTAGGCGATCGGGCGCTCGTCGGCCAGGGTGGCGAGGCCCAGGGGCACGGTGGGCGGTCCGGTGAGAGGGCGGACGTCGCCGCGGGAGATCAGGACCGGCTCGATGTGGCCGTGGTTGACGATCGTCACACGGTGGGCGAGGGCGTCGTACTCGATCAGTGCGGCGGTGACGAACAGTTCCTCGTCGGGGATGGCTTCGGCTTCGCGCGCCATACGGTCTTCCATGCTCTCGGCGACGTGGAGCAGGTCGCCGGGGCCGTAGGCGGCCTGGCGGAAACTGCCGAGGACGTCGGCGACGGTGCGCACGGCTTGCAGCCCCTTGCCGCGGACGTCGCCGATGATGGCGCGCTCACCCGCCTTGGTGGCACGGATGTCGTACAGGTCGCCGCCGACCATGGTGCCCGCCTCCGCCGGACGGTACAGCCCGGCCGCGAGGACGTTGCCGACGTGGTGCGGCACCGGGCGCAGCAGGGTGCGCATCAGCGCCTCGGCGACGGAGTTCGCGCGCACCAGGTGCGCCGCCTGGCGTCTGCGGTAGGCGGCCAGGGCGGCGCCGAGTACGCCGACCAGGATGGTGGAGATGTAGCCGGCGACGTAGTGGTGCTCCCAAAGGGCGTGGATGTCGCGGCCCGCGCAGCAGGGCGTGCCGGCCAGGAGGCACTCGAACCCGACGGCGACCGCCGTGATGGCCGCGACCCCGGCTGGCCCGTAGGTGAAGGCGGCGACCACGGGCAGCGCGATCAGCAGGAAGCTCACCGACCACTGCACGGGGGTCACGGCCTCGATCAGCAGCACGGCCGCCACATATGCCGCCGGCAGCCAGCGCATCCACGTCGGCGCAGTGGGCACGCTGAGGCAGGTGTCGGTGTCGCTCAACCTGGCTTCCCGGTGGCGTCCGGCCCTGGCGGCGATGCCATGGTGGTGCTCTTTCACCTATCGCTCCCAGCGGGGTCGCAGCAGGGGGACGGCGGCCCTGAGCGGCACACACGGCCGCGGTCCGCGGCTCTCGCTGGGCGGTGCCTCGTTCACCTCCTTCCCGTGGCGCGGCACCGGACCGCCCGACGCCTCCGTCACCGTCTTCCGGGTCACGTTCTAGCGCACGTCAGGCATGGGCCCGAGAGCGTGGGGGCCAATCGCCGAGCGAGTCGTGGTGCGTCCATTCGGATGGCCGACGCCCGGCGCTTGGGAGCGGTGGCACGACGTCGGCCCCCGGCGGGGGGCAGCCGGGGGCCGACGTGTGGAGCGGTCAGGGTCCGCTCAGTGGTGGACTGCCGTGCACTGCCCGCCCGAGAAGAGCGGGGTGGTGTCGACCGGCAGGCCGGGGTCGGGGTCGACGATGATGTCGGCGTTCTGCGTGATCGATCCCTCGCAGTCGTCGAGGGCGGGCTCCGGCTGCGTGGCGGCGGGGCCCATCCACAGGTCGACGTGGTGGACGCCGTTGCGCCAGTCCGAGCTGCACTCGGCACACCCGTCCTCCATGATGAAGTACTTCTGGAGGTACGGGACGTAGATGCGTGTGCCGGGGGCGAACTCGCCCGGGTCGGTGGCGAAGGTCGTCGGGTGGTCGTAGGTGCCGAGGTCCTCGGTCGCCTCGCTGTGGATCTGCGGGTAGGCGATCTGGGCGGTGCCGTAGTGGCCGTTGCCGTCGTCGTTGTCGTTGTAGCCGTACGAGGTGACGTTGACGTTGACCGTCTGGTCGGCCGCGGCTCGGCCCTTGGCATGCGGCGTGCTCGCGTTCGGGGTGACGGTGTGCGCCGACGCGGACGGTGCGACGAGGGTGAGGCAGAGGGCGCTCGCGGCTATCAGCAGCGGCGACTTCAGGTGGTCACGCACGGGCTTGTCCTCCTGGCGGTTGACGACGTACGCGGCGTCGGGCCTCATGGCCGGCCGGGAACACCGGACGGCGAAGGGGGCAGAACCCGGTGTGCCGCGACGGTGGGGGCATCGGCCGGCCGGGATAGGAAACCTTCCTAACCGAGTTGGGCTGGACCGTACTGAAGGTGCCGAGCGCGTGTCAATGGCCCGCGCGTTCCCCCTGGTTGGCGGCGCGGCACGCGATGTCACAGGAGCCACGCGTACTCGTGGAACTCCCAGTCGGTGACCGCGCGGGCGAACCGGTCGAGCTCCTGTCGCTTGAGAGCGGTGTAGATCTCGGCGAATCTCGTGCCGAGCCGCTCGGTGAGGGCCTTGTCGTCGTCGAGGGCGGCCAGGGCGGCGCCGAGGGAGCCGGGCAGGGGCGGGCCCGGCCGGTCCTCGCCCGGCACGGTGGCCGGCGGGGGCACGAGACCGCGTTCGATGCCGTCCAGCCCGGCGCACAGCAGGGCGGCGAAGGCGAGATAGGGGTTGGCGGTGCCGTCGCCGGCGCGGACCTCCAGGCGTGCGGCGGCGCCGCGCTCCGAGGGCACGCGGACATACGCGGTGCGGTTGTCGGGGCCCCAGTCGGCAGCCGTGGGGGTCAGGTCGCCGCCGCCGAGGCGTTTGTAGGCGTTGACCGTGGGATTGAGGAACGCGGTGAGCGCTGCGGCGTGTTCGAGCAGGCCGGCGAGGAAGGCGTAGGCGGTGCCGCTGAGGCCGTGCTCGTCTGAGGGGTCGTCGAAGGCGTTGCGGCCGTCGTCGTCGACGAGCGAGACGTGGATGTGTGTGCCGCTGCCCGGACGGCCGTTGAACGGCTTGCCCATGAAGGTCGCGCGCAGCCCGCGCTGGGCGGCGATCTCCTTGACGGCGTGCTTGAAGACAAAGGCGCGGTCGGCGGCGTCGACGGCGGCGGTGTGCCGGTGGTTGATCTCGAACTGGGCGGCGCCGAACTCCTGGTTGCCCGCGTAGACGTCCAGCCCCAGCGCCCGGCACTGGCGCATCAGCGCGGGGAGCATGGTGGCCGGGTCGTTGGCCGCCCCCACCACGTAGCCGGCGGTGTCCCGCTCCACGTAGGTGCTCCAGCCGTGCGGAGCGCCCGCGTCGGTGCGGCACAGGTAGAACTCGAGCTCGGGGGCGAGCACGGGGTGCAGGGAACGCCGGGCGAGGCGCAGGGTCTGCGCGCGCAGGATGTCGCGGGGCGAGAAGGGCAGCGGCTCGCCGGTGCGCGTGCCGGCCAGGTCGGCCAGGCACAGCGCGACGCCGGGTGCGTACTCCGGGTAGGCGAGGGTGTCCAGGTCGAGCCGGGCCACCGCGTCCGGCCAGCCGCCGCCGGAGGTCTCCGGTGCGTCGAGCGGGGTCGCGCCCAGGTCGGTGAGGAGCAGCGCCTGACAGAACGTCAGGCCGTGCTCGGCGGCGCCGGGCAGTTCCTCCAGGGCGATGTCCTTGCCCCGGGCCACCCCGTGCAGGTCGCTCCACAGGACGCGGACCAGGTCGATCCCCCGGGTGGTCAGTTCGCGGACCGCCGCGTCGAGCGGCGAGGGAGTCGGGGGTGTCATCACTGGGCCGGACCTCCAGGGATTTGGGGCCAAACGATATGGGATCGGTGCGCCCCCGGCAACCCCCGTCCCGCCCGGTGGCGTTGCCTCGGCCGCCTCTGGCGGCGGATGCGCCGGCGGCGATATCGTATGGTCCCAAACAAAAATCTCTCTGCCGGGCCTGGCCCGCTCCCGGGAGCGCCATGACACCGCTTCGCGGCTTCTTCCACCCCAAGACGGCCACCGGCCGCTCCTCGCTCGTGCCGTCCCCGCCGTGGTTCTACTCCGGCGACCTGATCACCGTCGAGTACCGCACGGACCCCTCCCGGGTGCGGGAACTGCTGCCCGCGCCGCTGGAACCCGCCGTGGACGATCCCGGCGCGGTGGCCCTGATCTGGGCCGACTGGCAGTCCTGCGGCGCCTCGGGAGAGGAGTTGCTCGACCCGGTGCGCTCGCAGTACAAGGAGTGCTTCGCCGTGGTCCGCTGCACCTACCGCGGCCGGACGTACTCGCGCTGCGTGTACATCTGGGTGGACAAGGACTTCGCGATGGCACGCGGGCTGCACCAGGGCTACCCGAAGAAGCTCGGCTCCATCCACATGACGCGCCCTCACCCGTACGGACCGGCGCCCCGGATCGCCGCCGGAGCGTCCTTCGGCGCCACGCTCGCGGCCGCCGACCGCAGGCTGGCCGAGGCGACGGTGACGCTGCGCGCGCCCGCGGAGCACGGCGGCCTCGTCAACGCCCACCCCATGGCCCACCACCGCTGGCTGCCCGCCATCGAGAAGGGCGGCGGCCTCGCCCTCGACGAACTCGTGGAATCCGGTGCCGCCTCCTTCGAGGGCGGCACCCCCTGGGCGGCCGAGGCCCGGCTGACGCTCTTTCAGGCGCCGACCGAGGAACTGGCCCGGTTGGAGGTCCACGAGGTGACCGGGGCGTACTACCGGCAGGTCGGTGTGTGCTGGGACGGCGGCACCCTGCTGGAGTCCGGCACGTCGGGGGCCGGGGAGCCGGACGGCACGCCGCCCTGAGCGGCCGGCCGAGCCGCACGGAGGGTACGGCCGCGAATGGGATACTGGCCCGGTCGGATCGAGACATTCTCCAGGAGGCGGCTTGACCGGGCACCACTCCCTCGCCGAGACCGAGAGGGCCGTCCAGGCGAAGCTCGGTGGCATCCCGTTGCAGTGGGAGCGGATGCAGGCGGCGGCCAATCTGCACCGGGCGGCCGCCGCCGTACGGCTGCACTTCGAGAACTCCGTGCTGCGCGCGTCCGACCTGACCTGGACGGCGTTCGTCGTGCTCTGGGTGGTGTGGATCTGGGGCGAGCAGGAGACCCGGCACGTCGCCGAGGAGGCCGGAATCACCAAGGGCACCCTCACAGGTGTGGCCAAGACCCTGCAGTCGCGCGGCCTGATCTCGCGCACCCGGCATGCCACGGACGGGCGGCTCGTGCTGCTCTCCCTCACGCCGGAGGGCGAGCGGCTGATGCACAGGCTCTTCCCGGCCTTCAACGAGGAAGAGGGCTTCGTGACCGAGGGACTGAGCACGCAGGAGTGCACCCGGCTCGCCGACTCGCTGCGCCGAATCGTCTCCCACCTGGAGGAGAAGGGCGAGGAGCGGCGGGCGGAGATGCACGCCGGCGGCGCACCGCCGCGCCGCGCCGGCCGCCGGTCCCGCGGCTGACGAACGCCCCTGCCTTCTTCGGGAGTTGTACGCCCGGCCGTCCCGGCGGCCGCGAGTCCTTGACCCTCGACCGGCCTTCCGGCTAATTTGTTTGGGGTCAAACGATAGGAGGTGGCGGCATGGCGGCAGTACCCCCCACGGCCGCGCCCACCACTGCCACGGTCGCCGGCGTCACCGTGGACACCCGGCACTGGATCGGCGGTCGGCGGGTCGGCTCCGCGGAGACCTTCACCGACACCTCGCCGATCGACGGCACCCCACTCGCCCGGATCGCGCGCGGCGGGGCCGCCGAGGCGAACGCCGCCGTCACGGCAGCCCAGGAGGCGTTCCCCGGCTGGGCGGCCACCAGCCGGGAGGAGCGGGCGGGGCTCCTGCACGCCGTCGCCGACGGGGTCGACCGGCGGCGGGAGGACCTGGCCGCGGTGGAGACCGCCGACAACGGCGCGCTGTTGCGATCGCACCGCCGCACCGTGATGCCACGCGTCGCGCACAACTTCCGCTTCTTCGCCGACCGGCTGCTCGCCCTGGACCACGAGGACTTCGACACACGCGGCCACACCAACCACGTCTCGTGGGACCCGGCAGGCGTGTGCGCGCTGATCACCCCGTGGAACGCCCCCCTGATGCTCGCCACCTGGCGAGTGGCACCCGCGCTCGCGGCCGGGGACACCGTGGTCCTCAAGCCCGCCGAATGGTCCCCGCTGACCGCGTCGCTCCTCGCCGACATCGGCGCCGAGGCCGGGCTGCCCGCCGGAGTGCTCAACATCGTGCAGGGCCACGGCGAACAGGCGGGTGCCGCCCTCGTCCGCGATCCCCGGGTGGCCCGGATCGGCTTCACCGGCTCGGTACCGACCGCCCGCCGCATCGCCGCAGCCGCTGCCGCCAACCTCACCCCGGTCAGCCTGGAACTGGGCGGCAAGTCACCGTTCGTGGTGTTCGCCGACTGCGACCTCGACCTCGCCGTCGACCTGGCCGTCGGGCAGTACGACAACGCCGGCCAGGTCTGCCTCGCCGGCACCCGGCTGCTGGTCGAGGCGCCGATCGCCGCGGAGTTCACCGAGCGGTTCGCCGCCAGGGCGTCCGCGCTGCGCCAAGGCGATCCGCGCGACGAGGCCACCGACATCGGCCCCTCCATCCACCCCGAGCACCTCGCGCGCGTCGACGGCTTCGTCCGCCGCGCACTGGCCGCCGGGGCCCGCGTGGTCGTCGGCGGCGGCCCCGACACCGAACTCGGCGGCCTGTACTACCGGCCCACACTGCTCACGGACGTCGCACCGGACGCCGAAATCGTCACCGAGGAGGTCTTCGGCCCGGTGCTGACGCTGCAGACCTTCCACACCGAACAGGAGGCGGTGGCGATGGCCAACGGCACCCGCTTCGGCCTCGCGGCCACCTTGCTGACCGGCGATCGCGAGCGTGCCGACCGCGTCTGCGCGGCGCTGGTCGCCGGCACCGTGTGGACCAACTGCTTCTTCGTGCGCGACCTGCGCGCCCCCTTCGGCGGTGCCCGCCACTCCGGGATCGGACGCGAAGGCGGCACCTGGAGCTTCGACTTCTACTGCGACGTGAAGAACACGGTCACCGCGCCGACGGGTTGGCGGCGCGATGGGTGAGATCACCGGAGCCGGACTCCTCTCCCACGTGCCCACCATCATGCTGCCCGAGGCGACCCGCCGCGCACTCAACGGCGGCAGGGACACCACACTCGTCGCCGGGCTGAGACGGTTGCGGCGCGAGGTCTTCGAGGCGGCCGACTACGACACCGTCGTGGTGATGGACTCCCACTGGGCGACCACCGTGGAGTTCGTCGTCGCCGCACACCGGCGCCGCGCCGGGCTGTTCACCTCCGACGAACTGCCGCGCGGAATGTGCCGGATCCCCTACGACTTCCCCGGCGACCCGGAACTCGCCCACGCCATCGCCGCCCACGCGGACCGGCACGGCACCTGGATCACCCCGATCGACGACCCGTGCCTGCCCGTTCACTACGCCACGGTCAACCTGTGGAGATACCTCGGCGCCGACGGCAGGCGCTGGATCTCCGTCGGAGTGTGCCAGACCGCCGAGACCGAGGACTACCTGCGGCTCGGCCGGGCGATCGCCGACGGTGTCGCCGACACCGACCGCAAAGTCCTCTTCGTCGCCTCGGGCGCGCTCTCCCACACCTTCTGGCCGCTGCGCCAGATCCGGGACCACGAGGCGAGCGGCCTCGCCCACATCGCCACCCCCGAGGCGCGCGCGGCCGACGAGGAACGCATCGCCTGGCTCCTCGCCGGGCACCACTACCGCGTCCTGCGCACGATGCCCGCGTTCCTCCGGCACAGGCCGGAGGCCGGGTTCGGCCACTACCTGGCGATGGCCGGCGCGCTCGGCGAGGAGCGGCTGACCGCCCCCGGGCGGCTGTTCAGCGCCTACGAGAACGCGGTGGGCACCGGCCAGGTGCACATCTGGTTCGAGCGCCCCCCGGGCGGATGGACCGCGCCGCGGCAGGCGGACGCCCGCAACCGGAGCCGCGGCCAGGCCGGCGGCGACGCCCGTTACGACCCGGGCCACCACGTCGATCCGCACGCGGATGCGGACGTCCCTCCCGATGCGGATCCCGGTCCCCACCGCGACGCGGGATCCCGCTTCGTCCCCCTCGCCGCCCCGGAGCCGCTCCATGCCTGAGTTCCGCCGCATCCTGCTCGACGGCGCCGTGGCCGAGGCCGTCCGAGCCGGAGACGAGCTCGTCGCCGCCGACGGCCGCCGCGTGCGGGCCGATCAGGCGAAGCACCTGCCGCCGGTCGTGCCCTCCAAGATCATCGCCGTTCACCTCAACCACCGCAGCCGGGTACGGGAGTTCCGCACCGCGCTGCCGCCCGCGCCCACCTACTTCCACAAGCCCGTGTCCGCCCTCAACTCGCACCGCGGGGCCGTCGTCCGGCCGCGGGGCTGCCGGTACCTCAACTACGAGGGTGAGGTGGCGATCGTGATCGGCCGGACGTGCCGCGGCATCGCGCCGGCCGACGCGGGCGAGTACATCGCGGGCTACACGGTCGCCAACGACTTCGGACTGCACGACTTCCGCGACACCGACGCCGGTTCCATGCTCCGGGTCAAGGGCTCCGACACCCTGTGCCCGCTCGGCCCCGGCCTCGTCACCGGCTGGGACTTCCGCGGGAAACGGCTGCGCACCTACCGCAACGGCGAGGTGGTGCAGGAGGGAACCACCGGCGAGATGGCCTGGGACATGCACTACCTCGTCGCCGACATCGCCCGCACCATCACACTCGTCCCCGGGGACGTGCTGCTGTCCGGCACCCCCGCGGGCTCCAGGCCCGTCGAGCCCGGGGACGTGGTCGAGGTCGAGGTGGAGGGCCTGGGCACGCTGACCAACCACATCGTGGCCGGGCCGACGGCGGTCCGCGAC
The DNA here is from genome assembly GCA_964398515.1 of uncultured Streptantibioticus sp. Classification (GTDB taxonomy): domain Bacteria; phylum Actinomycetota; class Actinomycetes; order Streptomycetales; family Streptomycetaceae; genus CAYNNX01. The sequence goes on along the minus strand of CAYNNX010000027.1, from coordinate 13,999 downwards.
GACTGCGGCGCGCGGCCCACGGCGTCCGAGGAGGTCCTGTCCACCGCTCTCGGCGGCGACTGGGAGTTCCGCGGCATCCGCCCGCCCCGCCCCTCGCGGCCGTCGTGACCGGGCGCCGTGCCCCCGCCGTACCCGTCCCGCCACCCACGTGACGACAGGAGCGCACCCCCATGGACCTGCGGTACTGGCTCGACGCGGCCGTGAGCGCGAACGAGGAGTGGGCGAGGCGCTTCGGCCCCGCGCCGCGGCATCCGTCGCTGGAGGTGGACGACGAGCGTTTCGCCGCCGCCTTCGCGTCGTTCACCGAGCGCCTTGAGGACAACTACCCGTTCTTCCACCCGCGTTACGCCGGGCAGATGCTGAAGCCGCCGCACCCGGCCGCGGTCGTCGGGTATCTGGCGGCGATGCTGATCAACCCCAACAACCACGCGCTCGACGGCGGACCGGCCACCGCGCGCATGGAGCGCGAGGTCGTCCGGCAGCTGGCCGCCATGTTCGGCTACGGCGCCGAGCACCTCGGGCACCTCACCACCAGCGGGACCATCGCCAACCTCGAGGCGCTCTTCGTGGCCCGGGAGCTCCACCCCGGCAAGGGCATCGCCTACAGCAGCGAGGCCCACTACACCCACAGCCGCATGTGCGGTGTGCTGGGTGCGGAGGGACACCCGGTGGCAGCGGACGACGGCGGCCGTATGGACATCGCCGCGCTGGAGAGGCTGTTGCGGACCGGGCGGGTCGGCACGGTGGTGCTCACCGCCGGCACGACGGGCCTCGGGGCCGTCGAACCGGTCCATGAGGCACTGCCGTTGTGCGAGCACTACGGGGTCCGCGTCCACGTCGACGCCGCCTACGGGGGCTTCTTCACACTGCTGGCCGGCGCGGACGGCCCCGAGGGGCTGCCCGAAGCCCCGTGGCGGGCCATCGCCCGGTGCGACTCGATCGTCGTCGACCCGCACAAACACGGCCTCCAGCCCTACGGCTGCGGCGCCGTCCTCTTCCGGGACCCCGCCGTGGGCCGCTTCTACCTGCACGACTCGCCGTACACCTACTTCACCTCGCAGGACCTGCACTTGGGCGAGACCAGCCTGGAGTGTTCCCGGGCGGGTGCGGCCGCCGCCGCCCTCTGGCTGACCTTCGAGCTCCTGCCGCCCACCCCGCAGGGTCTCGGGAAGGTGCTCGCGGCCGGGCGCCGGGCGGCCCTGCACTGGGCGGACCTCATCGAGACCTCTGAGTGCCTGGAGCTCTTCCAGCCGCCGGAGCTCGACATCGTCGGCTACTTCCCGGTGACCGACCCCGCCTGCGTGTCGCGGATCGACGAGTCCAGCGCACGCATCCTGGCGGCCGGGATGGACGACCCGGTGGACCCGGTGTTCGTGAGCACCCTGCGGGTCGCCGCCGACCGGCTGACGAGCCGTCACCCCGGCATCGCGCGGGACGCCGAAAGCGCCCGCATCCTGCGCAGCGTCCTGATGAAGCCGGAGAGCGAGGGATACGTGGACCACCTCCACGCACGCCTGGAGGAGCTGGCCCGCTCCTGACCGCAGTACACCGCACCCGCAACTCGCCCTACGTCGGCCGGGTCCGGCCCGGCTGGTCGAGGAAAGTGCCGGTCGAGGAGCCAGCCGTCGGGCACGATCAGTCTCGGATCGCTCGCGCCGCCCTCGTACCGGCCGCGCGTCGCCGCCGGGGTGAGCGGGTCGCGGACCGCCGCCTCGGGCCGCAGGGCGGTATTCGTAGCCGGTGGGACGTCTGATGTGTCAAGGCTGCGACGTGCCATCAGGCATATGAACGGTCCGGATGGTCTTCAACCTGCTCACGGGCGAGCCGCTCGCCCTCGACCTGGTCAACACGCGGCCCCGTACCGCGGACGGCCCGGTCGATCTGCTCGCCACGCGGGGCGGCCTGCGGTCGTGGCCGGCCCTGCAGGCCGACCGCCTGGGGGGCGGTGACCGGGGCCGACCTGGCCGCCGTTCAGGCGGTGCGCGAGCACACGGCCGCTGGCCGTGGACCGCGCCCGCCGCGGCGAGCCCCCGCCGCCTGCCGCGCTGCGGGGGGCCAACCAGGCCCAGCACGCCGCCCCGCGATCCGACGGCTGGCGGGGGACGGCGTATCGGTCACGGCCCGCCCGCACCGCACCGGCCCTTCGGCGTCCGCCCGGCGGCGCGGCTCGCCGAGTCCGCCGCCGATCTGCTCACCGACCCCGCGGTCACCACGGTCCCCGAGTGCGAGGCCGACGACTGCGTGATGCTCTTCCTGCCGACCCACCCGCGCCGCCGCTGGTGTTCGCCCTCCCGCTGCGGCAACCGTGCCCGCGCGGCCCGCTACTACCAGCGCCACAAGGCGACTTGACCCGGATCGCGGCAGGGTGAGGGCATGGGAGGGTGAGCGGGGCTACCGTGCAATCAACGGGGCGTGACCGGGCGGCGAGCAGGAGGTGAGGGCCGGGTGTCGAGCGGCATCGCGGGATCCGGCGACCATGGCGCCGGGAGGCTGCGCAAGGTCCCCCTGAGCAACCCGGGGCGGCGGCGAGAGGTGCTCGGCGCCGTTCTCGCGCTGCTCGCCGAGGTCGGGTACGAGCGGCTGACCATGGACCTGGTCGCACAGCGCGCCAGGGCCAGCAAGGCCACCCTGTACCAGCGGTGGCCGTCGAAGGCGCAGCTGGTGGTGGACGCCCTCGAAGAACACCAGCCGGACATCGCCGACGAGGACGTCGGCTCCTTCCCCGAGGACATGCGGCGCCTGCTGGCGTCGTGGCTCGCGGGCTGGACCGAACACGACCGCGGGCTGGTGATCGCCCTGCTGGAGGGCAGCAGGACCGACGCCGACCTCGCCCGCCTGCGCCGTGAGCGGCTGCGCCGCCCGGTGCGCCGGGCCGCGGAGTCGGCCCTGGCCAGAGCGCGCCGACGCGGTGAGATCCCGGAGGGAGTCGACGAGGAGCTGCTGCTGGAGATGCCCTTCGCGCTCGTGCTGATGCATGTTCTCGTCATGGACGAGGGACCCGGCCGCGACCTGGTCGACCGCATCGTGGACGGAACGCTGGCCCCGCTGCTCGGCCCCCCGGCATCCGGCGAGCCCCGCGATCGGTGACCCGCACCCCCTCCCGGATAGAACGATGTCGTACTACCTTGGGAGTGGAGGGCCGACGAGGACCCCGCGCCGCGCCGGTCTTCGGCGGCCGAGGAAGGGAGCGGTTCCCCATGAGCACGATCCCGCCCGCTGCGGTGACCCTGCCGACACACCGCAGCCGCCCCTGCGACCCGCCCGAGGAGTACGGGCTCCTGCGCGACCGGGAGCCGATCGCCAGGCTGGCCTTCCCCGACGGAAAGCTCGGCTGGCTGCTCACCCGCCACGAGGACGTGCGCGCACTGCTGGCCGACGAACGCTTCAGCTCGGACCGGATGCGCGCCTCCTCACCGGTGCGCCGGAGCGTCCCACGCCCCAGCGACCCCGCGTCACGCGCCGGAATGCTCCTCGACATGGATCCCCCCGAACACACCCGGTACCGGCACATGCTCACCCGCTACTTCACGGTGCGGCGGATGCGCGCCCTGGCCCCGCGGATCGAGGAGATCGTCGCCGACCATCTCGACGCCATGGAGCGCGGCGGCCCCCCGGTGGACCTGGTCCAGGCGTTCTCGCTGCCCATCCCCTCACTGGTCATCTGCGAGCTGCTAGGCGTCCCCTATGAGGACCGCGGCGAGTTCCAGCGGTGGACCGCCACCCTGCTCGGGCTCGACACGACCGACGACGAGGCGCTGGCGGCGCACTACGCGCTGTGCCGGTACATGTCGGGCCTGGTGGCCGCCAAGCGCGCGCACCCCGACGAGGCGCTGCTCAGCCACCTGATCGCCGCGGACGCCCCGGTGTCCCTGACCGACGAGGAGCTGAACGGCATCGGGCGCCTGCTGCTGGTCGCGGGCCACGAGACCACGGCCAACATGCTGGCGCTGGGCACCTACACCCTGCTGCGCCACCCGGACCAGCTGCGCGTGCTGCGCGACCACCCCGAGCACATCGGCCGGGCGATCGAGGAACTCCTGCGCTACCTCACGATCGTGCAGTTCGGCACCATCAGGGTCGCCCGCGAGGACGTCGATATCGCGGGGCGGCGGATCCGCGCCGGGGAGACCGTCGTCGCCGCACTCGCGGCCGCCAACCGGGACCCCGGCCACTTCCCGAGGGCGGACGAGTTCGACGTGACCCGGGAGCCCTCCCAGCACGTCGCCTTCGGCCACGGCATCCACCAGTGCCTGGGGCAGCAACTGGCCCGCGTGGAGATGGAGATCGCCTTCCCCGCCCTCTTCCGCCGCTTCCCCGGACTGCGCCTGGCCGTACCGCCGGAGCGGATCCGGATGCGCGACGACAGGTTCATCTACGGCGTCCACGCCCTTCCGCTCACCTGGGACGGGTGACCGCACCATGAATGCGCACACCATGAAGATCCACGTCGACCACGAACGCTGCCGGGGCGCCGGGCAGTGCGTCCTCAGCGCGCCGGACCTCTTCGACCAGTCCGAGGAGGACGGCACCGTCGTCCTTCTCGACGACCGGCCCCCGCCCGAACTGCACGACGCGGCACGCCGGGCCGCTTCCTTGTGCCCCAACGCGGTCATCCGTGTTGAGGAGAGCTTCGAAAACGAGTGACGAGTACCGGAAGGGGTGTCAACGGCCGGACCGCTGGACCGGATTGGCTCCGCCCTCGTCCACCGCACGCCTTCTCGCGGGCCGCCGTGCGACGAGCCGGCCCACCGTGCTCGACGCGCAACGCGGGCACGGCGGTGAGCCGTCCGGGGTGTACGGGGACATCACCCGCAGTCCCTCCTCGGTGAAGTAGTCCTCCGCCTCGCCGCTCGGCCGTTCGCAGTGGACCAAGCCGTAGGAGTGCGTCCAGCGGTGGGCGCATCGCGGGCAGATGAACTCGACGAGCTCATCACCGGTGTCAAGGATCATCGTGCGGCCCCCTTTCCGCGATCGGAGGCGAAACCCGGTGGCGGACCGGGCGGCGGCGTCCGGCCCCCAGTGGTCAGTATCCCTCGCGGAGAGATCGGCACAAGGCGCCCGGGACGGCTCTCCGCGGCACTTTACCGGGCCTTGCGGACACGGGCGCCGTGGCCGAGGCCTTACCCTCTGCGACATGACGTTTCGTGCAGATCCCGGATCGGCCACCGCCGCGGCGGGTGTTGATCCCAAGCGCCTGCTTACACGTTTCTCACAGACGCTTGCTACATTGCGCAACCAAGCAGAAGTGATCGAGTGCGTGTTCCCGCCCGGCCACGGCTGCATGCGACCGCAATCCCTCCATCGGCTGCGGTGGCAGGGGTAACCGCCGGAACGGCCCGGCTCGACCGCGTAAAGGTGAGGCATGACCGACGTATCGCACCGCAAAGGTGCTGCGACGAGCGACGGCGGGAGCTCGGGGGGGCCCGGGGGCAAGGCCGGGCGCCAGGGCCGGCGGGGCGGCAAGGGCCGCCTGGGCAAGCGGATCGCGCTGGTCGCGGTCGCATTCGTGCTGGTCCTCACCGGCGCCTGCGCGGTGCTGTACCTGCACCTCAACGGCAACATCAAGGGCGTGCCCATATCGGGCAACGGCGACGAGAAGCCGGACGCCTTCGGGCGCACCCCGATCAACGTGCTGATGATGGGCTCCGACGCCCGCAACACCGCCGAGGACTGCAAGCTCGGCGGCGACTGCGGAGGCGGAGGCGCCAACGCGGACGTCGAGATGGTGGTGCACGTCTCGGCGGACCGCTCCAACGCGACCGTGATGAGCGTGCCCCGCGACACCGTGACGCGACTGCCCGCGTGCAAGGACTCCCAGACCGGCGAGGCCGTGCCGGAGCAGAACGGTATGATCAACAGCGCGCTCTCCCACGGCCCGGCCTGTCAGGTGGCGGCCGTTCACACCCTCACCGGCATCCCCATCGACCACTTCATGTTGGTGGACTTCGGTGGCGTGGTGCGCATGTCGGACGCCGTCGGCGGAGTCCCGGTCTGCGTCAGCGACAACGTCTACGACCCCTACTCCCACCTGAAGCTGGCCAAGGGCACCCATACCCTCAAGGGCGTCTCTGCGCTGGAGTTCCTGCGTACCCGGCACGGCTTCGGCGACGGCGGCGACCTCGGGCGCACCGTCGGCCAGCACATCTATCTCTCCTCCATGATCCGCACGCTCAAGGACGCGGGCACGCTGACCGACCCCGGCGCGCTGTACGGGCTCGCCGACGCGGCGACCAAGGCGCTGACCGTGGACACCGGGCTCGACAGCATCACCAGACTCCTGGGTCTGGCAAACGACTTGAACAAGGTGCCGACGGACCGGATCACCTTCACCACCATGCAGACGGTGCCGGACCCGAACAACGCCGACCGGCTGGTGATCGCCCCCGCCGCGCGCAACCTGCTCGACGCGATCACCAACGACCAGTCACTGACCACCGCGGGCGGTGGCAAGTCGGGCGCGGCCACCGCCACTTCGACCGCAACGGCTGCCGCGTCCTCCGCCCCGGCCGTGCCCGACTCGCAGATCGCGGTGACCGTCCAGAACGGCAGCGGGATCGCGGGGCGCGCCCCGGACATCGCGACGGCGCTGATCGACGACGGCTTCAGCCGGCGGACAGGGTGGGAGAAGGCTCCCCGCCCTGCCGCCACCACGGCGGTGCGGTACGCACCGGGGAAGGCCGCCGAGGCCCGGTCCGTGGCACGCGCCCTGCGGATCCCCGCGAGCCACCTGCACCAGGACAGCGCCGTCTCCGAGGTGACCGTCGTCATCGGCGCCGACTGGACCGACGGCACCGCCTTCCCGCCCGGTCCGGGGTCGTCGAAACCGGCGCCCGCCGACACCAGGGCCGCGGTCACCGGGGCCCATGCGCAGACGGCCGACGAGCCCAAGCAGTGCGCGCAGGTGAGCACCTTCAAGACGGTCCAGGTGGACGGCGTCGCCATGACCCCGTCGCAGGCCTACGCGGCCAGTCCGGACGTGCCCGTCTCCGCACCCTGACCGGTGGAGCGGGCACCGTCGCGGTGAGGTTCACCCGAAGGTGAGGTTCGAGCAGGGATCGTCGGCGGCCGAACGGGCCTCGCCACCCGTCCCCCCGGCGTCGGCCGACGGCAGTCCGGGGCCAGTCGAGGGGGAGTCGGGCGCGGGCCCGTCGGCCCCGTTGTTCCGGCCGCCCGCGGTCGTCAGGCCGTCTGGGGCGCGATCGGCCTCCAGGGCGGCCCACAAGGCGTCCGCGTCGGGCTGCACCAGGTCGACGCGTTGGCCGTCGTAGCGCCAGGGCGCGGTGACGAACCGCATGTCGCGCGGGCTGATGTCCTTGAGCGACAGCGCGAAGGCCAGCAGCCGGTCGGCCGAACCGAGGCCGGGGTCGACCGTGAGCGAGCCCACGGCGGCGTTCGCCAGCGGCAGCAGCGTGGCGGGGTTGAAGCCCTCACTCTGCACCTTCCTGATCAGGCTCGCCAGGAAGGCCTGCTGCCGCCGGATGCGCCCTATGTCGGAGCCGTCGCCGATGCCGTGCCGCAGGCGCACGTAGTCCAGGGCCCGCTGGCCCGAGAGGGTCTGCATGCCCTTGGGGAACAGCAGGGGCCCACGGCGGCCGAGGCCGGGGTCGAGGTCTCCCGCGTGGATGTCGTCCGGGACGCACACGTCGACGCCGCCGATCGCGGAGGTCATCGCGGCGAATCCGGAGAAGTCGACGACGACGGTGTGATCGACGCGCACCCCGGTGAGACTCTCCACCGTGTTCTGGGCACACGCCGGATTCCCCGACGCCGAACCGCCCGTCGCGAAGGCGGAGTTGAACATCGCGTGGTGCCGCTCCGGGGACCAGGTGCCGTCGGGAAGCAGACACGGCGGTATGTCCACCAGGGCGTCGCGCGGTATCGAGACGCTGAGAGCGTGCCTGTGGTCGCCGTAGACGTGCAGCAGGATCGCGGTGTCCGAGTGGCCGACGGTGCCCGTGCCGCCGCCGTAGCGGTTGTTCGCTCCGGCGCGCGAGTCCGAGCCGAGGAACAGGACGTTCACCCCGGCGGCGCCCGGCGCCGGACGGTTGCGGCTCAGGCCCTTGAGCCCGAAGGTCTTGATGATGCCGTCGAAGTGCAGGTAGAGCGTCCCGGCGCCCGAGGCGAGCAGGGCCGCGAGCGACAGGCCGCCTGCCGCGATCCATCTCCTGCGCCTGCGGCGCCGCACAGCCCCGTCACCGGACCCGTCTCCCCTGACCTCGTCACTGCCCGCCATCGTCACACCTCATCCGCATGGAGTGCGTGGTAGGAGCCGTCACCACCCGAGACGGTCGTTTGGTTGCGCAATATGGCAACTATCCAGAATTATCCCGTAGGTCGCCGCAGTGCTCCACCCGAGCGCCCCGGCCGCCCGCGGAACAGGGGATGACCTGCGGTTTCGGCATTGTTGCGCAACTGGGGAACCGTCCTGGCAGGTGCCGCGTCAGCACCGGTGAGAACCGGCGCAGGCGCAACCGCACCAGCACGTGGAGGTAGACCGTGGGCGTGACCCTGTCCAAAGGCGGAAACGTCTCGCTGAGCAAGCAGGCCCCGGGGCTGACCGAGGTCGTCGTCGGTCTGGGCTGGGCCGTGCGCACCACCACCGGTGCGGACCACGACCTGGACGCCTCCGCCCTGCTGTGCGGCGTGGACGGCAGGGTGCTGTCCGACCGGCACTTCGTCTTCTACAACAACCTCGTCAGCCCCGACGGTTCGGTCGAGCACAGCGGTGACAACCTCACCGGAGGCGGCGACGGCGACGACGAGCAGATCAAGGTCGATCTCGGGGCCGTGCCGCCGCAGGTCGGAAGGATCGTCTTCCCCGTCTCCATCTACGAGGCCGAGCAGCGCCGGCAGAACTTCGGCCAGGTCCGCAACGCGTTCATCCGGATCGTCGACCAGGCCGACGGCCGGGAGCTGGCCCGCTACGACCTGACCGAGGACGCCTCGACCGAGACCGCCATGGTCTTCGGCGAGCTCTACCGGTACGGCGACGAGTGGAAGTTCCGCGCCATAGGCCAGGGATACTCCTCGGGCCTCGTCGGTATCGCGGGGGACTACGGCGTCAACGTGTAGGGCGCGGGCAGGGCGTCGGCCACGCCGTTCAGACCCGGTCGTCCCCCGGCCGGCCGGCCGCCGAACGACGGGCGGCGGCCAGCGCCCCGCCGTAGGCCGCGAGGACGACGACGAGCAGCGGGTAGTACAGCGGCGGCAGCGCCGTCAGACCCAGCTCTCCCGCCATCGGGACCAGCGGCAGCAGCAGGCCGACGGCGGCGAGCGCGCCCGTGGCGATCCGCAGCGGACGGGGCACCCGGCCGCGCGCGCCGCGCAGGAGGAGCATCACCAGGGCCTGCGTGATGAGGTTCTCGGTGAACCAGCCCGAGTGGAACGCCACCTGCCCGCCGCCGTGCGCGCCCGACGGCGCGACCAGTTCGAGGACGGCGAACGTGGCGAGGTCGGCTGCCGCGTTGATCAGCCCGAAGAGGGTGATGTACCGGCTGAAGGCGCGCGGGCGCAGCGCCGTCGGGCGGGCGGGGCCGGCGGCCTCGCTCTGGTCGAAGGCGAAGGCGAGCTGCGCGGCGTCGAAGAACAGGTTCTGGATGAGGACCTGGATGGGCAGCATCGGCAGGAACGGCAGCATCGCGCCCGCGACGAGCATCGAGATGACGTTGCCGAGGTTGGAGGCGACCGCGATCCGCAGGTACGTGGTGATGGCCCCGGTGCTGCGGCGGCCCATGGCCACGGTGTGATCTACCGCGGTGAGGTCCTTGGCGGCGAGCACGACGTGGGCGGCCTCACGGGTGACGTCGACCGCGGTGCGCGGGGCGACGGCCACGTCCGCGGCGTGCAGGGCCGGCACGTCGTTGACGCCGTCGCCGAGGAAGCCGACGGTGTGCCCGGCGTCGCGCAGCGCGCGCACGACCCGTGCCTTGTGCGCCGGGGTGCAGCGGGCGAACACCGTGGTGACGGCGGCCAGTTCGGCCAGCCGGGCGCCGTCGAGGGCGTCGACCCGGTCACCGGTGACCACGTCACCGGGGTCCACGCCCAGGTCACGGCAGACCCGCGCGGCCGTCCCGGGGTGGTCGCCGGTGAGGATCTTCACCGCCACACCGCGCCGGTGAAGAGCGCGAACGGCGTCGGCCGCGGTCGGGGCGGGTTCGTCCCGCAGCCCCACGAGCCCCACCAGCGTCAGGCCACGCTCGTCCGCCGGGGTGTACGGGCGGGTCCGTGCGGGGCGCTCCGCCGTCGCGACGGCGAGCAGGCGCAGCCCTGCCTCCGCCTGCTCGGCCGCCAGCCGCAGCACCCGTTCCCGCTCCCGGGGATCGAGCACGCACCGGTCGACGACGTCCTCGACCGCCCCCTTGACCGCGAGCGTGTGCACGCCGAAGCGGCCGGGCCGGGTGACGACGGCGGTGGACAGACGGCGGGACGGATCGAAGGGGATCACCCCGATGCCCGTGGCGGCACCGATCGTCTCCTCGCCGTCGAGGTCGTCGGCGAAGCCCAGCAGCGCCTCGTCCAGGGCGTCGGCCGAGGGCAGATCGGCCAGCTGGATCGTCCAGAAGCTGTTGACCGCCGCCCACCGCAGCGGCTGCGGATCGGGGCGGCCCGAAGCGTCGAGACTGCACGCGACCGTGAGCCGGTCCCGGGTGAGGGTGCCGGTCTTGTCCGTGCACAGCACGTCCATCGCGCCCAGGTCGTGCAGGGCGGCCAGCCGCTTGACGATGACCCCGGCGTTGCGGGCCAGGTCGGCGGCTCCCCGCGCCAGAGCCGTGGTCACGACCACCGGAAGCATCTCGGGGGTGAGCCCGACCGCGACGGTGACCGCGAACGGCAGGGTCTCCAGACCCCGCCCCGCCACCAGGGCGTTGACCGCCAGCACCAGCGGCACGGTCAGCATCATGAACCGGATCAGCGTCCACGAGATCCCGTTCACGGACCGGTCGAACGCGCTCGCCCGGCGCCGCACCTGGCCCTGGTGCGCACACGCGAAGTGGGTGCGCCGGCCGGTGGCGGTGACGACGGCGGTCGCGGTGCCGGTGGCCACGCTGCTGCCGGCGAAGCACTGATTCGGCAGGTCGAACAGCGGGCTCCCCGGTGCGGCGGCCGCGCCCTCGACGCACTTGGGCACCGGAGCGGACTCGCCGGTGAGCGCCGCCTGATGGACCGTCAGGCCGTCGGAGCGCAGCAGCAGCAGATCGGCTGGGACCATGTCCCCGGGCGCCAGGTGCAGCACGTCACCGGGGACCAGCTCCTCGACGGGGATCTCGCGGGAGCGCGGGCGGGAGTCCTCGGTCGCCCGGCGCTGCACCGTCGCGGTGCCGGCCACCAGGTCGCGCAGCGCGGCCGCCGACCGGTCGGCACGGTACTCGCCCGCGGTACGCAGCACACAGCTCACCACCACCAGCGTCGCGATCACGCACGCGGTGCCCCGGGACCCCGCGAGGGCGGAGCAGACTCCCAGGCACAGCAGTACGGCGGTGAACGGATCGCGCAGAGCACGCAGAAAACGCAGCGGCCACGCGGGCGCGCGGTGCGGCACGACGGTGTTCTCGCCGAACCGGCGCAGTCGGTCCTGCGCCTCGCCCTCCACCAGGCCGCGCGGCCTGGTGTCCAGCCGCCGCAGCACCTCGACGGTGCTCAGCGAGGCGAGCCCGTCGCCCGGCGCCCGCGCCGGGGACGCCTCGCCCGACCGCGGCCCGAGCTCCTCGTGCCCGTCCAGGGCCGCGTCCGTGCGGCCCGTCACCGGCCGCCTCCCGTCACCCGGCACCGCGGCCACGGGGACGCCGAGTGCCGTCGCGCCCGCCGGGCCGGCACCGCGTCACGCACCGAGATCACGTGGCTGCGGAGAGCCGGCGCGGCGGGCGGCGAGCTGGCCGACCATGAGCCGGACTATGGCCACCACGTTGGGGTCGTCCACGAAGTACACCTGGCGGCGCCCTTCACGTCGCGAACGCACGAGACCGGCGAGCTTCAACTTGGCGAGGTGCTGGCTGACCGCGGGCAACGCTCCTCCCACCCGCACCGCGAGGGTGCTGACATCGCACTCACCCTGAGCCAGCACCCACACGATGTGCAGGCGCGCGGCAGAGGCCAGCAGCCCGAACGCCGCCGCTGCCTCCTGCAGCACGTCGGCATCGGGCTCGTCGCGGTTCGCCACCGCTGCAGCCACCGGTACCACTCCCGTCCGCCTCGCATGCTGGGTGCGCGCGCCCGAAGCGCGTCCAAGGCTCACGAAGGCAGCAGTCTAAGGGCAGCGGCGCACCCGGTGGGGTGTCGGTCCGCACTCCCGGCTCACCCGGCTCACGCGATCTGGACCGCCTTGACGAGCAGCATCAGCGCGGCGATCACCAGGTAGCCGCGCAGCAGGCTCATTCCGAGTCTCAGCCCCGGGGACCAGACGACCGGCTCCAGCAGCGCCAGGGGCGGCATGCGCCAGCTCTCGCGTTCGGCACGCGGGACCGCCGGGGCCGGGAGCGCGCCGGGGGCGCGACGGGCGCGGGCGACGCGCAGCCCCACGGCGGCGGCCAGGAGTCCGGTGACGAGGGTCCCGGTCAGCCACAGGGCGACCCGGGTGGTGTCCAGCGACGGGAACAGCGTGGTGGCGACCAGGATCCCGGAGAGCATCAGCAGCACCGCGATGATCACGGAGGCCAGGGCGTTGAGCCAGCGCGGATTGGTCCACGGGCCGAGCACCGCACGGTCGTTGCACAGCAGCAGCAGGAAGACGCTGGCGGACGGCAGCAGCAGCCCGGCCAGGGCCTGAACCGCCGTGGTGATCAGCCCCAGCGGCGCGCCGGGGATCAGCACGATGGCGGCGGCGACCAGCACCATCCCCGCATAGCCGCCGTAGAACGCCTTGGCCTCGCCGAAGCTGCGGTGCAGGGAGTGGCGCAGGTTGAACACGTCGCCGAAGGCGTAACTGGTGGCCAGGGTGACCGCGGCGGCGCCGATGATCGAGGCGTCCAGCAGCACCACCGCGAACAGCGCACCCAGCACGTGGCTGTGACCGCCGAGCGCCGTGGCGACGCCCAGCGCGTCGGTGAAGTGCCCGGCCGCGCGGGTGCCGCGGACCGCGTAGTCGGCGACCGTGACGATCGCGATCGCGCCGCCCACCACCACCAGGGAGCCCAGCACGGTGTCGGCTCGCTCGTGGCCGATGAACCGCGGTGTGATCCGCTTGTCGATGATGTTGGACTGCTGGAAGAACAGCTGCCAAGGGGCGACCGTGGTCCCCACCATCGCGATGATCAGCAGCACCGCGTTCGCGGATGCGCCGCCTTGGATGCCCGGCACGAACAGGTGGTACGCGGCCGAGCCGTAGCGCGGATGCGACAGCAGGGCCAGTGGCACCAGCAGCAGGCTGACGGCGACGAACACGAACATCGCCCGCTCCCAGCGGCGGAAGCTCCCGCTGGCAGTGATCGCCACCAGCGTCAGGGCGGCCACGGGCACGGCGACGTACTTGCTGACGCCGAGGTAGCTCAGGGCGAGCGAGACGCCGATGAACTCGGTGACGATCGTCAGGAAGTTCAGCACGAACAGGTCGCCGACGCTGAACCAGCCCCAGAACCTGCCGAACCGCTCGTTGATCAGCCGGGCGTGTCCGACGCCGGTCACGGCGCCGAGCCGCACCACCATCTCCTGGTTGACGATGAGGACCGGGATGAGCAGCAGGAGTACCCACAGCAGGCTGTAGCCGTAGTTCTGGCCCGCCTGGGCGTAGGTGGAAATGCCGCCCGCGTCGTTGTCGCCGACCATCACGATCAGGCCTGGGCCGACGATCGCCAGGAAGGTGAGCAGCCGCCGTTTCAGGCTGTGGCTGGAGTCCGCCTCGTCGATCCGGATGCGCCCCAGGGCCCCTTCGATGTCACCGACGTGGGCCTCGTCGAGCACCGCGGTCGGGCGCGGCTGCGGGCGCGGTGCGGGTGTGGGGACGGGGGCGGACCGGCCCGGCGGTGTGCCGCGGCCGGGTGGTTCCGCAGGCCCGGCGGCGGGGCGC